>CAZVFQ010000224.1:0-1642 GCA_964626455.1 uncultured Desulfobacteraceae bacterium | reverse complement strand
AAGTTTACTTAGTTGTTATCGATGATGTTTTTCGTGAGAACCAAATGACCGTGCAGATATCGAAGAAAAGTTTGACATTGTAGCGGCTATAGAGGTGATCGAGCATGTCCCCGAGAATAATTTGACAGGATTTTTCAAAGCACTATTCGAGCGAGTAAATAATAACGGTTTGGTTATCATTTCCGTGCCCACGACTGTGCTGCCTTTAAACAAAAAGCATTACAGGCATTACACAAAAGAGCTTTTGGAAAAGCAGCTGCAGCAAAGTGGGGTTGATCTGCAGATCGTCGAAATAGAATACGTGTTTTCAAGGCCATGGTGGTATGGCTTTTTTACGCGCCTTTTAAGCAACAAATTGTTCAGCATGGAAATAAAACCCTTCATGCGTTTCGCATGGAAAGATATCTGGCGTAATCACCGGATTGCCGATGAAAAGACAGGCTTTCATCTGGTGGCTTTTTTGAAAAAGGGTAATGATAAAAACAGTTGATCCGGAACTTCTTATAATGCAAGTGCATACAACGGAATGATATGCTAAGCGTTTTTGCCAGATTGATTTTGACCAGCACGGCCCTGGCTCCGGTGCTGCTGACATACGCATGGGTATGCTGGCGGACCGGCGGGTTCATGCTACCGGTCTCCTTGATTCTTACTTGCGGCGTCCTTGTTTTTCTGGCTGAATATATTGTGCGTTATTCTGTCAAGAAATTTGAGCCCATTTCCTTCAAGGTCACATCCGTGGAAGCCGCGGACAGGGAAAACTTCGCCTTTTTGCTCCTTTACCTCATGCCCCTTTTTACATCTCCCCTGGATGAGGTAAACTGGGAAATCGCATTGCCGGTGATCATCGTTTTCGGAGCGGTTGTCGCCACTGGATATAATTATCATTTTAACCCCTTGCTCGGCCTTCTGGGCAGACACTTTTATAAAGTGGGCACGCCCGAGGGCGTCACCTATGTCCTGATTACCCGGAAGCAGCTGCGCAATGCATCCCAGATAAGCAGCGTGGTGTTGTTGACCGAGTATATTGTGGTTGATGAGGAGGATCAGTAATGCCGCGAAACCTGTATGCCGCCTGCCGGACTGCTGACGGCCTTGTAGCCAAAAGAGTGCCGTTGAACAGGGCAGTAAATGGCGAGGTAGTGCGGCTTTTTGATCAGCAGGAGGAATTTTTTAGAAGCGGCGTGACCAGTGAAGTGCCTTTTGACGGCGCCTGGAAACCGGAGCCGGAAGAGATGCTGGTGCTCGATCTGCCCGAAGAGGCTTCAATTTTCACCACTGCTGTTTCCTCAAGCCCGGCAAGCCTTCCTCTCATTGATACAGGCCGCCTGGCAGATGAAAATATCAGAGCTCTCTTTGTGCCGGCTGGCAGAGAAAGTCCTGCCGGGACTGTGCTGATCCAAAATTTTTCCGCAGGACAAATTTTGAGCCGAAAGTTTGCGCTCCTTGAGGCCGGCAACACATTCCGCCGCCTGGATAACGAGGCCTTCACCCTTGATACCAGCATAACCGCCATCATAGAAAACGGGCTTATCAAGTTTAAGAGTTTCCATAAACTGAGAATGATCATCAATCTGAGCCAAACATACCGGGAAGCAACCAACCAGGAAGTCCAGGAATTTGTCAATCATGGGCTTTTGCA
>CAZVFQ010000223.1:0-1707 GCA_964626455.1 uncultured Desulfobacteraceae bacterium | reverse complement strand
ATATTTGAGGGCGTCAAGAGGTACGTTATCGACAACCCCGAGCCATTTATTGTCAGTTATTATGGACCGACCAGAAAGGGAGAAAATTATTTTCGGGGCTGCAACATAAACCAGCCGATTCCAACTCAAAGCACGGAGAACAGGTTTGCTCTGGTGGTTCCTCATATTCAAAGGCAGTTCGGCAACTCTATTGGCAGCCCCGCCAGCGCGCCGCTTGGAACTGTTACGTCAGGTGGGGGCGGCAAGTCCGCTTTGGTTACATCCCATCTGCTCAAGCTGCGCGGAACCTGCAGGCACGGCCAGGCAATCGCTGATCCCATGCCGACCATCACATCCGGCGGCAATCATGTTGGCGAAGTCCGGGCCTTCCTGCTCAAGTATTACGGCACGGATCAAGATCCCCGGATCAATGAGCCCTTGCACACCATCACCACCCAGGACCGCTTTGGCCTGGTCATGGTCCACGGCCTGCCGTACGTCATTGCCGACATCGGTATGCGTATGCTTCAGCCTCACGAGCTGTTCGCGGCCCAGGGATTTCCGGACGACTACCAGATCAATATCATCAACCCCGACACAGGCAGGCAAATCACCAAAAAAGACCAGGTCCGGCTGGTGGGCAACAGCGTCTGCCCTCCCAATGCCTGCGCCCTGGTCAAAGCAAACATGCCCGCTGCTGCAGGTGCAGGGGTAACTGCGAAGGCTGTGTAAATGTCAATAACCAAGCAAGTTGATCATTTTGTTGACGTCAACAAGATGATCGGGATGGAGAAAAAAGGAGGGCGCTGTGAATAATACAAAATTTTGTGAATGTATTAACTGGTGCAGAGCAGAGCAGCAGCCGTTTACAGACAAGCATCACAAAAACTGTGAGCATTATAACGACAAAATTAAAGTGGTGAAGATCACCCATAACGGCTCAACTATGATTGATACTGACATTAAAGTGGTGCTTGCGAGTATGGAAGATTGGGATGAAGGAATTTATCAAGTCGAAATTACAGAAATGTATCAACGAGACCTTGATGCTATGCCTGAGTTTCAAGGATTTTAATAAATTTTTCTCCCGCACTAAATAAATAAAGAGGGGCAAGATGTACGTTTATATTGAATCAGAGCCAGGATTGTGGACAGTCGGATTTTACGCGCCAGACGGAGCATGGATACCGGAGAGCGATCACGCAGACAAGGAAAGCGCTGCCAGGCGGGTGGCGTGGTTGAACGGGGAGAGCAGCCATGACAGGCAAATAATTAAAGAATCGCTTAACTTAATCGGCGAGTACGGAGGAATAGACGGATCGCATCATAAGCAATGGCTACTGGATCAGCTGGTAAGAATTTTGGCTGCAGACTATCAGGAGTGGGTAAAAGAGTACGAGGATGGAGAAGACGGTCCTCAAACATACCTCTGGGAAAAAGGCGTTGCACCATAGGAAGGCGCGTCCCCGCGCACTGGATAAATAAAAGGAGGCCGAAAATGCAACAAGAGCCACCTGAGGCATTGATAAACACTTATGAATTATATCGAGCACATGACCCTTGGGAATGCTTAGTTCCTAAAATTCAAACTTACAAAAGAACATTTCCAAAAGTTGGTCGTAATGAAACATGCCCGTGCGGAAGCCGCAAAAAGTTTAAGAAGTGTTGTTTGTCCCGCACTGGATAAACCTAAAGGCAAGGGAGGCAATGGCAATGAAAAGCACTAAA
>CAZVFQ010000222.1:0-1811 GCA_964626455.1 uncultured Desulfobacteraceae bacterium | reverse complement strand
ACCGCAGGGCTTCCTTCCTGTAAAAACCTCAAATGAGGTTAGAAGCTTTTTACGAAACCGTCACTTTATATTTAGACAAATATACACCTGCATATTTTTTTTATACAACCCTCCTGAATTCTTCCCGCCTTCGGCAATAATTCAGATTTAATGGCTTTTTAGAAAATCCAATATCTGCGTTGTGCTGCACCCCGGGGGAATTTCACATACTATTCAGTGCATGCGTTAAAACTACACTTAAAGGTGTGCGTAGTTTTAGCGGTTATATTTATTCCTATATAATTTAAATAGTTATAATTTTCATGCGTTATGGCATATAACCTGCATTGTATAAAGACAAAGGCGGATAAAAATAAAAGATACAATTGACCGCTTAAACAAATAAAGAAAACAAAATTTAACAGGGCAGATAAGCCCGATAAAAAAAGGAGGCTGAAATGACTGATAAGCAAAAAATTCTTGTAGTCGATGATGAAAAAAATATTTGCGATAATGTTAAAAAGATTCTGACTAAAGACGATTTCGAGGTGGAACTGGCCCGGAGCGGCCAGGAGGCTTTGGAAAAGATGGCCGGGGATTCTTTTTCTCTGGTTATTTCCGACATGGTCATGCCCAACATGAACGGCCTGGAGCTTTTAAAACGGGTCAAAAGCCAAGCCCCCTCCACAAAAGCCCTGATCATGACCGCTTATGCTTCCACGGATACTGCTGTCAAAGCTATTCAACTCGGCGCCCTGGATTACATTACCAAGCCGTTTACCCCGGAGGAGCTTCGCGAAACCGTTAATCTTGCGGTTTCAGAAAAGCTTGCCGAGGCTCAGGTGCCCGAGGAAGTAAAGGAGTATATCAAGACAATCGGTGTTGATCTGCCCTTTGATCCTGATGAAGTGGCCAAGTATACTGGCGAGGATTATGTAGATAACCTCAGCCGTTCAGACATGCCGGTGGTGGAAGTCAAAAAGCCGGAACATTACTGCGAAATGGGGCAGATGGTATGCGATATCTTCAAAAAAATGGGTAAAACCTGCAAGGCAGGGTTAAAAAAACAGGAATGCCCCCAGAAAAAGTCCAAAAAAGGTAAAGCAGGCAAAGGTCCGGATGTAAAAAAACTCATCGGTGTTGACATGCCGTTTAATTATGACGAGGTCGTAGCCCTTACAGGCCCTGAATATGTCAGCAACCTGCACGGGGAATTTGCCTTCATGCCCTATGAGGAGCTAAAGGAGCGAACCCGGCAGATGATGCAGGAAAAACAGGATAAAACAGATGCCGAAGTAATTGAGTTTCCGCAGCGCGGGGCGGGTGAAAACATCCTGGTCATTGATGATGAACCGTATATCACCAAAAATATCAGAAAAATTCTGGCAAAAGAGGGCTATGAGGTTGACCAGGCAGTCTCAAAAGAAGAAGCCCTTGAAGCTATCCAGGCAAAATCCTACGATCTGGTTTTGCTTGATTTGAAAATTCCGGGAGTTAAGGGCATGGAAATGCTAAAAGCAGTAAAACAGCATGTGCCCGAAGCCAAGGTGATAATTATCACAGGCTATGCCAGTATTGAAAGCGCAAAGGAAAGTGCACGGCTCGGGGTTTTTGACTACCTGCACAAGCCGTTTACCCCGGAGGAGATCCGCAATGCAGCGGAAAATGCCATGACCCTGGCTGCATGATGCGTGCGTTTTTTATCCCCGGCCCGGAAATTGTCAGGGCCGGGGATTTTTTTGACTTTTAACCCTGATGCACTTGTAAAAAGTCTGAATTTAGATGGCGCCGTAAAAAGTTCAAGATCAAGGCTTGCGCAATTTCGAAGAATG
>CAZVFQ010000221.1:0-1828 GCA_964626455.1 uncultured Desulfobacteraceae bacterium | reverse complement strand
GAATACGGAGAGCCATTGCGCAAAACGCTGAAAAACTACCGGAAGCTCAGAGTCGGCGATTATCGCATCGTGTTTAGAGTGGAGGGCAATGAAATTTTTGTCCCGGGTATCTGTCACCGCAGGGAAGCCTGCCTTTTAATGGAAAAAAGGCGGGATTGAGACTGGCGACACTTTTCCCGTATCCTAAAAACCGCTTCTGCGTCGTATCAGTTCGGTCCCGGTAACCCTGGCAGATTTTTCCGTATCCGCCTGGTCTTCAAAGGTATTGATACCTACTGTATAACGCCTTCATTTGTATCCACGCATCCCAGACAGACAAGATGATTATTTGAAGCAATTTTTTGCCGTTGGTTTAAATTATTCTTAAAATTAAGCATACAGCCCCGTTAGTGTCAAATCCCGGCAAACAGGCTCTTTGGCAGGGGATTATAATTTTTTACCGATAATTACAGGATCAATGGAGGAAAATATGGCACAATTCGACGCCATTATCATCGGCACAGGCCAGGCCGGCCCCGCCCTGGCAGTCCGGCTGACAAAAGCCGGATACCGGGTTGCCATTATTGAACGGCACCTTTTCTACGGCACCTGCGTTAATACGGGGTGCATTCCCACCAAAACCATGATCGCAAGCGCCAGGGCCGCACACATTGCAAGACATGCTGCGGATTACGGGGTGGATGTCAGCGGATCGGTGCAGGTGGATATGAAAAAGGTCAAAGCCCGCAAAGATGCTATTGTGGGCACGTCAAATGACCAGGTACCCCAGTGGATGAAAGATATTGCCAACCTGACGGTCTACAAGGGGCATGCACGCTTTGAGGACTCCCGCACGGTCAGGGTCGGCAATGAAAGCCTTGCTGCTGAGAAAATATTTATCAATACAGGAGCCCGTGCACTTGTGCCAGACATACCCGGTCTTGCAGATGTTGATCACATGACCAATTCCTCGATGATGCAGGTTGATTTCCTTCCTGATCACCTGATCATTATCGGGGGCAGTTACGTTGGCATAGAGTTCGCCCAGATGTTTCGCAGATTCGGAAGCAGGGTGACGGTGATTGAAAAAGGCGGCCGTTTGATAGGCAGGGAAGACGAGGATGTTTCTGATGCTGTCCGCGAAATCCTCGAAGGCGAGGGTGTGCAAATCCGCTTTAACGCCGAATGCATAAGAGTAAAAAAACACGCTGACGGAGTTGCGGTTCAGCTCGACTGCAAAACCGGCAGCCGGCAGACCACGGGATCGCATTTACTGGTAGCAGTTGGGCGCAGGCCGAACACCGATGATCTGGGATGTGATAAGGCCGGACTGGATCTGGACAAACGGGGGTATATCGTGGTGGACGATCAGCTGCGTACCGGCGTGGAAGGCATCTGGGCGCTGGGCGACTGCAACGGCAGGGGGGCTTTTACCCATACCTCTTATAATGACTCTGAAATCGCGGCTGCAAATCTGCTTGACAACGATCCCCGGCGTGTCACAGACAGAATCGAGACCTATGGACTCTACACTGATCCGCCGCTGGGCCGGGTGGGAATGACAGAAGCGCAAATCCGGAAATCCGGCCGGCGGGCGCTTGTCGGCAAAAGACCTATGACCATGGTAAACAGGGCCCGGGCAAAGGGAGAGACCAGGGGATTTATAAAAATCCTGGTTGATGCTGAAACTGAAAAAATTCTCGGCGCAGCCATTCTCGGGGTGGGCGGAGACGAAGCGGTCCATCAGATTACCGATATCATGTATGCCAACGCCCCATACACTGTGATTCAAAGGGCCGTACACATTCACCCCACGGTATCCGAACTCATCCCAACGGTTCTGGGGCAG
>CAZVFQ010000220.1:0-1832 GCA_964626455.1 uncultured Desulfobacteraceae bacterium | reverse complement strand
TCCTGGCCCCGCTTACTTGCCGCAGCATGGCTAAGCAGATCAATAATCTTTGATTCAGTTATTAAGTTGCGAAAATGAGACAAAAATCCGTGATCCGGGACTTTCACCCCCTGATTTTCTTTTATGCCCTGGGCGCGTTTTTTTACCTGGTCATGCTGGTGCTCTTTATCCGGATGGTATATGTCTGGGCTATCACTGGTCATGTCCCGACCATCAACACCCTGGCCATGCTTTTTTCCTTCATGAGTGGCAGCCAGTTTACCCTTTTTGCCATGTGGTTTGACATGGAGTCCAACAAGGATTTGAAGTAAGGATGAGCACGGTTTGACAACAACACCGTCCAGAGGCCCCCACACGGTTGCCGTTCTGGGAACACTTCCGCCGATTCGCGCCCTTAGCAGCTATTGTTATGAATTTACCCGTGCAATGGCCGGGCACTGCAGTATAGAATTCATTTCGTTTAAAAGTATATACCCTGGTTTTTTATATCCCGGCGGAAATCTCCGGGAAGACACCACCTACCCGGCTCTTGATGTGCCCGGCTTGAATATCCGGCGGCGCCTGACCTGGTATAACCCCTTTTCCTGGATTCTGGAAGGGTTCGCCGTCCGCGCGGACCTGCTTCATGCCCAGTGGTGGAGCCTGCCGCTGTTTCCGGTGTACTGGACCATCTGCTTGCTGTTCAAACAAAGAAGAAAACCAATTGTATTTACCGTGCACAACGTGCTTTCCCATGACAGGTCCAGACTGTATGAAAAACTCTCCGGCCTTTTGTTTGGATTCGGGGACCACTTCATTGTTCATTCCGCCAGGGGCAAACATCAGATGCAGCGGCATTATCTGATCCCGGAAAACAAAATATCAGTGATACCCCACGGCAGCCTTGATTTTCATGTCTGCAGCAGCACGAATCAAAACCAGGCAAGGCAAAAGCTTGGATTTGATGAAAAAGATCAGATTATTTTGTTATTCGGCGCTATTCGCCCTTACAAAGGGGTTGACACTGCCATAAGGGCCATGGAAAAAATCGCTGTAAACCTGCCTGGGGCACGGCTTTTGATCGCCGGCAAACTCTGGGAGGACTGGGCCCCGTATGAGCAACTGATTAAGGAAAAAAATCTGTCCGGCCATGTGGTGCATTATCTGGAATATGTCCCTTCTGCACAGGTGCATTATTTTTTTCAGGCAGCCGATATCTGCATTTTTCCCTACCGCCATTTTGACAGCCAGAGCGGGGCAGGGGCCACGGCGGTTTCGTTTAAAAAACCCCTGATCGTTTCCAACGTGGGCGGCCTGCCTGAGCTTGCCGGAAACACGGACTGCATTGTTGAACCCGATGATCCGGCTGCCCTTGCAGACAAAATCATTGGCTTTTTTAAGGACCCAGGGTTTCGGCAGCGGTTGACCGCAAACCTGGAGGCGGTCACCCAACGCCTTGATTGGGAAGATATTGCTAAAAAAACCGTAATGATCTATAAGAATTTATATAACGGGTTATAGATATAACTCTTCGCGTGTATCTGTATCCGTGTTCAGTTGATACATGGAGGTTAAAAGAATGAAAGCCAATGATATTGAAAACAGAATAAATAAACTGCCTGAGGATCTAAAAAAAGAAGTAATTGATTTTATAGACTTTTTAATAATGAAAAAAAATCAAGACAAAACCACGGAAGGCTTTAATTTCAACTGGGAAGGTGGCCTGGCTGAGATAAAGGACAAATATTCTTCTGTAGATTTGCAGCACCAGGCAAATGATTGGCGATGATTTATTTATTGGACAGCGACTTTAAAAGGGCGCGTGATGTAAAGGTCAATTTTATCTAATATGC
>CAZVFQ010000219.1:0-1872 GCA_964626455.1 uncultured Desulfobacteraceae bacterium | reverse complement strand
AAATTTATTTACCACTTCTCAGATATATTGGAAAGAATCATCTCGGATGCTCCTGCGTTTGCATTTGCTCAGTTTTTAGCAAAATGCTTTCAAGAACCTTCTTTTGACCGATCTTTAACAGTGCATTTTTTAATCTTTATTAAAAACAGGCAGATATAATGCACAAAAATATCTTTGGCACTACCCTCGTGCCAAAACCGTATATATCGCCTTGGGGTAATCCGGGGACAATACCTATAATGTGGGATACACTACCGAATTCTGAGAAATTGGGTATTGTCCCCGGAATTTGTGCAGAATTTGCGACTGCGTGCCCCGGTTTCTTCCATGCTCCGGCGGTATCTTCCTTACACTACTTCCGTAATATACTTCTTTTTCAACAACCTCCAGAAGACCACGGCAAATGCAGTTAAAGGAATAGCCAGTATCATACCGAGAATGCCGTCCAGTGCGACGCCCCAGAAGAAGACCGCGAAGATGATGAGGGCCGGATGCAGGCCCGTGCGATCTCCCATGATTTTCGGCGTGAGCAGATAGCCTTCGATTGTCTGCACCGCACCGAATACCACCAGCGCCAGAACCACCTGCAAGATGCTTCCATCATCGCCGAAATAAGCCAGCGGCAGCACAACGCTGAGCCCTACGATGCTCCCCAGGTAGGGGATGATGTTGAGCAGCCCCAGCGTCATGCCGATAACAATACTGTAGGGAAACCCGATCAAAGCAAACCCTATAGTAAAAAGTACGCCCTGGGCCAGGGCGATGATGATCTGGCCGCGAAAGAATGTCAGAAGGATACCAATGAACTGATCAAACAAATAGATAACGTCTTCTCTGGTTTCCTTTTTTAAAAACGGCAGAAATTGGCTGATCTGGTTGGCTTCAAATGGCCTGGCCATGAGAAAGAAGGCTAAATAGAGCGGAAGTACCGCCCAGGCGAACAATCCCGTCACGGACTGAAACATCTGAGCAATGGGCTGCGACATCCGCTCCCACGAAGCCCGGAGCACCTTGGCCACCATTTCCCCGGGATTCTCCAGCAGGTTACCAAACTCGGACATCAGCCCATACTTCTCCAGCAGTGCGCTGACTTGCGGCCAAAGAGACCGACCCGTCTCAAGCATGGCATTGAGCATGGACGGCAAGTCTTCGAACAGCAGGAGCAATTGATTGGCGGCAAAGACGCCGGCGAACCAGATAAAGACTCCCAGCGGAATGAGCGCGGAAAGAAAAAACAAAACCAGGCCCCCGGCCTTGGACCCGCGGCAGGCCTTGACCAGCCAGCTGTAATAAGGTCGTAACAGCATCGTCAGGATACCCGCAACCACGGGCGGCAGCAATACATTCTGAAAAGCGCCGACAAAGCGCGCCATCCCCCACACAAACGCGCTGAAAACCGCCAAAAGCACCAGCACCGCTGCCAGCGTGATCGCAGCGGCAACTGTCGCACGCTGTCTTGGGCTCATTTCGAGTTCGTTAAACATCATGTCTTCCAGTGTCGTTTTTGTCACAAAGATGATTGTATTCGTTTTCCAGGCAACCTGCCACCCAATTTTCACGCGCCGCCTGCAACGGCTTTTGAAAATTTAAGCAAAAACTCTCTCTTATTATACGATCATTATATTCATTAACAAAAGCAACTGCTTTGTCCGATCCTCTTAAAAAATCAACAAGAACATCTGTAAACATCTAATTGCCGTTAATCGAGGCCACAATCCTCCGGAAGCTCTCCACACCTAATCCGGGGACAGACACATTGCCGAATCCCGTGAAATTCGGTATTATGTCCCCGGAACTCCACCGGAATCAGATATCATATTTTTTATCAGGAAAGAAGTGATCCATGACAGATCAACGAGCAAAGACAGCCCT
>CAZVFQ010000218.1:0-1878 GCA_964626455.1 uncultured Desulfobacteraceae bacterium | reverse complement strand
AATTCTGAGAAATTGCGCGTAACGCAGATATTGGACTTTTTACGGTGCCATCAAATTTAAATGAAAATAATTACTTGTCACTGGATTGTCAAATATATTTTTACCCCCGGCCAAGCAGTTCAATGGCGGATCTCAGGTCAAGGCCGCCTTCATACAGCGCCCGGCCGGTTATTATTCCGGTAACCCCGTCAGGCTCCAGTACGGAAAGCCTCCTGATATCCTCAAGGCAGGACACTCCGCCGGAGGCAACAACCGGTATGTTTACAACCCTGGCAAAATCCCTGATAGCCTCAATATTGGGCCCGGTCTGCATGCCGTCGCGCTCGATGTCGGTAAAATTAATCGCTGCCACGCCCGCATCTTCAAATTGTTTGCCGAGTTTCGCGGCTTCTGTTTCCGTGGTCTTTGTCCATCCCTCGATAGCCACCCTGCCGTTTCTGGCGTCAATGCCAACAACTATTCTGCCCGGAAACCTTGCACAGGCATTTTTTACCATTTCCGGATCATAGATGGCCGCGCTTCCTATCACCACCTTGCCGGCTCCCAGATCCAAATACATTTTAATTGTTTTAATATCCCGGATCCCGCCGCCCACCTGCACAGGCACAGGGGCGACCTGCTTTACGATCCTTTCGATTGCATCCAGATTGCGGGGAGCCTTTTTTACAGCCCCGTCAAGATCCACAACGTGAATCAACTCGGCTCCCTGATCAGTCCAGCGCTTTGCCATGGCTGCGGGATCATCTGAAAAGACAGTTTCCCTGTCCATTTCTCCCTGCAAAAGGCGGACGCATCGTCCGCCTTTTATATCAATCGCCGGGATAACTATCATTTTTGCATCCAAAACACTTTTCCTGGATTTCTACAAGGTGCCCTTGGTGGATTGTACCCCTGAAATCCGGCCGTCAATGGATGTGGCCTGATCCAGGGCGCGGGCAAAGGACTTGAATACCGCCTCTGTTGCATGGTGATCATTTTCACCGTAGCGAACCTGTATGTGCAGGTTCATGCCTGCGGCATTGGAAACCGCCCTGAAAAACTCCCTGGCCAGATGAGCATTAAAGCCCTGGGCCGGCTGAAGAGTTGCCGGAATATCGTATACCAGATAAGGCCTGCCTGACAAATCAACGGCTGCTTCACTTATTGAATCGTCCATCGGCACCACTGCGTGCCCGTAGCGGACAATGCCTTTTTTGTCACCCACAGCCCGGCTTATAAGCTCGCCTAATACAAGGCCCGAATCTTCAACCGTGTGATGAAAATCCACCTCTATATCACCCCTTGAACGAATCCGGAAATCAAAAAATCCATGAACTGCGAAAAGGGTAAGCATGTGATCAAAAAAGGGTATACCCGTGTCAACTTCACATTCGCCTTTACCGTCTATATTCAGACTGGCTGTGATTTGTGTCTCGCGGGTGCTGCGTTCGGCTTCTGCTGATCTGGTCATGGGCTTAATCCTTAAAGCACTAAGTGGAAAATAGGCTCAAAATTTTTAAATTATATACCGGGATTGCATCCGGATGTCAAGGAATCTGTATCAGCGTGTCAGCGCAACACGCGGCGCACCAAAAGCGGACCGATTACCTCGAATAAAATAGTGGAAGTCACAACCACCGGCATCAGCATGGCATAACAATCCGGAAAACGCTCTGCTGCCAAGAGCGCCATTCCAATGGCAACACCGGCCTGGGGGGTCAGGGCCAGGCCGATTTCCCCTGGAAGCTCTTCATGCCGCAAGCGGGCAAACTTTACTCCCAGCAAACCGCCCAAAAAACGCCCTGCAAGGCGAAGCAGGATATAGGCCAATGTCAGGCCGAGGGCATCACCGATCTGATAAAGATCAACACTGGCACCCGAAAGTACGAAGAAAAAAAC
>CAZVFQ010000217.1:0-1894 GCA_964626455.1 uncultured Desulfobacteraceae bacterium | reverse complement strand
GAGTTAAAAGTTATTAGTTAATTGTTAATGGTTTAAGAAAAAAGTTAAACAATTTTAAATAGTTACAATATCAATAATTCTGGACAGATTGAGTCCCGAAAAACGCAACAATTCCAGAGTGTTGTGCAAAAATTTTTGACTGTCAAGGAAGCAGGAAATGGGCAAATTATCAAATATCATTCCGGTGAGTGATTTGCGGCAGAATGCGGCCAGGCTTTTAAAACAATTAAAAAAAAGCGACGAACCGTTAATTATCACCCAGAGAGGACGGGCAACAGCTGTAATTATCTGGGTTGATGCCTATGAGAAACTTGAACGCGAAAAAGAGATTCTGCGCCTTTTGGCTAAAGGGGACATAGAGATAGAGGCAGGCCTGGGATATGATCTGGATTCTGTCCTTGCTGAAGCCGATTCCCTTCCGGCCGGGGATCCCTCGTGAAGGTACAATTCACAGCATCTGCCCGTGCTCAATTCTTGTCTGCGCTATCATAAACGATGTTGTTTGGATTGTTGCAGTGTGGGATGGGGCACAGCTTCCAAACAAACCTGAACGGTAACGACTGGCTCCGCGTTGTGGCGAATAGCGAATTCCGGGGCACAATACAGAATACGCTTGAAATTCATCCAGTCCCGGGGCATGATCTGACCATGGCACGTTTATCCCGAACCCTTTGGAGAGGCGCACCGACGCTATACCCGCTACATCAATTTCCGCGAGGGATGGCGGGGCTATCTCTGGCAGGGTCGTTTTGCTTCCTATGCCATGGACCGAAGTCCGGCCTCGAAAACCCGGCCCGAAGCCAAAAAAATAAACATGGTATTCGGTATTGGAATTAGCGTCCCCGGAATTAGGCCCGGAATTACGGAATTAGCAGTGCAGAAATTATGATTTTAACGGATCGAAGCTTCGAGGGAGGAAAAGAAGTTATGCAAATTAGTTTTGATTTGCTGGTGCAGGCCCGGAAGTTGCTTACACAGAGGTTTTAAACGATTCCATTTAATTCCGGTGAGATAGGAATGCCGAAAAACATGCCTAAAGCCAGCATATTCAAAGAGAACAGCTTTGAGGCCCTCGTTTATTACCGGAGGACGCACCCCCGGAATCTCTTTTGCCATTCGCAGGATAAGATCTCTATGCCAATGAGGTCCGGCTGGAACATCCTGATCGATCTTTTTGGCGAGACGAACAAAAAGATCTTCAACTCCATTAACATAATCATGCACATACTTCCCCAAGCCCTCGACTTCCACAGGCCAAAGCGTTTCTTGCTTTTCAAGACGCGTTGTTTCCGTTAAACATAAATCGACAATACCATCGAGTCCATCGAGAATAACTTCAATATCTGCCTTTAGCCCGGCGAAAAGACGGTCAATGGGATTCATACAAAAGCTCGCCTTTTTCAGAAATAAACTGCCTGAATCGCGGCGACAAATCCTCTACAGCCAAAATATCCACTCGGCATTCCGCTAACCCCTGGACGTCAAACACAGCTTTATAAAATTTTTCATCATCCAGGCCTTCAACCGCAAGATCAATGTCTTCCGGAAACAGGGAGGCATCTTTCAATGAACCAAACAAAAAGACCTTCCTGGCACCATAGGCCTTTACAAGTTTTCGGGCGATGCGATGGGCACTATCCCTAAGCCTGGCTCTTCTGACCTCTGCTCTTTGATTATCGTCGAGCATATGGCTATGCCAATGATCGCTACGCCGTAAACCTGTTTCTTCGGGCATTTTGGGTTCCGCTCCTTTCCCTGTCCAACTCTTTTGAAATGTACCACTTTTATTAAAAATTATTTTAACAGGAGATAAAGGATCTGACAACCTTATAAATTGCACCTATGGCCGCATTCGTGTCACAAACAACAAAATTCTCCAGCAATTCTTTGACTT
>CAZVFQ010000216.1:0-1904 GCA_964626455.1 uncultured Desulfobacteraceae bacterium | reverse complement strand
TTAAAAGAAATCTTTATTATTTTATACTTATCGCCCTTTTGCCCGGGCTTTTTTTCGCGGCCTCATGATCCCGGTGTTTCAGATGCCCGGTTCATGGGGCAGTCTCTGTTGATGCACCTTATGCATTCATATTTGTTAAGAAAAATAATAATTACGGCCCATGAAAGGGCGTATATAATCAGCAGCAGGGGGTGGGCAAGCAGCCAGTACACCGGAAACAAAAGCGCTATGATAAATCCGGCAGAAACCATCAGTTTGTCAAAAAAACCAAGAGGGCCGGGCCGCGGAGTAAAATAGGCCGGCACTTTCCACAGGAATATGCATTTGGTGCCTTGGCCGGTGTTGTTGTAATGGGGGCAGTGTGTGCAGAAAAACCGGTAGACGATGCCTGCAAAGCAGATTGCCATGATGAGCAGATAAACTGCAGTCCAGATCAGAGAAGTCCTTGAAATGCCGTAGACAGCGGTTAAAATCGGAATCAGCGTCAAAAGGGTCCAGGATATATAATCGGTAAAAGTATAGGATGTTTTCAATCCGTTGTTCTGCTGCGTCATTGGTTCGCCTCCTTTTTATATTGATCCAGAATATCAGCAATCTGCCGGTCCTTTTGCGCCCAGAGATCGTTTATCCAGTCTATAAACCGCTCTTTAAAGGCGGTATCCTGTTCATAGCTGCGGTCGATGAATTCTGAAGGGATTTCAAGCTTTCTTGCCCTTACTACCACCAATGGAATTTTTCCTTTCAGAAAGTCCCAGAACGGCAGAGGCGCTTTGTTTTTTGGATATACGATGGTGACGTCAATAATGGCCTCCAGGCATTGGCCCATGGCGGAAAGAACTACTGCGGTTCCGCCTGCTCTGGGTTTAAGCAGGTGATGATATTGCGAGTCCTGCTTTATACGCTTTGATTCGTTAAATCTTGTTCCCTCCACAAAGTTTATAACCGAGACGGGAGATTTTTTGAATTTTTCGCAGTATTTGCGAGTGGTTTCGATATCTTTTCCCTTATGTTCGGGATGTTTTTTGATAAAATCCTTTGAATATCTCTTCATGAAGGGAAAATCAAGAGCCCACCAAGCAATGCCGAGCAGCGGCACCCAGATGAGCTCTCTTTTTATAAAAAATTTTAAAAAAGGGATACGGTGTTTCCACAGATGCTGGAGCACAAGTATGTCGGCCCAGGAGCGGTGGTTGCTTATCACAAGGTAGGAGGAGCGCGGATTGAAGCCTTCCAGTCCTTCCACGTCCCACTTTATATTTTGGGTCAGCCACAAAATGGCACTGTTGATTTCAATCCATACCCAGGCAATGGCTGTCAGCAGGCGCGTAATCCTGTGCCGGGTTTTTTCGTGGGGAATTGCGATTTTAAGAACTATAAACGGCACCAGGGTGAAAACCCCGCCGACTGTATTTGCCGTATATAACAGCAGGGCGATCCCTCCGCGAACAGGCCCGGGCAGAAATGAAAACATAAACATACCCCCCTTCAGGCAGTTAACCGGATAAAATTGATGTTTTCCGGATATCACAGCCCGGGCCTGAAAATCAACAGTATGATAATTTTGATGGCACCGTAAAAAGTCCAATATCTGCGTTACGCGCAATTTTTCAGAATTTCACGTACGGCTAAGTACGCTGCATTCTTCAAAATTGCGCAAGCCTTGATCTTGAACTTTTTACGGCGCCATCTAAACCAGACTTTTTACGAGAGCATCAATCTTATTTACGCCGGATCATGGGCCGGCTTGGCACCGGATTTGCCTTTTCCGGATGCGCGCATTGTTCTGAGTGCATCTATGCTTTGTTTCATCCCCTTGTAATGACGCGCCATGTCAATGGCCATGCCGGTAATACTGCCCATGGCCTGGACGAAATTTACATCCTCAAGGGTGAATTCCCAGGGCT
>CAZVFQ010000215.1:0-1906 GCA_964626455.1 uncultured Desulfobacteraceae bacterium | reverse complement strand
TTGAGGGGGTAGTGGGTTACGCCCGTGCCGGTTCAAATCCGGCCTTCGGCACCATAAAATATTTTTAATTTCTGATAGTTATAGCACTGGATAAGCCCAAAAAACCTTCCCAAAACATTCCCAGCTATAGCGAAAGTTGATGAACTAAAAAAAGGCGGAAGCGCATGGCCTCAACGCCCATGCACTTCCGCCAAATTTTGTTTGAAATTTTTTAACCTGTAATGATTTTTAGGGCTGAATGGAAAAGTTGCTGTTCAATTAAAAAATTTGTTACCGGGTTAATTTATGCCAGTCTGAAATATCCCCGGCTCAGATGATTCATACCCAGCTTCAATGAGGCCCGTAGCAAGATCGTTTAGCACGCCTTCCCCTACTCCAGGCCAGCATAGGAGAGTGTTAATTGCTTCTGGATTTTTAAGGCTTTCAGGATTGGCCAACATAGTTTCGCCCAAGCTTCTTCTTATGGCTTTTTCTGTGCGGGCGGCTATATACTCGATAAATGGATAATAAAATGCCTGCTGCCTGTAAAGGCATTCCCGCCTGTATAGTTGGACCGTGTTTTGATAGGTAAGGCCGGTCCGGCTGACGATATGCTTGTATGGACGGCCCTGCTGCCGAAGCTTGTAAATTGTTTCGGCCTGTTTTCTGATTGCTTCTGTTCTGTATCTATGGATCATTTCGGTATTTCTCAGGTAACTTCCTTTTGGTTTTTCACGGCCTTTCTGACGTTCTGCACGTGCTCCCGCCGGGTGGCAGTTGAGGGCTCCAACCTTCCCGACAGGATCTTCTCAACGATCCGGTCCGCCTCCTTCAAGGAAAGTACGGGCACGGTTTTTGATTTGATATATTTGATGTGCCTGCCCCAGGAGGTGACGTTTTCCGGCATTTTGGTTTTGAACTTGCTGTCGCCGGTGAATACCACCAGGGAATGAATCTGCTCATCTGTCAGGCCGAGCAGGGATTGCAGGGTTTTCACATGCTTGTAATTCTGGCGCAGAGGGTTCTGGAATTTGTTTGTATGGCGGTATATTTTCTGGGTCCAGGTGGCCTGGTCCTGCCGTCCGAAAATCCATCCCTTCATGTTTTTAGTTTCGATTACGAAAACGCCATATACAGAGACGATAATCTGATCGATCTGGGTTGTTCCGTCCCCGGTCGGTAGAGTCACGTTCTTTATAAGGCGATAGTCGTCCTTGTTGAGAAGCATCTTTGCCGACAGATTCACCATGAACTCACCGAGGAGGCCTTTAAACCAGTGTGATTTCAACATGCCGATTATAGCAAGTACGGGGATAAGCCACGCGAGCACAATAATGAATTGGCCGGCGAATTGATTTGCGATTTGTGAGAGATCCATTAAGTTATGCTGTCCTAATTCCAATGAATCAAGTCAATAACCACCCCTAAAAGGGGTGGCATGATGGGGACCCTAAAAGGGTCAATTTCTTTAATCATTCCATAGTTTGCGTTGATCCATGTTTCTATCTTTATGCATTTGCCATCTTACGTAATTTTCGGATCTGGTCCTCATCGAGGCCTATCGTGCTTACACAGTACCCTTTTGCCCAAAAATGTCGGCCCCAATATCGTTTCTTGAGCTCCAGATGCATATCGAAAATTTTGATCGCACTCTTTCCCTTTAGGAAACCCACAGACTTGGCAATTGAATATTTCGGTGGCACCGATAAAACCAAATGGATGTGGTCAATCTGGATGTTACCCTCGAGAATCTCGATCTTTTTCCATTCGCATAGTTGCCGGATAATCCCCCGCATGGAGCGCCCAATATCACCGCGTAAAATTTTGAACCGATACTTCGGGCACCAAACCACATGGTATTTGCATTCCCATACTGCGTGTGATAATCTCTTAAACCGATTCACTGAATACCTCCTTTTTACTCTTA
>CAZVFQ010000214.1:0-1949 GCA_964626455.1 uncultured Desulfobacteraceae bacterium | reverse complement strand
AGTAATGCCGCCGCGTGTGCTCGCCTATAACCCCATGAATTTTGCCGCAATGTTTCGCATGATTTCATTGGTTCCGGCAAAAATGGGCATTACCCGTACATCGCGAAAACCCCTTGCAACCGGACAGGACTCCAAAAAGCCGTAGTCGCCGAAAAGCTGTATGCAGCGCTGAGAAATACGCTTGGCAAGGTCGGTTATCCAGTATTTAGCCATGGAGGTTTCCACCACCACGTTTTCTCCCTGCCAATGCCCTGCAATCAGCTTTTCAAGAAACGTGCGGCCGAGTTTTACCTCCGTGCTCATCTCTACTATTGCAAATTGTACTGCCTGCTGTTTTGAAAGCGGTTTTCCGGTATGATTTTTTGTTTGTTTGCAAAAATCCACTGTTAATTCAAGCATAAGTTCTGCCCCTGCCTGGGCGCAGATGGCGGCCATCAGGCGCTCCTGCTGGAGTTTTTCCATCAGCATGTAGAAGCCGGAGCCCTTTTCGCCCAGCCTGTTTTCAGCAGGGATACAGCAGTTTGTAAAAAACAGCTCGGCTGTGTCCTGGCTGTGGAAACCCATTTTTTCAAGTTTTCTTCCCCGCTTAAACCCGGGTGTGCCGTCTTCGACAAGAAACAGGGAAACAGCCTTGTAGGGGTCTGATATGCCGGCATCCTTTGCCGCGACAATGACAAGATCAGCGTTGATGCCGTTTGAGATAAATGTCTTGGAGCCGTTTAATATGATTTGGCCGTCTTTTTTTTCGGCACTGGTTGTCATGCCCGCAAGATCACTTCCTGCATCAGGTTCTGTCATGGCCACGGCCGTGATTATATCGCCTGAAACGCACCCGGGCAGATATTTTTTTTTCTGGGATTCAGTGCCGAAAGATTCAATATAGGGAACCACCACGTCGCTGTGCAGGGAGGCCGCAAGTCCGGCATGATTGGTTTTTGCCATTTCTTCTGCGGTTATTTCTGCATACATTTCAGCCAGCTTATGGCGTATTGCCTGAAAGGAGGCAAGCTTTCTGCCGAACTGTTTTCGCTGTTTAACATATCCGGCAGCCCGGTCAAAAGCACCCTGGGCCAGGCCCAGCGCCATTGACGCAATCTGAATTCTTGCCTCATCCATGAAATCAAGCCGGTGGGAAAGCCCGCAGTCTGGTTTGCCGAGTATATTTTGTTCGGGCACGCGGACATTTTCAAATTTCACGTCTGCAAAGTCGATCAGGCTGGCGCCTATAGTGGGCCCGGAAGGCGTAACCGAGATTCCCGCAGATTCCGATGGAATGCAGATAAGTGAGAGGTTTTTTTCAGAACCGTCTTGTTCCTGTCCTGTTCTGCAGAGCACCACATAGAAGGCTGCGCTTTTTCCGTTTGCAACGCAGGTTTTGGTGCCGTTTATTACCAGTTTCTTGTTTTCGGTTTTGGCAAAGGAGTTGATGCCGGAAAAGCCTTTGGCCTCCATGTTTTCGGAAAAAGCAGCAGCAGAGCGTATTTTCCCGGAAGAAAGAGCAGGCAGATACTGTTTTGCGGCCGGGTTTTTGCCGAATCTGTAAAGGCATTCTGCGCCAAAGCCCGCCAGCATAATGGCAATTCCCATGGACGAGTCTTTTCTGCACATTTCTTCTGCAGCAAGAACGTATTCAAAAAGCCCCAGGCCGCCGCCGCCATAGTTCCGGGGATAATGGATGCTGCAGAAACCAAGTTCGCAGGCTTTTTTCCGTGTATCTTCAGGAAAAGTTTCGCTCCGAAGCAGGTCAATGATTTTCTCTTTTGCAAATTCGCCCCTTGCAAATTCACGGACTGCCTTCTGGATTTCTTTCCGGGATCTGGTAAGCGCGAAGTCCACCGGCGGATCCTTTATGAAAGCCGAAATTACATACGCCCGGCCGAATCATTGTCCGGGTGGCAGAAGCATTCTTGCCTCCAGGCTTGTCAGCATATCGCGCATTTGCGCTGATA
>CAZVFQ010000213.1:0-1961 GCA_964626455.1 uncultured Desulfobacteraceae bacterium | reverse complement strand
CCTCTATGCCGCCGGGGGTGAGCTTATAGAGGTATCGGATTTTGTGCGGATTCTGGCGGAAATTTTCCGCTTTTATCCAGCCCTTGTCAATCAAGGCGCGCAGGCAGTAATTGGCCTTGCCCAGGGATATGCCCAGTTCTTTTGCAAGCTCGCGCTGGGTCAGATCAGGTTTGTTTGCGATGATTTTAAAGATTTTGTACTTGGTGGATTCCTGCATGTGGAATATATTCGTGGTTATTTCCGGACGTTATCTGTTTTGCTTTGCAGTTGTGGCTCTTTTACACACTCCGTCCCTTTCGGGGGCCCACGGCCTGTCCAGGAAAGAGTTCAAGTTGTGAACATTTGTATTTGATAGTGCGGAGAGGGATGGTTGTCAAGGGTAAAGAAAAAAGACTTTTATTTCCTGGTGTAAAGGGTTTTGCCCACCCTTTTGATGTGGTTTATCAGCTCCGGATCCTGTATTCTGTGATATATGGAAACGTCAAAAGTATAGGGAAGATCAAGCTCCTCCAGTTTTAAAATGATCCGGTTGAGTTCTTTTAAATCAAGGTTTTTGCCTTTTAGCACGATATCTATGTCCGAGCCGGGCTTGTAGGTTCCTTTGGCCCGGGAGCCGTATAATAAGGCTTCTTCCACGTCCGGGTGGTTTTTGAAAATATCGGTTATAAGGGAAAGCGCCCGGCCTTTGAGTCCAAACTCCGGGCTATTTTCCGCAGGCGCCTTATCGGTCAAGCAGCGACTCCATTTTTCTTTCCAGGGTGGTAAACAACTCAAAATAATCGTTTATAACGGCTGCTACAACTTCTTTTGCTGTTTCTTCATTATAAGTATGGGAAGTCTTGGTGCGGCTTACGTACGCATCCATCCATTTTTCTCCGTCTGTTATAAGCCCGGTTTGAAAAGCTTTTTTTATGGCGTCCCTGGAACCGAATATGTCGGTTTGGCCCTGGTATTCAAGAAAATCCTTAAGTACCAGCCATGCCAGTTCATAGGTGTACTCAAATGCCTGAATTGCGCCTTGTTCCTCCAGTTCCGAGAGTTCGCCCTTGTCCACGAATTTGCGGAGCTGGGAAAGTGCTTTTTTGAAATTTGCGAAACGCTGTTTCCAGCGAACATCCCGTTCCTGCATAATAGATGTCCTTCTCTCTGTTCGTCTAAGGGGGCTTCAAGCTATATATGGAAAACATCCCTATTTAAGCTTATAGCTTGTTCCTTGCAGCTTGAAGCTTTTACACACTCCGCCCCTTTCGGGACGCAGAGGAGATTGCCCTGGCAGGCAGGCCGGCGTTTAAGGTCAAAGCGCGGAAGCCTGCGATTACATTGCCTTTTACATATACATTACAATCTTTCCACCATGTCTTCATCGAGTTCCACTGATACGGACTGGGCTATGGCGGTTACTGAAAGGACCAGGCGGTATTTGGCACCTTTGCGGGTGATCACGCCTTCCACATCCTTCATGGGGCCTTTTTTTATGCGAACGCGCTGGCCGACGGTGAAAAACTCCACTGGATAGACCGGCATATCTCCGTCAAGTGCGGTCCGGATCTGTTTTAGTTCGTAAACCAGGGTCTCTGGATCAGGGACATCGATGAACCGGGCTATGTGGTTGGTGCGAAGCGCGGTGTGGCGGTCATTGTCGTCTGCTTTTAGAAAAATATAGCCGGGAAACACAGGCACCAAGCTGTATCGGACGCGGTTGGTCCCGGAGCGCTGCCTGCGGGTGACCATGGGCAGGTAATATCCAATGCCCTTTTTGGCAAGAAATCCGGCAAGGGCTTTTTCGCGCCTGCTTTTTACATGGGCGATCCGCCACGGTTTACCGGGCGTGTCTTTCTCGAGCAGGTCTGTAGGAAAAATGGCATCAGGGTTTTCATTGGGCAAAAGAGTCATGTGTTTTTATTATCGTTTTGCCGCCCGGGTGTCAAGAACTCGGGGGGAGGCTGCTGAAATTACAGCCC
>CAZVFQ010000212.1:0-2063 GCA_964626455.1 uncultured Desulfobacteraceae bacterium | reverse complement strand
GTACGTCTCTGTTGGCAGCCTTTACCAGTTTCACCGGGGCAACATGCAAACCTGCAAATTCAGCCAGCCGCATGGCGATATATTCAGCTTTAACCACACTGTAAAGATCAGTGCTGGATGAAAACTTGGCCACAAATTTTTTCCCGTGCTCCTGAATTAAGGCTTTAGGACGGGCGCCACCAATAGAGCTTCCATGGAACAACGCCAGATCCAGCTCCGGTGTAAGTGGCAGGCCCTTTTCTACCCGTTCAGCAGATGCAATCAACTCTTCCAGGCTTACATTACTTGCGGTACGCGGTACGTATTCTGTGGGAGATAACTGAAAATCAAGCGCACCAATTCTATCCGAGCCAGACTCTATCAAGTAGGTCAGTTCATCGAGTTCGGCCGTATCTGTGCCGGTGCCTTTAAGACCCAGCTTTTTATTGATAATCACGCGTCTGCCCCAGGCGTCAGGAGCTGCATCCCTGATGCAGCCGGGCATAGTCAATCCATCAGGCAGGGGAATCACACCTGCCTTTAGCGGCAATTCAGGCTCATAAATTGGAATCGCGGGCTTTTTGTCATTGATACGATCCAGATAGCTCTTGCCATAATTAAACCGGATAATACCGTTATCAGCTTCAAGCCTTCCAGCCACGACAGGCTCGGTTTCGTCCGGCAGCCATATCCAAACAAAGGCTTCTTTCTCTGTTTTAGAAATCATCGCGCACAGCCCTGGATTTTTTGCGAACAGATTTTGGCAGCAGCGTCAGCTTTTCCCTGGTTTGGCGCAGGTGTTTGGGTAAAGCATTTTCATCTGCATCAAATAGCTTAACGCCCACAATGGCGGCGACTTCAAATACGGCTCCGATTTCACATTTGGGGTTGCCTTTTTCAATACGCTGCAGCATCCCTCTGGAAATACCGGCACGGTCCGCCAGTTCCCGGGCCGTGAGCTTACGTTCATTGCGAGCCTCACGGATTAATACACCAAGCAGAGCTAGCGCATCGCGGCAATAGCTTGAGTAGGCACGCGTAATGGATTTTGGCATCTTTATTCCTTGATTTATATATAAACCATAAAGAGGCTTTATGATCTTTTTATGAATCACAGAATAATGGCATTAAATGGGTTTGTCAAGTTATAGGGGAGCATAGGAACTATCTTTGCCCCTACTCTCCGTTAATCGAGGCCACAATCCGCCTGAAGCTCTCCACACCTGCCTCCAGGTTTTCAAGGATGTCTTCTGCCAGCACGTCCGGATCAGGCAGGTTGTCCAGGTCTGCCTGCTAAAAAGAAAGGACAAATTTGCCGAGGATCTCAAGCCGGCCTGTGCTGTCACCGGCTATTTCAATGTCTGCATATCCGGGTGTGCGGGTTTCCGGCTGGAGCAAAACTTTTTGCTCCTCATGCAAAACCGTTTCACCAGGCCAATACCGCCTGATCGCATAGCACCCACTCCCATCCGTATTATAAATATCCGGATGATAGGCCAGAACAATTTCCCCGGCGGATTTTTCAGCCGGCGTTTTTTTGAACAAGCACCAGGTGCCATCTGCAATCCGTTTATTCATTGACTCCCCGACCATCGGCACGACGAAAAAATCCGGCCCGCATGTAATATATTCCGGCAGCGAAACCCAATCATAACTTTTATCAGCTGCTGCTTGCTCAAGCGGCGGAAACGAATTGCTAAGATCGAACACTGGGACTGCATTCACAAAAGGGATTACATCGTTTTTATCAACGACTTTCAAAGGCAATCCGGGATATTTTCCCCATGGACGAGAATCCTCGGCAGCTTTATTGCCCCAAACCTCCTCGGCAGGTTCATGAAACACGGCTTTTCGCTGCGGCAAAAGGCTTTTGAAATATTCATTGGTTTCAGGATCAGTACAGAAAACATAGCATCCCTTCTGTCCCCTGGTCAGCAAGGTCCTGTATGTATTTTTGATGATTCTTTCCGCACGCCTGGCCGCTAACTCAGGGTTTTCCTTTAGCAGTTTTTTGTAGCCTTTTAACGAAGGTAAGCGCTTAAGCAAGTACACCCACTATGCCGCCGGCAGGGCGATTTGGTCAG
>CAZVFQ010000211.1:0-2177 GCA_964626455.1 uncultured Desulfobacteraceae bacterium | reverse complement strand
CGATACATGCCCCCTTGTATAATGCCGAAAAGAAGACTGTCTGCTGAATTATTCGTCTTTTCTTTTTGCTCTTTGCATCTTTTTGCCCAGGATACAGTCAGGCTGTGGGCCTTTTTTGCCTCTTTTTCGTCTGCAGGATAGGAGATGCACTGATCCAGGCACATCATGATATCAGAATTGAGTGTGGCCTGTATTTTAACCGCGTCTTCCGGGGTGATTATGTGTCTTGAGCCGTCGATATGGGACTGGAAAGCATACCCGTCCTTGGTTATTTCAGACATTTTTGCAAGAGAATAGATCTGAAATCCCCCGCTGTCCGTAAGAATCGGTCCCTTCCAGTTCATAAATCCGTGCAGTCCGTCAAACAATCCGATCACCTCGCAGCCCGGCCGTAAATAAAGGTGGTAGGTGTTTGCCAGAATAATTTGTGCACCGCATTCAAGCAATTCCTCGGGACTCAGGGCTTTTACGGTTCCAAGTGTGCCCACTGGCATGAATACAGGTGTTTTCACAGGGCCGCGGGCAGTATTCAAACGCCCGGCCCGTGCCCGGCTTTCAGAGGAGACGGCTTCTACGGAGAATGCAGACATCTGATGTTTTTTCTTCCTTTTTTATTTCAATACCCGGTCTTCTGGTTTTACTTTATTATCATGGCATCGCCGTAGCTGAAAAACCGGTAGCCTTCCTCTATTGCTTCCCTGTAGGCGCAAAGGATGTTTTCTCTTCCGGCAAAGGCTGAGACCAGCATGATAAGTGTGGATTTGGGCAGGTGAAAATTTGTGATCATGGCATCTATAATTTTAAATCTGTAGCCGGGGTATATAAACAGATCGCATGCTCCCTGTCCCGGCCGGATTCTGCCGTCATTTCCGGCTGCATATTCCAGGGTCCGCACCGAGGTAGTGCCTACGGCCACTATGCGCCTGTTCTGTTGCCGGGCCATGTTTATGCTTTCCGCTGCCCGGCTGCTTATATGATAATGCTCCACGTGCATCTTGTGTTCCCGGATGTCTGAGACGCGCACAGGCATAAATGTTCCGTAGCTTACGTGCAGGGTGATCGCTATGATTTCGATTCCTTTTTCCCGGATCCTTGCAAGAAGGGACTCGGAAAAATGAAGTCCTGCAGTGGGCGCTGCAACCGCCCCGCTTTGCTCAGCGTAAACAGTCTGGTAGTTTTTACGGTCATCTGCGCCGGATTCCTGTCCGGATCTTTGTATATAAGGCGGAATAGGGACCATGCCTGTGTTTTTGAGCACTTTTTGAAATGGTATGTCGCTTTTGAATTCAACACAATAGGTTCCCTCATTAACGGAAATCACCCGCCCGGAAAGGCCGCTGTGAAATTCAAGACGGGTCCCCGGCCCGGGCGGCCTGGAAGCGCGGATAAGGCAGTCGCATTGAAAGGTATATGGATTTGTGCCGGTCTGAATTCCGCCAGCATAATCGATTACCAGCACTTCGATCCTGCCGCCGGTGTCTTTTTTGTGCCCTGAAAGCCTTGCCGGAATTACCCGGGTATCGTTTATCACAAGCACGTCAGAGGAGTTTAGCAGCTGCGGCAGGTCATGGAAGCGCTGGTGCCAGGTTTTGCCGCTTTGGCGGTCGAGTACCAGCAGACGGGAGTTTTCGCGGCTGTCTGCCGGCTGCTGGGCTATCAGGCTGTCCGGCAGTTCATAATAAAAGTCGTTTATGTCATAGCCCTGTTCTTTGTGATCAGCTCCGCTTCTGCTCATGAAAAATATCCCCTGCCGATATAGGAAAGAAGCAGTCCGGCGGCCATCAACATTAAGCCGAATTTTCGCAGCACTGAATCAGGCAGTTCAAGTATCCTGTTCATCATTTCCTTCATTTTGTCCGGAAACGCAAAATAGGGCAGCCCCTCAATAATCATTACCATGCCGATTACGCACAGAAAAAATTCCATAAAATCCCCCGCTGTGTGCCGTGTATTGCAAGCCGTTAAACCATTTAATATAGCCGCCGGGTCAACTGATTGTCAAAAATAAAATACACGCTGCCAACTCACGATGGATTTATTATTTTCCGGCAAAGATCAAAGCGGTTCTTACAGTAAACAATAAACTTCAAGCCTGCATGTTTGTACCATGCGGATAAGCCGTGGCGGTCTTTGAGGGCGCATTGCATGAGGGCCGGCATGCAGCTGCAGGCGAGCGG
>CAZVFQ010000210.1:0-2195 GCA_964626455.1 uncultured Desulfobacteraceae bacterium | reverse complement strand
TGTTTTTCCCATCGAAAATATCTTCTGTACCCTGATCTTTAAATGATCGTATCATGATATCATAGTAACACGGCATTCATGCTATATCAAATATTTTATAGCGGAAACGCTGCTTTTCAGCGGCCGCGGCCTTTTGCGCTCCGCTGCAAAAGCCTTGTTAGCCCTTTTTCAATATCGCTGTCTTATGAAAAAGTATGTGCGGTCCTTCAGTATCTGAGAACCCAGCATCTCTAGTATTTTTGATAGTCTCTTCAAACGATAATTTTGAAACATGAAATGGTGGTTCCACTAAAAGCACTTGGCCGTTTGGTTTTAGTATTGTTGCTATCTCATCGAAAAATCTAAACTTGTTCGGAACTTCATGAACCATGTAAAACAACAATACGAAATCAACATGATCTGTTACGCCTATTTTGTTTTTTTCGCACTTATGCAGTGTGATGCGTTTCTCTACCTCTGTTCCCTTTATCTTGTCTCTTAATTTTTGAAGCATCCCTTCCTGTAAATCGGAAGCTATAACTCGCCCAGCATTACCAACCATGTAAGCCATGTCAATAGTGAAAAATCCTGGACCACACCCTACGTCAAGAACTGTCATTCCCTCAACGATATATGGCCTTAGTATTTTCTGAGGGTTTTGGAACCACCTCCTTATTCTGCTATCAAGACTGCCCGCTCTTTCAACTGGGCATACACGATTATTTCTATCACTCATGATTTTTTTCCATATTAGGGGCTAACGTGAAGCTCAGGCGCGCGAGGAAGGAGCGTCGCCTGGGCAGACACTGGTTGGCCAATTCATAAATCAAGGGCAAATCTGATCGCCTTGCTTACATCAACAATCCTGGATTCCGGCAAGGTCGTAATTAAAGATCCAATTTTCCCCTTCGAAACAGTTTGTATATGATCACAGTTGATAGCGCAGTCGCGGGGCATACCGACAGCTTTTGACAGAAAGACCTCGGATGGGATGTCGCGTACAGTCGTCGTAATAGGGGCGATGGTGACCTCCCCGAGATATTCTAGAATGGAATCTCTTGTTAGAATTAGAACCGGTCGTTTTTTGTCAGGATGGGCAAATTTGTACCAACGGATCTCACCACGCTTCATTCATTCCCCCAGGACTGCTCAGATTTCCAAACTGAAAACTCGTCCGGGGAAACTGGTTTCTTTTCGTAACCTTGCCTGTGTTTATTTTCTAACTGCCTGAGATTATGGCGCTCCAGCGCTTCGCGAAGCGCCATTCTTGCAAAAGCAGAGCGACTTGTATGAAGTTGTTTGGAAACTTGATCAATTGCCCTTACAAGGTCTTCATCAAGGGTCATTTGTACGGTTTTCATTGGACACCTCCGCCATGTGGAATATAATAGCTATAATAATCCACATTCCGGATAATGTCAAAATTTATATTCAGTGGCCAACGTGAGCTAATCAGCTGCGAGGCGGCAGCAGGCGATAAACACATTTTATTACCCACTTTCGATAAGTCCTCTTTCCTGGAGATACTGGACCACCCGAGTCGTTTCGCCTGCGGCCATCGTCCCGCCCAAGCTTATGGCCACCGAACATGCTTCTAGAACTTCTTCCACGCTTGCTCCCAGATTCAACGCATGTTCCGTTTGGAAAACAATACAGGCCCTGCAGCCATGTACCAGTGCACCAGACAAGGCCATTAAACGCTTAATCTTCCCACTTAATGCCCCGTCTTTGTAAACCTCGCCGGGCAGGGCATCATAAGTATCGCCTACCTCGGGCATTAACCGCCGATAAGTATCGAAAAGATCCTTTACGTCCCGGTGCAATTTGATCTGGCTTTCTCTCATGATTTGCTTCAATCCTACTTCGAAAGTTCGGGTTATCTGAAGATTTATTCAACTTGTACGCCAACGTATTTCTCACTTGCAGGTGTGTAGCGACAGCGAAACACCCGTCAAGTGCAGAAAATGGTTATGCAAAAGAATGTTGATCTCTGGGGATTGGTTTCAGGCGATTAATCTGATTTGCTTCAGGACTGTTCATTGCATGCCAAAGATCCCAATCCTGCTGCAAGCCAAGCCAGAAATCCGCGGACATACCCAAAACACGGGATAGTCGCAATGCAGTATTCGGAGTTACCGAACGCCTGCCTTTAATAATTTCGTTGAGACGAGGGTAAGAAACGCCCAGGCAACGAGCAAGTTCTGCTTGTGTAAGCC
>CAZVFQ010000209.1:0-2255 GCA_964626455.1 uncultured Desulfobacteraceae bacterium | reverse complement strand
TTATTTTGGATATCACCGCTTACTTTCAAAAAGATTTCCTTTTGCCATCTATTATCGTTTACATAACAAGAAAATCCGGGTTTATGCTGTTTTGGATTGCCGCAGGAGTCCCGCATGGACGAGAAATAGACTTTCGTGATTCGAACCAGGGAATTCAACAGACCGCCAACAGCAGCGGCTACTGAAGCCCGCCGACATCAATTGCCAGGCGGCTCAAAAAGATAGACAGACCCGTACAGAAAAGAATCCTTGACTGGCTTGAAGACCGGATAGAAGGCTGCAAAAATCCAAGGCGTTTCGACGAACCCCTGAAACTGCAATGGCCGTCAACCCAGGCATAGTTGTTTGCTGATCTCCCCGTCCTCCACCAGGACAACCTCATCGGCCTTAAGAGTCTGGTCAGCCAGGCTTTGCAAAGCCGGTTCAAGATATTGCGGGCTTTTGTCACATGTAGGCATTAGTACTGAAATCTTCATAATAAGAATCTGTCAGTTTAATTTTGCCCTTAGCAGAAATGTTAATTTTCTGCCCAGAAGAATTGCAACCCCGGCCAACAGGTGCCTGGGGTGCGGATGCGCCGCAAATATTTTCATTTGTTCCTTAAAGGCAAACAAAACCTGTCCGTTTAAAATCGCCTTGTGAACCATTCTGTGCTTTTTCCATTCATTATATGCAGCAATTTCGCTGGGAGCGAGACCAGCATAATCATTTCCATATTTTTTTTCTATTATTTCAAGAGCTTTTTGGGTTGTATCGATAGATTTGGATATGCTGCTGTTGTCGGTGTCGCAGCAATACGTGGTCAGGGGGCTGTCAATAAAACAGAACCTGCAGCCTGATTTTGCCAGGCGCAGCCACAGTTCGTAATCCTGAAGAGCAGGCATATAAACATCAAAAAGCCCGGCTTCTATAAGTGCCTCCCGCCTGGCGGTTACCATGGAACTTCCCCCCACAAGGTTTTTGATCAGAAGCGCCCGGAATATGTCCTTATTTTTGTCAAACTTTTCCGGTTTTGTCCGGTATACCACATTTTCTTTTACCATGCGGATTTCGGCAGGATGATAAAAAAGGTCTGCATCGGGATTATTTGCTATGGCATCAGCAACCGCCTCTATCTTGCCTTGTTTAAACCTGTCGTCATCGTCTAAAAAAGCAATCCAGTCTCCTGATGCCTGTCTTATGGCCAGATTCCGGGAGTTATTTGCGCCCAGGGAGCGCTCTCTTCTAAAAAGCCGCGTCTGCGTGCCTTGCGGGCAGCCTTCAAATATATCCTCTGAGACCGGCGGGCAAGATCCGTCATCAACAACTATTATTTCTTCAGGCGGCCTGGATTGCTCAAAAACGCTTTTAACAGCCGCCTTCAGCTCACATTGCCGATTTCTGGTCGGTATCAGAACAGATATATTTGTTTTCATTATTTTTTGTCAGTTGTACCCAGCAGGATCTTTAAGTTTTCCAGAGTCATTAAAATTAGTATATAATACCGGAAAACATATATTTTTACAAACTTCTTATACATCCATGGCTGTCCCCGCAGCCGTATGGCCCGGTAAACAGCCGCCGGGTTGGGCGGTACAACAGCCCTGAAAATCGCCTTTGCAAGATAGGAAAAAACCCTGCCTTCCTTTTTCCATATTCCCACCTGGCCCCTTGCCACCCGCTTTTGCTTTGCTATAACCTGCCGCGTATTTCTGGCCGGCTTAAACACCCTGGCCATGTCATTGTATACCAGCCTGCCCCCGCCCGCTGTAAGCGCCCTTGTCAGCCTGTAGTCTTCCCCTGACCGCGCCCCTTCTTCAAACTTTCCGTATTTTTCAAAAAGGGATTTTTTGACAAAAAGGTTTGCACACGGCGCCCATCCCTTTTTTGCCGCATCCCGGGCATTTACATTGAAAAGCACGTCATGGATTTCGCCTGCATCAGGCTCATGCGATGTTTCAAACACGGTTTTGCCAGAGACAAGATCCGCACCTTTGTCCGGAAAACATGTTGCCGCCTCGCTAAGCCAATGCCTGTCAGGCACGCACGTGGCATCCAGAAAAGCCACAATTTCAAAATTTGCGGCCTCTATCCCCCTGTTTCTGGCAGAATAAGGACTGTTCGGATAGTTGGTTTCCTTCAGGCAGGTCACGTTTCCAAAGGATTGCGCTGTCTCGGTAGAGCCGTCGTCAGATCCGTTATCAATCACGATAATTTCATACAGACTCTCTGGATACTCCTGCCTGCAAAGCGCATCCAGTACCGTCTCAAGCCTT
>CAZVFQ010000208.1:0-2279 GCA_964626455.1 uncultured Desulfobacteraceae bacterium | reverse complement strand
CCCTTTGTTTCAAGCAGGCCTGCTATGTATTTTCTAAACAGTTCCAGGGCGGTTTCGTCAGCCTCCATCGGCGACAGCCTGTCAGGAAAAATATATTCCCGCCCGCATAATACGCGCCAGAAAACTTCTTCGAGGGCTTCCGGGCTGTCAGGGCCTGCCTTTATGCCGTCGCCGTGGGCCCGCTCTCGCATCTCCGCTTCGGCCTGAGCCGGGGCGGCAATCTTTCTCCAAAGCCCGGGGGCCAGGGGGAAGGGCATGTCTCCGTAGGTAAGCGAGCAGAATTTTCCTGTTTCATGGAGCATCCGCATAATGGCCGTGGTGCCCGCCCTTGCCAGGCCTGCCACAAATACATGCCTTTGCTCCATTGCGCGCTGCGGCAAGGGGCGGCGAATTATGTGGTCAATATTAAACGACATTTCCGCCACAGGGCCCCAGAGGGCTATCCTGTGAAGCAGCCTTGCCCGGAATCCGTATTCATTGTCAGGCATGGCGACCCCTACGGCGGTTCCTTGCAGTGCTGTAAACCGCCGCAGCAGCCGCCGCACCCGCCAGGCCGGAAGGGGAGGACAAAAAAGAGTAAAAATCAAGATCCAGCAAGACAGACAGCCACAAGGCCGCCGCAAAGGGTGAAAATATCAGGACAAGGGCTGCAAGCAGGCGGAGCGATCCTGCAAAGATCATAAAGGCGTATGCCGGCAGGATTTTTTCCTTCCAGTGATCGGAAATCCTTTTGTTCGCAATCACATGCGTTGTCTTTCCCAGCACGGATGCAATATATCTTAAAGCCCCGGCCGGCTTTGATCTGAAAAGTATTTCAACTGCAAGGACGCAGCATATGAAAACAATGATCCATTTCACTGTTTTATGCCTTCTGCCGGAGATCGGCCATGCTTCTGAGATTTTCTGCCTCTGGCCCTTGCAAGTATCCTTTTGAGGGGATACCAGACAACAGCGAACACCGCCAAAAAGACCGAGACAAAAATCCCGGCTATCACGGCCAGGGTCCCTGCTCCCAGCCCCGGGCCAACGTAGGCGTGGGCAGCCTGGGCAAAGGCTGCTTCCAGCAGCAGAACTGAACCAAAAATTCTCAGCAATGTTTTCATTTTTCAAGACTCCTTGCTTTTTTCCGGGTCAAAATCGAAAAAATCGCGTGGCACCCATACCGCCTCTGATACAAACAGCACTTCGCCGTTGCCGTAGCTGTTTATAAATTCAAAAATCGTTTCTCCCTCCTGGTTTACCGCCATTACCCTTCCCTGCTCCGAACTTGTTATAAGTATGCTGCCGTCGGGAAGAATCTGGTGTTTTCCCCGGATTCTGGAATAAAACCTGTCCTTTTGCCCGTCATAGACAACCCTGGTTTCGCCGCTGTCAGGATCGATTTGAAGGATTCGGCTGAACCTGGGGGAATCGCCGGGTTTTTTGCCGCCGAATACATCCCGGGTCTGGTTGTCATAGACAGTGATCGTGCCGTTTTTCTGCCAGTCAGGATCATGCTGCCTGGAAAACGACCCGGTTTTAAGCCATTTTATTTTTTTTGATTCAGGCTCAACCACCATTACCGCGTTAAGGGATCTGGAGCTGAGCAGCAGGTCTCCGGCCTCAAATTCGGAAAATTCATCCTCGTATTCTTCAGGCAGCGGATCTGCGTCATTAAAGTGCCACCTGTCGTTTAGCCACTTCTTGTCAAGATCATCGTATCTCAGAGAAAGCACGTCAGTGTCCGGATTGCTATGCATTATTTCCATGATCCTGATTTTCTCCATGGATTCTCCGGACTCTGTATTGACCCTGCGCAGGATATGATCTGATTCGATTGTCCAGACACCCCGGCCCCCTTTCTGATCTGCAATACAATGATTGAATTTGCCGGGCCTTACCCAGACAGGATTTGAGTCAAAATCAAGCTTCTGCATCCCGTTTCCCGGGTCTCCGTCGTTGAATAAAACCGAGCCGTCCGGAAATACTTCAAAACCCTGGGGCAGGTCGTCGGGCTTTTCATAGTCGATTTCAACCTCCGTATCCTGCACAACGCGGTTTTTCCCGCATTTCATTTCCCTTAAAGCCTCCCTGTCGGGAATCCATTTGTTTATCACATTTCCCTTGTGATCCATTAGTATCGCGCCGTAAAGATCATCTTCAAAATCAAACGCCCCCCAGATTATAAAGTATCCTTCAGGGACAGCATCGTTTTGTCCGGAAAAAAGAAGCGGCTCTGACTTCCTTCTTTTTCTGAGTCCTTTTATATCCACGGTGCGGTAGTTTCTTTTTTTGTTTTT
>CAZVFQ010000207.1:0-2282 GCA_964626455.1 uncultured Desulfobacteraceae bacterium | reverse complement strand
CGGCAAAATGATGCGAGCGGTTTCAGTCCTGTTATTCGGGGCCATGGTTTTTGCCGTAACCCTGCCTGCAAGCGCAATGGACATGGGGGTGCAGTCGGCTATAAGACTTTCGCCCATAAGCGTGGAACAAAGCCTTATAGGCGCAAGAATTAACAAGTTCCCCTATGTCATAACCCCCAAGGGCGGATTCGGCATTGAAAACCGGGACCACAGGGACGATCTCAGTGTCTTTACCATAGGCTGCGGCCTTGACTACTACCTGTCTGAAAACCCTCTAAGGCCTTATGTGGGGGCGGATCTGCTGCTGGATTTCATAGACGAGCGCGATTCGGATTCATCGCTTTCATTTATCCCGCACATCGGGGCCGAGTACTGGCTTAACGAAAGTTTTAGCATCGGCGCAGACGTGGGCCTTCAGATAGGAGCCGGAGATTATTATGACAGCGACTTCCGGTTTGGCACGGCAACCACTATTCATGGCACCTATTACTTCGGCGGGCAGGAATAAATTTTCTTAAAGGGGGTGGGAAAACACCCCCTTTTTTTCCGGGTTTATTTATTATCAAGCCGGTTTTTCAGTAACCGGTTCACTACCTGGGGATTTGCCTTGCCCCTGGTTTCTTTCATGACCTGGCCCACGAAAAACCCGAAAAGCTTGTTTTTTCCCTCCCGGTATTTTTTTACCTCTTCGGGATGATTTTCAATCACTTTTCCAACAATTTCCTCTAAGGCTGATTCATCGCTAACCTGGACCAGGCCCTTTTCCTCTACTATGGTACCGGCTTGTTTTTCTGAGTCCGCCATTTCGTCAAACACTGTTTTTGCAATTTTGCCTGAAATAACGCCGTCTTCTATCAGCCGGATCAATCCTGCAAGCCTCTGTGCTGTTATCGGGCACTGAGCAGCGGAAAGCCCCCTTGCGTTTAAAAGGCACGTGAGTTCACCCATAATCCAGTTGCTTGCGGTCTTGGGATTGCTTACCAGGGCGGCACACTGCTCAAAATAATCTGCTGTTTCCCTGGATGCAGTCAAAACATCGGCATCATATTCCGGCAGGGCATAATCCTTTACAAAACGCATGCGCCGCTGATCCGGAAGTTCGGGCAGGGAGTTTTGAACCTCATCTATCCAGGCACGGTCAATAACCAGTGGCACCAGATCGGGATCCGGAAAATAACGGTAATCATGAGCCTCCTCCTTTCCTCTCATGGATATTGTCCTGTTTTTTTCCGCATCCCACAGGCGGGTTTCCTGTATAACAGAATTGCCCTGGCCCAGGGCCTCTATCTGACGGTCAATCTCATATGCCAGGGCTTTTTCAACAAACTTAAAAGAGTTTAAATTCTTCAGTTCTGTGCGTGTGCCGAATTCAGAAGCCCCCTGAGGCCTTACAGACACATTTGCATCGCACCTGAAGCTGCCCTCCTCCATATTTCCGTCAGATATATCAAGATACCTGAGAATGGAACGAAGCTGGCGAAGATATGCCCCGGCCTCCTCCGGAGAACCTATATCAGGCTCGCTTACGATTTCAATCAGAGCAACTCCCGTACGGTTGTAATCCACGTAGCTTACAGCCCGGTCCGGGTCATGAATAAGCTTTCCCGCATCTTCCTCCATGTGTATTCTGGTAATGCCGATTTTCTTGAAAGTTCCGTCTTCCAGGGCAATGTTTACGTACCCGTTTCTTGCAATAGGCAATTCATACTGAGATATTTGATAACCCTTAGGCAAATCCGGATAAAAATAGTTTTTGCGGGCAAAGCGGCTTGTGCCTTCCACATGGCAATTGGTGGCAAGGGCCATTTTCATGGCATACTCCACCACTGCCCGGTTTAAAACCGGCAGAACTCCGGGCATACCAAGGCATACCGGGCATACGTGTGTATTGGGCGAGGCTCCGAAGGCTGTTGAGCATCCGCAAAAGATCTTGGTAAGGGTTTTTAGCTGGGCATGGATCTCAAGGCCGATTACAGGTTCAAATTTCATGTCATGTTCCCTTTTCGCGCAAAAAAGTTTGATAGATTGTAAAGCTTCTATTTGCCATGACTGCAATTCTTTTTCAACCCCCTGCATGTTTTTCAACAAAACCCGGTAAACAATTATAAGGACATTGCGCGGTGACATGAACGTGCTGTGCTGCGGACAAATGCCCGGGAAAAACAAAACCGCAGTTTTGTTGTTTGGATGCGGGATAAGCCGTGGCAGTCTTTTCGGTCGCTGCATTCGGGCCGGGCATCTGCTCGGCACGCTACGCGGCGTCCTGCGAACTCGCACACTAT
>CAZVFQ010000206.1:0-2287 GCA_964626455.1 uncultured Desulfobacteraceae bacterium | reverse complement strand
TTAATTTGACTTTGTAACTTTAAATTATCCAAGTTTACGCGCCTCCCCATCGTTGTTATTTCGCGCGTGAGATTGGATTGCCGAAAGTCGCTTGCGATGTCGCTGTTCAAGTAGTCGGATGACTTCATCTTTTCGTACATCGCGGCGGGGTAGGAAATGAGATAATAGATCTTCGATGTCCGAACACGACAACATTGGATAGGTGTCCTTGTGCAGTATTCGCTCACTGAGCATAAAAAGCATTGCCATCATTACAAGGGCCATATGATGGTGCCATGCGCTCCATTTGCGTACCTGGTAATCAGCCATGCCGCATTCGCTTTTTGCATCCTCAAAGGCCCTTTCCACCCAAAACCGTTGAAGCTGCATCCATGCCAGGGTTTTGAGTTCAACCGTTTCCGGCATATTGCAAAGCGATATCTTGGTCTCAGGTTTTTTACCCAGCGTCCGGGTGGCGATCAGAAAATATCTATGAACCGCCCCGGCCTTTTCATCCCAAATATAGACGGGGGCGCGCAATGCGTGCACCTTCAATGTTCCGCGGGTGGTATCTCTCAGCTTCAAAACTGGCTTGGAAGAAAGCCTCATGGCTTCAACAACATCCTTTACCATGGCGCTTTCTTCATCAACACGGTAACGGGTAAACTTCGGACCTTTCTTGCCTGTCTTGACAGGAATATATGGCTTCGGGGCCTCAAGGTATACCCGAAAATCAGAATGCAGATCCACCACAAAGCGCTCGCCCATCCTATCCAGGGCGCAACAGAAGCCAGGACCTTTTCCATATCCGGCATCCGCCCCCACCCAGGCATACCGAAGACCATTTTCCCGGGCGTGAGCCACAATCTCAAGGGCAAGTTCATCCTTGGTGCGAAAGATACGTTCTGCTTCAGGGACACCCGCCCTGTCGCAACGCTTCGGATCGGCAATCCACTCCTTGGGCAGATACAAACGAACATCAATCGGAAGGGAAAACCGATTTTTGGCAAGAACACCAAATACTGCCACTTGCCCATTATCGACCTTGCCGACTCGACCCAGCCATTGCCTTGCAGCGCCCACAGACATTTTCCCCTGCTTGGCAAAAGCACTCTCATCGATCAGAAGCCCGGTCTGCTCTTGATCGCCAATAAGCTCATTGCCATCATGGGCGACATGATCGATAACTGCCCGCGCATCCCATTTGCTGTGGGTGATAAACTGCTGAAGATTACGGGACTTGGATTCGGGAACAACTTCGGCCATGCGATCAATGTTTTTACGCGAGCCGGCCTGCATCAGGCCGCTTGCGTACTGCCTGGCCTTGTCTGTGACATCATGACGGTAGGAGTGAAAGTGTTGGCTGAAATCTTTCACAAAAGACACGAAACGACGCCCCACACCGGCCAGCGCCGGCTTAGGGGTGGCATCCGCTTTTCTCCTTTGGTTATGGTTCCTTTGCTTTCTTCGGGGTCGTTTCCATGCAAAAAACTATAGTAAAATCGGAAAGTAATTGCAAGAAAATAATCTTTACAATGTCAAATTAAATGTTTACAAAAATATTATTACTGACATTAAAGCGAAATGCCCGATTATTACTCAAGTCGGAAATGGTATTGGAGTGGTAACTGAGTCTGATGGTTCCAAGAGTATTGCAAGTTTAGAAGACCGCATGAAGCTTACCGAGATTGACCCTAAACCGGATATGTTAACGATTAATGCTGGGACTTTTGAGTTTGGCTGGATGGGTGAAACATTTGAAAATCCACTGTATTTTAATGAGGATTTTATAAAAAGGTGTAATGAAAGAAATATACCAATTGAATGTGAGTGCTACGATATAGGCCATATTGCTAATGTGATGGAATTGGTAAACAGGGGGGTGATTAAGAAACCCGTACATTTTAGTTTCGTTTTAGGCATAAAAGGAGGAATACCAGCCAGCCCGCAAACTATTAGTGCCATGCTTGATATGATCCCAGAGGATTCATCTTGGCAGGTAATAACAATTAGCAAGTTACATATGACCTCCACTGTGATGGCAATGTGCATGGGGGCAAATGTACGCACTGGCCTAGAAGATACAATTTATTATTCGCGGGGTGTTTTAGCTAAAAGTAACGCTCAGTTAGTAGAACGAATGGTAAGAATAGCCAAAGAGATAGGACGCGAGGTCGCAACGGTGGAAGAAGCTAGAGACATGCTTGGTATGCAGTGATTTGCAGAAATAGATATACATTGGACAGTTTTGAAGATTGAATAATTTCAGTTTACAATCTTAATCTATAACCTGAATGAAAAGCAAATC
>CAZVFQ010000205.1:0-2321 GCA_964626455.1 uncultured Desulfobacteraceae bacterium | reverse complement strand
CACCGGCTCATAACCGGTCGGTCCCAGGTTCGAATCCTGGTGGGCCCACCAAACAACAATCCAAAGTTTCATACAATACGAAAAGCCCTCTGAATCAAAAGATTCAGGGGGCTTTTTTTGAACAATAAAATCGGTCTATCCGCCGTGGGCCGGCTGCATCAGGCTAATCAGGCAACCGTGGGTCAGAGGCTCGCTGTCGTTAACAACCCGGCCGTCCTTTACCACTACGATATTTTTACCTGAAAGGTTCAGGCGTCTTAGCAGGTCGGCCACTTCCGCGTCCGGAGCAAGCAGGACGGCCATACCCTTCTGCCGGTCATAGTTTTTGAATCCACGGGCCAGAGTCCCGAATAATTTTACTGTAATTTCAATAGATTTTTCCGTTTGTTGTGAATCAGGCATTTATTTTGTTTTTAAAAAATTATAGACCTCGTCGAGTTCTTCGTCCTTGACCTTGAATACAACATTGTGAGGCGGCAGCGGTTCTTTTGAAAAAAAGCCCGGCAGACGGTCGTCCTTGCTTGTGACACCGGCCTTGCGGTTAAATTCGCGTTCGAGTTGTAGCGTCTGCTTTCCCATGTCGGTCAGGGCGTCTTCGGCGTAGGAAACTCCTGTGCGGGCCCTTACAAGCTTATCCAGGGCTTCAGCCGCATCTGGTACGGCCAGCACCGTGGCGGCAAGCAGGCACAGGCCCGTGCAATCCAGACCTGCCATTGTTATCTGGGCTGAGCGGGAAGCTTTTACCTGGCCTTCAGGTGAGAGCGGATCAAGCTTTTTTGACAGATATTGCCCGATAAGATTGCCGGCAGTGTGGTCTGCGCCCATGGTTGAGGTTGCATAAGTAACACCGTTTCCCTGCATGGCCCTTGGATCGTAGGCCGCGATGCCCTGGCCTTTGACGGTCGGCACCCGGTGATGGTTAAAGTGCCTGCCCACTGCATCAGGTCCGTTGCCGAGAATTTTTCCCATTTCAGTGCCCTGGCCGATTTCCTCCACCATTTCCAGGGCTGCCCGGCCGTCACCAAAAGGCTTGTAGCCCGCATCCATTGCCACTGCAACAGCAATACCCGTATTCATGGTATCAAGACCGATATCATCGCATAGAAAATCAAGCCGGGCAATGACATCCAGATCATCAATGCCTGTCATGCCTCCCATGGACCAGATGGTTTCATATTCGAGCGAGCCTGTGATATATTTGCCTTTTTCATCAACATATTCGTTTGAGCATTGAATGATACATTGCGAGCAGCCCAAATGCTTTGTTTTGCCGCCCCGCTTTTCTATAATTTCTGCCATGGCCTCGCCGCTGATTTTTTCCCACTGGTCAAAAACCCCATTTGTAGCGTTATAACTGGGAAACGCCCCCAAGGAGTTTACCCCTGAAACAAGTCCTGCAGTACCCAGGTTGGGCAGGACTTTGCCGGTAAACGGGTTTTTCTGAATTGTCTGTGCCAGTATTTTGCCATATTCCTTAAATGTTTCCTGATCTTCGATGGCGTCCGGGGATTTGCCCCCTGTGCTTACCACAATGGCTTTTAATCCCTTCGAGCCCATTACAGCACCAAGGCCTCCCCGGCCTGCGGCGCGGCAGGGACGGTCGTCCACGTCGGTTGTCTGAATGGAGGCGGATTTTAGCCGATACTCGCCCGCCGGGCCTATACACATACAGGTGTTTGCAGATCCATGGGTCTCAAAGAGCTTTTCCGCCAGCGAATACGTGCGCATGCCCTGGTATTCGGAGGCATCCATAAGACTTGCATGGCCGGTCTCATCGATAATAAGCTGCAGAATGGTTCCTTCAGGGGCCTGTCCTTCAACTATCACACCGGTAATACCCAGCTTGCCAAGGCATGATCCGACTTTGCCGCCGGCGTTGCTTTCCTTGATCGTGCCGGTCAAAGGGCTTTTGGCGCCGACTGAAATGCGGCTCGTGTTGACCACAGTGGTACCGCTTAGCAGGCCCGGGGCAAAAACAAGCTTGTTTTCAGGGCCGAGCGGGTCGCAGCCAGGCGGGACCTCGCTGCTGATTATAGCTGCCGTGAGCCCGCGCCCGCCGAGACCGGCGTATTGCCGGGCAACATCCTGAACGCTGATTTGCTGGTTTGTCATATTGACTCGGATCAGTTTCATTAAAGACCTCCTTGCTTTCGGGGGAAAATGGTTTGATTCGCAAAGAATCGCAGTGTATATGCAAAATCATATATTGATATATAATAGCAGATGTTTATTTAAAAATCCAGAAAACCGATATTTCTGAGGCCTTTTTCGCAAGGGTATAATTTTATTGCAACATGTGAACAACCAGGGCATAATAAAAA
>CAZVFQ010000204.1:0-2422 GCA_964626455.1 uncultured Desulfobacteraceae bacterium | reverse complement strand
ACAGTCCGCGCGCTATCCAATCCAGTTACCCGCCACATTGAATCCGCCATGCTGGCATACAACAACTACCGGGTGAAACAATCTGCCAGCTAAAAAAAAAGAGCCATGCATACACAAGGCACAGCTCTTTTTCCTCCGGCTATTGGCCTGCTTCCTTGTCCGTCTTCCCTTTCCACCAAGATAGCGGGTAACCCGCAAACACCGGGATAACGACAGGTTAAACAGGTGAGCCCGTTTTTTCTGAAAACTCTACACTATACTCTCTTCTTGGACTTCCCATTCCCACCAGACTTAGCCTTAGACTTGGTCTGCCCCGGCGGTTTTTCCGTAGCTTCTTTGGGCTTGGCAACCAGCTTCACGGGGAAATTCCAGTGTACCTGAACATTGAAACCACCATTTTCAGGTCCCCCAAATCCTAAATACTGCCCGGCATAACCGTATGGTGCTCCGCTATGTTCCGCGATTAAGCCTTTTTGATTGTGCTGTCGATGTTCTGTTGATAAAATCATCTCCATTATACAACCAGTTGTATTATTAGATTCCATCTTCCAAATTCCGCTATCTCGGGATATAATCCAATAAAAACCAAGATTCCTGTATATAAGGGCTCCAAATGGTCTGCCAGCATTGATGTTTTAGTCCCGGAGAAAAACTTCAAAAACATGGACAAGCTGCCCGTTTAGCAGTATATAAATTTATACGTATCGTTTACCCCAAAAAGTCGTATCAATGTATTGCAACCCGCACCCGCAAAAAGTGGAAAGGAGAAAAAGATGAAGGTGTTTTTGAAAAGTTTTTTATTGCTGATTTTCTGTCTTTTGGTGTCCGTTAACATATTATGGGCCAAAGAAACAACATCCCAGGCAAAAGCCCTGGTGAATCCGTACAGCTTCAAGGTCGGACCTGATATGAGATATATTAATTATGAGGAAGATGCCCTTGATATGGAGATCGATGGTTTTATGTACGGGGTTTCCGGAGAGATTAATTACCACGGCATAAGCGAAGGCAAAGCCCCTTTGATGGCCAGTCTCAGTGTTGAATTCCTTGTTGGAGAGATGGATTATGATGGCGGCACATGGGCCGGAGACCCGGCAAAGGCAGATACCGATGATTGGATATTTCACGCCCGGGAATTGCTGGGTTATGATTTTTTTGTCAATGGGAACCACTTGATCACCCCGTTTGTTGGGATCGCTTATCGGTATTGGAATGATGAAATCGATGGCATCGGCGGCTATGAAAGGGAAATCCAGTACTGGTATTCCCCGATTGGCGTTCAGACCCTGAGTCGTTTGTCAGATCAATGGACTTTGGGCTTATCTGCCGAATACAATCTTTTCTGGAGTGGCCTGGTAAAATCTCATCTGAGTGATGTATCTCCGGTCGTTAACGATCCTTCCGTAAGCCAGGATTTTGGTGATGGTTATGGACTAAGATTTTCAGCCGATTTTATCAGGAAATTTTCAGACCGGCATTCCATGGTAATCGAGCCCTACATAACCTACTGGGATATTGATGACTCTGATTTCGCTACGTTGAGAGAGCAGGGAGTGCCTGTAGGTTGGGTTTATGAACCGGCTAATGAAACTCTTTCTTATGGGCTGCGTGTGAGTTTTGGGTTTTAAGGATAGATGTCGCGATTAAATCGATAGTGGTGTGTGCAGCGGTACGAGGCACCCGAAAGGGTGTTCCCTGCCGCAACCGCATTTATTTTATAGCCATTGCTCAAACAGTTTTGTAAAATTTTGCAAAAACCTTTGTTTACGGGCTTTTCCGGACAACGGTAGCCTTTGGCTCAACCCGAGACCATCCAAAGTTGGGCCTCTCAGTAAATCAAGAAATGCCCACCTCAACAGAGATTTCACGGATTAAACGGTGGCCTCGGCCCTGGCCAGAAATATACCCGCAGACCTCCAGGCACAGGGACAAAGCGGTTTTGTGCTCCAGTTGATTATGGAACCAGGTATTGAGTTCGTCCATCAACGGGCCGCTGTTTTGCTGATGAAAACACAGCCGTTGCTCGGCGTTCATCAGCCGCTCTTTGACAACTTCATCATTTTTATAGACCTCTGCCAGGGTTTCGAGCACATAGCCGCACTGCTCCGGGAAGTTGTCGAGCATATCCACGAATTGCCGGCGACCATGGGCCAGGCAATTGGCCAATACTGTTTCAAAAGTTTTGGGGACATTGCCGGCAAGGGCGTCACACATCTGGATAGGCGGGCTGCGATCGGTGCGCTGTTTTAGGATATCTTCCATGTTTTCCCCGGCGTGCTGCCGGCCGGTTAAAAACAGGGCGATTTTGCATTCCTCTGTTGTCGAGAGAATGCAGCTCATACACCGCCAGGGAAGTTAAGGTTCCGCTGGTTTTGTCCGGCCACCAGGCAAACCGCCCCTGGGAAAGCCGCTTCTGGCACAG
>CAZVFQ010000203.1:0-2427 GCA_964626455.1 uncultured Desulfobacteraceae bacterium | reverse complement strand
TTGCTCAGCAACTACTTCCACTGTGATTTCCGGCTCAATGTCTCTGTAAATCCTGATCGGCACCTGGTAGGTGCCCAGATTTTTGATTGCATTGGGAAGCAGTATTGAGCGCTTCTGCACCTCGATGCCTTTTTGTTCAAGTGCGCTGGCAATGTCTTTTATACTAATTGAGCCATAAAGCCTGTCTTCGTCTGCCACTTTGGCGGGGATCTGAATTGATACATTTTTGAGGCGGGCTGCCATCTCCTCGGCTCTCTCCTTTTCCTTTGCCATCTGCAGCTCGATTTTGGCCCTTTCCTGTTCCATTTTTTTTCTGTTTTCCCCGGTGGCCTCAACAGCCTTGCCCCTGGGGAAAAGATAATTTCTGGCATACCCGTTTTTCACGTCGACTTCCGAGCCCACAATGCCCAAAGCGTCAATGGTTTCCTTTAATATTACTTTCATCTTTGCCCTCCGATGATTGGTCAGTTCCGTGTTATCTGTCAGAAAAATCAGCTTTTTTCGCCGCCTTCAGCGCTCAGGCGCCTGAAATCGGCCCATGTATCAAAAAAACCCAGGCCGATTACAAGAAGCGCAAATACATGCTGTATGGCGAAAAACGCATAAATCATGATACGTAAAAACATCGGGACCCGCCTGGTCTCGAAATAGAATGAAACCACTGCAAGGCCCTGAAAAAGGTAAATCATCATCAGAATGATCAACCCGTTTATCCCTATAAATGAAACCGGCTCTTTTGCTGCAAGTATTAAAAGGCCGCAGCCGATAACCACCCAGACCAGGGCGTCGGGCGCCTTCCATCGGTTAAGCCGGCCAAAGCCCGTGCGCCCGATTTGCATGGCCGGAAATACTATTCTTGCCAAAAGCAGGTTTGCCCATGCCGAAAACATGAGTCCTGATATGGCCATGGCAGGCATCATCCGCATTAGCACATAATGGACACGTTCCGGGGAATCTATCAGAAATTGGATTCTTTTGTCCTGAAGGTCCATTTTTTCATATGCCGCTGCGGTCATTTCAATATTTTTTTCAACAAAGCCGGATACCAATCCCAACGGGCCGGTTTCCAATATTGCCCCTGCGACAATCAGTGCGGCTATAGACCCTGCCAGCACTGCCAGGCATGGAAAGGCTATGGTCTTTTCAATTGAAAGATCCCTTTCCAGGGCTTCGCCCATGGCAAATCCAAGGCCCATCATGCACAGCATCAGCCATAGATCTATTGTACCCGCCCCTGCAATGACCCAGATTACAGACAGGGACGCGGCCGTAATAATTCCGCTTGTATTCCTGCCGAATTTGACCCGGTAGAAGCATAGCGGAAGAGGCATCAGCAAAAAAAATATGAAGCCGAAAACCGGAAAGTAGATGGTGGCCGCGCCGCAAAAAATTAGAATGCCCGCACCGGTTATAATGTCTTTCGGGTTGGCCGCTGTTATCTGACCGGGCACAGGATTTGCCCCCATGAGCTTTAATGCTTGCAGACGCCGGCTACCGCGGTCGGCTACATGTCCGATGTTCCAACATAGGGCAGCAGTGCGATTCTGCGCGCTCTTTTTATGGCAAGGGCAAGGCGTCTCTGATGCCTTGCGCATGTGCCTGATATGCGTCTTGGAATAATTTTTCCGCGTTCAGTAATAAAATATCTTAGCATACCCGAATCCTTGTAATCAATTACCAGGTTGCTGTCCGTGCAAAACCGGCATACTTTCCGCCGGTGGAAAAAACGTCGCTTGTTCATCACTGCCATTTTATTGCTCCTTTTGTTGGCTTTCAGGGGTGGATTCCTCTGTTTCTGCTGCTGCTTCGGCAGGTTCCTTCTCAACAGATCCGCTTTGGGCAACGGCTGCCTCGGGCTCTTCAACAGGTTCGGGCTTGGCCGCTGCCGCGGCTTGCTGTGGTTGTGCTGCAGGTTCGGTTGGAGCGGCCTGTTTCTTTTCTTCGAGGCTTGCCTTTATGGCCTCCGGGTCCGCGTTTTCTTCCAGGCGGATGGTCATAAATCGCAGCACCCGCTGGTCATGCTGCAGCATGCGCTCGATTGCGTCCACGATTTCGCCGTTTCCGCAGAAATCGGTTCGCACATACTGTCCCTGCCTTTTTTTGCGGATTTCATAGGCAAGTTTTCGCATACCCCAGTCGTCAAACTCGATGAGAGCGCCGTTTCGTTTGGATATCTGCGATTCAATGCGCTCAAGCAGCGCATTTTTTTCATCCTCGCCGACATCCGCATCAATGATGGTGATGTTTTCGTACCTGTTCATGCCTCCTCCTTTCGGCTTATAAAGCCCCGGCTACCCTGAACCGGAGCAAGGATAAAAGGTTATATAAATCTTTCAATTAAACAATTTTTCCCGGCGTTTGTCAAGAATAATCTGTCTATTTGTCAGCAACCTGATAATTATCCAAAGGTAATTGCCGGCCGCCGGT
>CAZVFQ010000202.1:0-2457 GCA_964626455.1 uncultured Desulfobacteraceae bacterium | reverse complement strand
TTTAGCGTATAGCCCAGGGTAATGGAGCCCAGGATCGTCATCAGGATAAGAACCGAAACATATATTAAACCAAAATAAGAAATCATTACAGGTAGAAGAAACGGCTTAACGGACCGGTTATAAAGAAAGATTGCAATTATGTGATTGCCCGCCCCCTTTTCCTTTAATTCTTTTAACAGCGGATACCACGCATAAATGGGACCCGTGGAAATTATACCTGCAGCTACTGAAAAAACCACTCCCTTTACTCCGGAATCCTTACCCAGAAATTTTGTTATTTGTGCTGGTTTCAAAAACAGGTTCAGAATCAACATCAATGTAAAGACCATTATGAGGGGGATTAGCATATTAGACAGGATTATTCCGGTGTATTTAAGTGCTGATTCAGCTTTTTCAGGCTCTATGAAGAAAAGAACCAGGTAGACGAGTAAAACAGCACCCGGAAATATCCATAGATACAAGTTCGGTCCTCTGTTTTGTGATATTGTTGAACCCATGGGTCTTAAACTATGAGATTGAAAATTATAACAGTAATGATCGAGACCGGTATGGCAATTATAAATCCAATGCCGTTTCTTATCAGCGCGAATTTTTTACCCAGTGCGGCCCCCTCTGCAGGAAGCTGGATTATTCCGACAGTTACCCAGGTTAATATAAAGGCGGTTGCAGCAAAAAGGCTGACTCCGAATTCAAGCAATTCGCCTCCAATGATATAGCTGTTGATAGGGTTTCCACCGGCTATGCTGCCTGCGACTGCTGCCCGCAAAGTGTCGGACAGCGGGTTTCCAGTAAAAATGCTTGTAAGGAGATTTTTTGTCATATAAGCTCTAAAGAGGCCGAAAAGCAGCACTACACCGGTAAGGATCGGCAGCAGCGAGGCAAACTGCCTTAAAGTTTTTCGCAAGGTTCCTGGGAAAAAGTATTTGTCAAAACCGGATTCCAAAAAATTGCTCCCGTTAACAGAACAGCTCAGCTTTTTACCGGGCTGTTCTCTGGTTAGTTTTTTAACAAAGTTTAGATTGGGCCGGATTATTCCAATGCGGCTTTGACCATATCAAAACCAATGCGCTCGATCATTTTGCCCAGTCGTTCGCCTTTTTGGGCGTTTTCTCTGTAATAGTCAACGACCTGATCGATTTTTGCGATGGCCTGTTCGTCGTTTAATTCAACAGCCAGTTCCCGGGCTATCCTGGGATAGGTGCCCACGTTTCCGCCGATGACAAGCGTCCATCCCATTTTTTTCCCGAACAATCCAACGTCACGAACCCAAGACTCCGCACAGTTTATCTGGCATCCTGATACCGCCATTTTAAATTTGCCCGGGAGATTCATGCCGTGGTATTTTTCATCTAGCTTCATGCCGATTCCCAAGGCGTCCTGCTGCCCTAGCTTACAGAAAGTTGTACCAGGGCAGGCCCTGACACTGCGCACGCACAGCCCTACGGCAGCCCCGGGAGACATGCCGAGTTCGTTCCAGACATTATCTATATCTTCTTCCCTCAGCCCCACAATGGCAATCCTGGTAGCACTGGTAATTTTTAAGGCTGCGGCGTTGTATTTTTCTGCAACATCGGCAATTTTCCTCAGTATTTCCGGGGTTGCCACGCCGCAAGGGATATGAGGCGCCACTGCATAGGTTTCTTTGTCTTTCTGAATAACCGCACCTTTTTCTCCGAGTTTAAGCATCTCTCCTCCTTGAATTTTTAACCTGATCAGCTTGACTTGCCCCCTTTTCTATGGGGTCGCTGATCTCCTTGTCAATGTTTTTCCAGTACTGGAATGCGCGCTGGAACACGGGCTCTGTAACTCCCTTTTTAAGGTGTGTAGTGGTCAAGTAAAATCGGACACCTTTTTTGACCTCCATTCTCCAGATGATGTAAATTCCCAAAAACCACCATTAAGAGCTTTTACTCCCGCTCCGGCGGGGCATGATTTCCACTCCATTACTTGGGGGATTCCGTCTCAACCATGCCCCACCTTCGCTATGCAGCAGTTTACGCCGCCTTCAGTAAAATTTCGTACTGGATGGGACTTACATAATCCAATGTGGAATGCAGGCGCATTGTAAAAAGTTATGTATTCCAGTATTTCTTTTTTCGCTGTCGCTCTGGAAGGCAGGCGGCAATACGTTAAATATTCCGATTTCAGGCTACGGAAAAAATGTTCCGTCGGGGCATTATCCCAACAATCACCTTTCCTGCACATGCCTGGCACCATATGATAGGCTATGGGCTTTTTCTGGCAAGAAGTGCTCGGCAGCGTGCTCATTCGGTGCAAAATCGTTCTTCAGTCCAGTGTTGGCTGCTTGCTGAACAATCCCATCCCCTGAATCCAACCGCATGCAGGGCACGAGGTAATTACGATTGGGTATCCCTCGTCGTCAATCACCTGTTGCTGAAAGTATTTAGATGGATTTCCGCAATCCGGGCAAATTGGATATTCGGCCGGCTTATTTAC
>CAZVFQ010000201.1:0-2463 GCA_964626455.1 uncultured Desulfobacteraceae bacterium | reverse complement strand
TGTGAAGGCATTATCGGTGAGCCGTTATATAAGACAGCTCTCAGATCTCCAAAACGGGGTTTTTCAGAACTACCTGGGAAATGAAATACGCGGCTCGGGTATTCTTAACTTTTAGAGCGAAGATCAACAAAAAGAGCCGCACCGCTGCTTTGCCGGCGCGGGATGCAAAAAAACGCCCTGGTGAAACAGGTAGTGACAGAATAATACATGTGACTTTTTGGCACATATCTGCTTGATTTTTTAAAAAGGGGAAAGCAATGAAAAAATCCTCTAAAATCAAATAAATATAACAAAAATTTAACCCTTGTGCTTTCTGGCACGAACAATGCCTTCATACTCCGGAGGGATCATTGGAAAGCTTTACCACAAGAAATTTACCGGAGGCATAAATGAAACTCGGGATACCCAATATCAGAACAGAGAATGTAAAGTTTTTTCAAGGAACAAGTGCATGGGTTACAGTTATAATTGCATCAATAATGGTTCTTGTGTGCGGAGTTATCCTGGCCCCGGATAATCACACAGTTTCAGCAGCAGAGACCGGGCCGGAAAAGAGCGCGGCAGCTCCGGAAAACTTCACGGGGCTGGCTGAAAAGGCCGGACCCGCGGTGGTCAACATAAGAACAGAGAAAACCGTGGAAGGCGGCAATGAAATGTTCCGCCGTTTTTTCGGCCGGCAGGATCCCGAAAAATTCAAACAGCAAAGCCTTGGCTCGGGCTTTATTATAGACAAGCAGGGCCACATAGCAACCAACAACCATGTTATAGAAAACGCCGATGAAATCCAGGTCAAGCTCAAAAACGGAAACCAGTACGATGCAGAAATAATAGGGTCAGACCCGAATACCGATCTTGCCCTGATAAAGATCGATACAGATGATGAGCTGCCCGTGCTTGAATTCGGAGATTCAGAGGAAATGAACATCGGGGAGTGGATCCTGGCGATCGGAAATCCTTTCGGCCTCGACCACACGGTAACGGCCGGAATCATAAGCGCCAAGGGAAGGGTTATAGGCGCCGGTCCCTATGATGATTTTATCCAGACCGATGCATCAATTAACCCGGGCAACAGCGGCGGCCCGATTTTAAACATGGATGGCAGGGTCGTCGGCATAAGTACTGCCATTGTTGCCGGCGGCACTGGGATTGGCTTTGCCGTACCCTCAGAAATGGCCGGTGACATAATAGAGGAACTAAAGGACACCGGGGAGATAACCCGGGGATGGCTCGGCGTAGGAATTCAGGAATTAAACAAAGAGCTTCAGGAATATTACGACACAGATAAAGGGGTCCTCGTAACCCGTGTATTTTCCGGTGATCCGGCAGACGAGGCCGGCATCGAACAAAACGATATAATTGTTTCAGTAAACGGCAAAAAAGTGGAATCCCCCCGTGAACTCAACCGGATTGTGGCTGATATAAAACCCGGGCAGGAGGCTGATATAGAGTTTATCCGAAAAGGCGAAACCAAAACAGAAAAAGTCACTATTGAAAAAAGAGATGAGCAGAAACTTGCAGAAGGCGGCTCGCAGTCCGGGGAGCCGGAAGCCGAAGAAGGCGGCCTCGGCATCACGGTTTCGGATATCACCGATGAGATTGCCGGGCAGCTAGATCTGCCCGACACCTCCGGGGCGCTGGTCGCGGAAGTGGAATCCGGCAGCAGGGCTGCTGAAGCCGGGTTCAGAAGAGGGGACGTGATAAAAGAGATGAACCGGGATTCCGTAAAATCAGCAGAAGAGTTCAGAAAAAAGGTGGATAAGGCAGAGAAGGGAGATCTTTTGCAGTTTTATGTGATCCGTCCCAACCAGGGAGTTGCAGTAATAAAACTGACAAAATAAACAGGAATCAGTCAGAGGATTTTTTCAAAGCGGCCCTGCAGCTCCGCATATATACTGCGGGCCGCTTTCTCTGCCTGGCTGTCAGGGCTGAAGCCTTTTCTGGGGGGAGCTTTTGACAGGGAGAAGCCGGCCGGGGGGACCGGGCAAACAAGGGCGTATTCTGAAAGCGCACTCCACACGGTTTCCGTGGCGTCGCACATTCTTTCGTATTCCACGAACACTATATTCCCCTTTGTTTTCACGGACTGTTCAAGCAGGTATCTGTATACGCAGACCCACTGATCAAGCCAATAGGCGGGGCTGTCTGGCAGGTGCCGGGATTTTTCGCCGCCGACTTCAAATGGCCTGTGGTCGCTTCCGAATTCGTGGTGCACAAGCCATTTCATGTACTGTGCCGAAAAACCGTCCCTGCTGTGGATTTCAAGAAAACGCAGGTGCTGGTTGTAAAGAGAAAGCGCCTGCTGCACAGGGTCCCTGAACGGTATTATGACCGCGGCATCAGGGAATGCGGCAAGTATGGAGTCAATCCTCAGTATATTATTGTTGTTCTTGGAAAGATAGCGCTGCGCCCCCTTTGTTTCAAGCAGGCCTGCTATGTATTTTCTAAACAGTTCCAGGGCGGTTT
>CAZVFQ010000200.1:0-2509 GCA_964626455.1 uncultured Desulfobacteraceae bacterium | reverse complement strand
AAAAAAAGTATACTGTCCCCGAATTAGAAGGAGAAAAAATGTCTGGCAGAATACGATTTAGTTTGGCGATTTTTTTGTCACTGCTGATGGTGCAGTGCTTGTGGGGGTGTGCAGGAGAACAGAAAGAAGCAAAGCTTGAAATTGTCGATGCCGAATATTCCATGCGCTCGGATCATGAGCATCACTACATAGTTGATGCAAGAGGCGTTATAAGAAATGCGGGAGAGGTTGATGTTAAAAATATTGAGATAACAGGCCACTGCACCTCGTGCCGCAAGGAGATACTCGATGGGGAGTGGTTTGTCAGCGAATATGAAAAGATGCCGCATCAAAAAGATATAATAAGCCATTTGCCCGCGGGCGGGGAAGAAAATTTTGAATTTGAAGAAGTGGCCTTTTGCGTGGTTAACAGGAAAAAAGAACCCCCGGAGAAACTGCCTGAAGGGTTAGAGATTTCCATTGAATCCTATGAAATCGCCAAATAGATTTGCTGCATTTTAACGGCTCACCAGCAATCAATATTCGGCCTTTTCTTTCCGGTGCGCGGTTCTGGCTCAGGCTGGGCATCCAGGCCGGAAATGATCCACTGCCTTGTTTCTGCGGGATCAATCACATCGTCTATCTCCAGGCATGAAGCCATGTTTATCGCCTTGCCATGCTCATAATACGTGGCCAGAAGTTCATTGAATCGCTTCTCGCGCTCTTCCGGGTCTTCTATAGCGTCCAGTTCCTTTTTGTAACCAAGCCGCACAGCCCCCTCAAGGCCCATACCGCCGAATTCTCCGGTGGGCCATGATACTATAAAATCAGAATTGTGAAAACTTCCTCCGGCCATGGCCATGGCGGCAAGGCCGTAGCCCCTCCTGAGCACTATGCTGAATACCGGGATGCTTATGTTTACGAAATTTGTAAAAATGCGGCCGAAATGCCGCACCTGGGCTGTCTTTTCAGCCTCAGGACCCACCATGAATCCGGGGGTGTCGATAAGTGAAATCATGGGTATGTCAAATGCATCACAAAGCTGGGCAAAACGGGAAAGCTTATCACCGCTGTCCGCGTCCACAGCACCGCCGAGATGGAAGGTGTTATTTGCTATCAGTCCGAAAGGATGGCCTTCTATTCTGATAAGAGCTGTAATTATTCCCTTGCCGAACTCCCTGCGCAATTCAAGCACCGAGCCCTTGTCAGCCAGAAGGCTGATGATTTTTCTGACGTCATAGGCGCGCCGCCTCCGCTGCGGGATGGAGTCACGCAAAAGGTTCTGGTCCTCGCAGTCCCATTCTGATATAGCGCCCTGAAAATAAGAAAGGTACTGTTTTGCTTTTTCAACTGCTTCTGCTTCGTCTTCTGCCACGATATCAACAACACCGTTGGGAGACTGTACCGAGACAGGTCCTATTTCCTGCGGCTTATACACACCAAGACCGCCACCCTCAATCATTGCCGGGCCAGCCATGCCGATGTTGGCATTTTTTGTTGCTATGATCACATCGCAGCAGGCCAAAAGGGTTGCATTGCCGGCAAAGCAATAGCCGCCCACGATACCGACAACCGGGACAAGACCGGAAAGTCGGGCAAGGTTAGAAAATGACTTAAGCTCAAGGCCCGCCACAAGCGTTTCAGCTTTATCCACGTCTCCGGGCCGACCGCCGCCGCCCTCGGCAAAAAGCACGGTCGGAAGCTTCATTTTATAGGCAAGCTCGAGCATCCGGTCTTTTTTCTTGTGGTTAAAATAGCCCTGCGTGCCGGCAAGAACCGTATAATCATAACCTATCACCATGCATCTGGTTTTTGTTTTATCAAAAAGATGGCTGTTGACTTTGCCGATGGTTGCTACAAGTCCGTCAGCAGGAGTATTTTTGATCAATTCTTCCATGGGAGTTCGGCGGCGTTGGGCGGCCACAGCCAGGGATCCGTATTCAATGGCGGGGTAATCGTCCAGAAGGTCTCCTATATTTTCCCGAATCGTGCGCTGGCCTTTTTTCCGCCGCCTTGCCACTGCTTCAGGCCTGGCCTCATCCTTTGTCATCCTGTGGCGTTCAATAACCTCGGCTAATTCAGACCGTATTTCACCTGGATCGGATTTTTTTGTTTCATCCATTTTTAACCCCTTTTTCTAATTGGTTTATCAGTCTCAGACACACCGGCGTATCGGTCCTTATTTAAAACCAAAGCAGCATTTTTTCTTTCTCTGCTGTCTTGCACAATATTACGCCAGGTTGTTTCCGTAAATTTCTGTCCAAAAATCAATATCTCCGGATTTTTTGCAATCTGCCATTTTCTCTTATAGCAATCAAGAATTTTATCGAAATTCGGGGACAGTATACTTTTTAAAATTCATTGCCCCGAATTTACCGGCGGTATCTTTATTTCCAAAAAGTATACTGTCCCCGAATTTCCGAACTTTCCCTTGACAGTCTGCCGTGCAGCCAATATAAATAATAGCGTTAGGGCGTAGTTTGCTTAATAGGGAATCCCGTGAAAGCCGGGAGCGGTCCCGCCGCTGTAA
>CAZVFQ010000199.1:0-2606 GCA_964626455.1 uncultured Desulfobacteraceae bacterium | reverse complement strand
GAAAACCAGATCGCTTGTAAATAAGGCGCCCGATCCTGCGGAAAGAATTTCAGACGAGGTCCGCCAAAAGATACGCGATATTCTTGATACAGCAGAGTCGCACAGAACCGGCACATCTTAAAATTCAGGTGTCCGGGAAAAAAACACTGCCTATAATGTCTTGTGTGCCCGGCATGAATAAAAAAGGCCGGGATCTGCTTTTGTCCTGTTTTATGCGGGATGTTTTTTCATTAAAAGGGAAATCCTGTTTCTGGCAAGATCAACTGAACGCACCGTAACATTTATCTTTTGCCTTACGCTTACTATGTCTGCGGGATTTTTAACAAACCTGTCCGCCATTTCGCTTATGTGAACCAGGCCGTCCTGGTGCACGCCGATGTCCACAAAAGCGCCGAATGCGGTTATGTTTGTGACGATGCCGGCAAGACGCATGCCTTCTTTCAGGTCCCCGATTTTTTCTATGCCTTCGGCAAATGCGAATTCCTCGAATTTTTCCCTGATATCGCGGCCCGGCTTTGCGAGCTCGGCAATGATGTCATTTAACGTCGGCAGTCCAACACTGTCTGTAACATAGCTCGAAATATCAATTTTTTTGCGAATTTCCGGATTTTTTATAAGATCCCTTATGTCTGCGCCAAGGTCTTTGGCCATGGTATCGACCACGGGATAGCTTTCAGGATGAACCGCGGTTGCATCAAGCGGATTGTCGCCGTTGGTTATGCGGAGAAATCCGGCGCATTGTTCAAACGCCTTTGGACCCAGACGCACAACATTTTTAAGCTCTTTTCTGTTTTTAAAAGGACCGTTTTTATCCCTGTATGAGACGATGTTCTTTGCTATCCCTGCATTGAGACCTGAAACATATGTTAAAAGCTCAGCACTTGCACGGTTTACATCCACGCCCACTGCATTGACACAGCTTGTGACAACATCGTCTAAAGCTTTTTTTAATGCCCGCTGATCCACGTCGTGCTGATACTGGCCGACACCGATGGATTTAGGATCTATCTTTACCAGTTCGGCCAGCGGGTCCATAAGCCGCCTTCCTATGGAGACCGCTCCGCGCACTGTGAGATCAAGGTCGGGAAATTCCCGCCTTGCGGCCTCTGAGGCTGAATAAACTGAAGCTCCGCTTTCATCCACCATAACCACGGATACGGGTTTTTTAAAATCGATTTTCCTTACAAAAGCTTCTGTTTCCCTTCCTGCAGTGCCGTTTCCCACTGCCACTGCCTCTATGTCATAGTCTGCGCACATTGACTGAAGCTGCTCTCCGGCTTTTTGCGCACCACTGGTTCCCGTGTGCGGATAAATTGTTTCATGATGCAGAAGCTTTCCCTGGCTGTCTATGCATGCAACCTTGCACCCGGTCCTAAAGCCCGGATCTATTGCCATTACCCGGCAGGCCCCCAGCGGAGGGGCCAGCAGAACCTGGCGCAGGTTTTTGGCAAAAAAGTCTATTGCTTCTTTGTCCGCCTTTTGCTTGGCATTTAATCTGGCTTCGGTTTCCATGGCGCCTGAAAGCAGCCGCTTGTATGCATCTTCTGCGGCAATGCGCACCTGGTTTGAGTCTTGTTTGCTTCCTTTTACAAACATACCTGTAAGCAGGGATACTGCTTCATCCGTATCGGGCCGTATGCTCATTGAAAGGATGCCCTGGTCCTCTCCCCGCCTTATGGCAAGCATCCTGTGTGAGGGGGCGGATGCGGCAGGTTCGTGCCAGTCAAAATAGTCCCTGAACTTTGCGCCTTTTTCTTCCATGCCGGCGATCACACGGCTTTGAAGCATGGCTTTTTTAAAAAACAAATCCCTAAGGGCTGCGCGGGCCTCAGTGCTTTCGTTTATTAGCTCTGCAATTATGTCTCTTGCACCCCCCAGGGCATCTTCTGCAGAGTTAATTTTCTTTTCCGGGTCCACAAAGTTTTCCGCCGCTGCATTCACATCCATTCCCGCCTGGGCGAAAATTTGTATGGCCAGGGGCTCCAGACCTTTCTCCCGGGCTACGGCGCCGCGTGTTCTGCGTTTCGGTTTAAAAGGAAGGTATATGTCTTCTATTTCTGCCAGGGTTTCTGCAGAATTTATTTTTTCATTGAGATCGTCTGTGAGATGCCCGTTTTTCTCCAGTGAATGCAAAACCGTCTCCCTGCGGGCGGCAAGCTCACGTAACTGGTTCAGCCTGTCGCGAATCCCGGTAACGGCTACTTCGTCCAGGCTTCCTGTGGCCTCTTTTCTGTATCTTGCAATAAAGGGCACGCTTGCTTCTTTTCCGAGAAGCTCTGCCACCGCGGCAGCCTGGCTGGCTCCGATATTCTGCTCACTTGCTATTGTTTTAATGAATAAATTGTATGACATATTTTTTATCCTGCAGAATTTGTATAAATTTATCAGAAAAACCGTTTACTATACTGAAAACCCGGCTGCGTCAATCAGGAAACCGTGCGGGAAAATATATTTTCCTTAATCAATGCCCTGTGTTTTTGTTTACAGAAACAGCAAGGCTCATGGAAAAGATGTGTATCCTGATAAGTTAATAAGTTAAGGGCGTCCCCCTATTAATGTTCTTGACAGTTAATAAGGGGTTTTATAGGTTTAGGGGTCGTTATTGC
>CAZVFQ010000198.1:0-2617 GCA_964626455.1 uncultured Desulfobacteraceae bacterium | reverse complement strand
AAAACACCCGCCGGCTATGCTGCGCGGTTGTCTGGGACTTTGGCAGAATCGCTTTTATTAAAGCTTCTGGCACGTCCGGCAAGCAGAAAGGCTGCAATTGAGACGGCATAGGCGCAGACAAAAAAATACAGCGCATAGGTATAGCTGCCCGCCCAGTCATAAACCAGGCCCGAGGTATAAGTGCCAAGCGCCCCGCCAATGGAGTTTGCCACCCACAAAACCCCCAGAAGCACCCCGTAGGAAAGAAGTCCCCAGAAATGCCCGACCACCAGCGGAAGCAGCACAATAACCCCTCCCATTGAAAAACCGAAGCATATTGCGTAAACCCAGACCATGATCGGGCTCTGGAAATGCAGCAAAAGCAGAACCGATAAGGCCTGAAGTCCGAAACAAAGAAGTACGGCAAAATGAAAGGGCCATATATCCGATATTTTCCCGAAACCGAGCTTGCCGAGACCGCCCACGCCCGCGGTCACTCCGAGCGCGGCTGCAGCAACCGGCTGGGATGCTCCTGTATTCATTATCAGAGGGACCTGATGCTGCAAAACCCCCATCTGTGCCATGGGAGCAAGAAAAAAAGAAATAAAAATAAGCCAGAACGATCTGCTTCGCAAAACCAAGCCTGCGGGCCACCCTTGGGCTGAAATACAGGTCCTGCCAGGTTCGGGGTTTGTGCCGTCAGCGCAAAAGCCGTCTTCATAAACACCGTTATCAGGCATCAATCCGAGTTCTGCCGGGCGATCCCGGATCACGAAAAAAATCGCGGGCAGGGCGATTGCCCACACCATAAGGCCTACTATGATAAAAGCAGCCTTCCAGCCCAGGGTGGTTGTAACAAAGCCCACCATGGGAGCCAGAAACAAACCGCCTGCTGAAATGCCCACCAGGGAAAAGCCCAGGGCGGTTCCCCGGCGTTTTTCAAACCAGTTGGAAAGCAGGCTGGAGACGGGCACCACCCCCATTCCGCATACCGCAACCGCCAGAAGTCCGTATATAACATAAAAATACCACAGCCACATGGTGAGGCTGACCATAATAAAGCAGGCTCCTGCGGCAACTGCACAGACAAGCATAACCCTGCGCGGGCCGAATCGCTCGATAAGCCTGCCGAAAACCGGCCCCATGAGGCCTCCGGTTATCAGGTAAATCGACATTGTCAAAGATATCGAGGCCCTGTTCCAGCCGAACTCATTCTCAATGGGCTCGATAAAAATGCTGAAGGAATAAAACCCGGCACCGGCAAACAAAAAACAGAGCAGAAAGCAGGCTGCAACAATATACCACCCGTAAAATATTTTTTTATCAGACATATTCCGCCTTAACGGCCGTTATACAGGAATTCCGGATTCGCAGGCAACGCCGGTCTGGCAGAGCCCGCAGCCGTAGCCGTCAAAACCAAAATTATCTTTCACATATGGCGCCGTAACATCCCTCAAAAACTGACGGCACTTGACCTTGTCATGGCCGTGTTCGCTTAAGGCACCGACAGGGCAGCGGCTTATGCACTCGCCGCAGGAGCCGTCTGCATAAAAAAGACAGTATTGCCTGTGATCCGTATACGGCCTGGGGGTGGGCGCAATCTGCAACCTGACGACCACCGAGCCTGCCCGCATTGCCTTTCCCTTCGATGTGATAAGGCCGTCGCAGAGTCCGAACGTGCCCAAGCCCGCGGCATATGCTGCATGCCGCTGGGACCAGAAGGAGGCGTAACCGTATTTCGGCGAGACAGTTACCTTCCACCCTTGTGTCAGGGTTGGCGCAACCGCTTCAATCCCCGCCTCATTAAAAGATCTGACAAGATGGCGCTGGAGCTCTTCATTGAATTTTTCGCCGTATATACGGATCCTTGCCCAGCGCTCAGAGGGTCTGTTTTTCATTTCACGGTTGTCTTTTCTGGTGGCCTGTGTCTGGGGAAGGATATAGCTGATTACGGTTAATTCTTCTGCTTCTGCTTTCTGTTCAGGAAAGGTCATGTTGAAAATCTCCTCCGGGGTCCAGTGAAAATCACCGACATGGTCTTTATAATCCAAAAATATGGAATCCGCCCCTGCCGCAAAACCCACCAGAAAGTCATCCCATGCCTTTTCCCCGCTTTGGTCTGCCAGTGTATTTTCAGGCGAGGTTTCAATAAAGGCCTTTATGAGATTTTTGGTCCATTGTGCCGCATCACTGATGTTTTTCTTCATTGTTTAGTTCCCTGCCTGTGTAATTGATTCTTATATGAGCCCTTGCCCGGACGATTTCCAGCGGTTTACGTTCCGGTTCCCGCGTAAAACAAGTGAATATTTCATAGGAACATAAACGGCGTAAAAGTTCAAATGTTTTAAACAGCTTTCGGCATTGGCAAACAAATTGTTATCGGATTATCCTCGAATTGCGGCCGATCAGGAAGGTACCTGCAAAAAACACTACCGCGGTCAGGTTGGCCGGGATGCGGGATAAGCCGGGGCGGCCTTTTCAGGCGCTGCATTCAGGCCGGGCATCTGCACGTCTCGCCACGCGGCGTCCGGCGAACTCGCACACTACCGTGTGCTCAAACAAGCGCCGGACGCCTGGCCCTGCTCGCCCGCTGCTGCTGCCGGACCTCATGCCATGCGCCCTCTATGCCCGCCCGTCC
>CAZVFQ010000197.1:0-2703 GCA_964626455.1 uncultured Desulfobacteraceae bacterium | reverse complement strand
AAAACCGGCAGATGCCGCCGCGGCCCTGCAGGCCAACCTTTCTTTGGGCATTGCAACGACCACCTTTGAAGCTCTGTTGCTGCGGGAACAAATACCGCCAGAAACGATTCTGACGGCTCTTAGAGCATCTGAACTCCTCGTCTACCAAGAAAGTGAAGAATCGACAAAACAAGAGCTGTCTTTGCTCGCGGCATGGGGCATTGAAAACAACGAAACCGGTCGTTCGATCTATTTTTGCGGACCCGGTCCGGTGAACACATGGTGGAGCATGGATCCGCAAACCGGTGCGACCATCGGCCGGGGCGACGGCGCAGAGGGCCAGGCTGCAGCCGAGTATGGAAACCTTCAAAAACAGAATCTCGACAATCTCAAATGTTTCCTCGAAGCGCTTGGCGGTGGTTCCGGAGGTGATTACGTTCTTTGCATGACCGGAATGGACAGCACTTCCGGCCGAATGGGCGCCGGAGCCGGGATGAGGGGGCAGTTAGGCGGATTTGATAAACAGGAAAAGGCCTTTAGCGCATTGTCCAAGGCAGGAAGTATCTTAAGCGGCCTTGATAAAACAGGCGTGATCGGCGATGGCGATTAATAACACAAAAATTTTTTCTCTGTCTATTTGGGAAAGCAACCTATAAAACCTCGCAGAAGAAGGGCAATTGAGAAATGAAGAAAATATTATTTTTGTTTTTAACGATAATTATTATTTCCGGAGGGTTTTTTACAGCCGGTGCAGAAAAGAAAGCGGAGATACAGATTACGGTTATGCTTAACAATACTGATGTAAGCCTGGAAGCACAGGTGATGCTGCTTCAGGGATACACCCCAACCATGCTCAACCCTGGTGACAAAAAATATGTATCATTAGAACCAGGGGATTATCAAATCACGGTTTTGCTGCCTGAGAAGAAAAAGGAAGTTCTCCCTGTAGTAGAAAAAATTACTGTTAAGCCTGGTGAGGAAAAAAACATAACATTTAACCTGCAGGCAATGCAGGCAATGCAGGCAATGCAGGCAGGGCCCGGCAAGCAGCCGACTGGTATGGCGGCGGGCAGGGTATCGAAAAAGAATGAAGATAAATTTGAGCCCAAAGATGCCACAGAAGCACAACTGCGCAAGGCTCTTGAAGCAGAGGACGAGAAATTGCGAAAATCAGCTTTTTATGAACTCTATAAACGCCGGGATACCCCGTTTTTGGGTGAAATGCTGAGCCATCAGAAAGGGGCGGTACGGGAATTATCTCTTACTCAATTATATAATTTAACCGCAGAATGGGGTTCCCCCACCGGTCCCATTGATGATAACAGGCCGGAAATAATTAAATGTCTTCAGGACTCCCATCTGCCGGCACGGATAAAAGCCATGCAAATAATGGACAATTATCGTGATTTTCCAGATGAGGCAGTGCCGGTGTTAATTAAAGCTCTTAAAGCTCGAAAGTCAGAGGTCAGATTAAGTGCTGCCCGGTCTCTGGGCGGTATCACGGAAAGCCAAAGTAAAAGTGTAGTAGAAGGCCTGGCAGAGGCGGCCCGCAATGATAGTGAGGCCGGGGTTCGCAAACAGGCACTCCATTCTTTGGGTCGTATAAAAGTCTCTGATTCCCTGGTTTATGAGGCGCTGGCCGGGGCTCTTTCTGATGAGGACCGGGATGTTCGAAGGGAGTCTGCCCGGGTGATTGCTGAGCTTGGGGCTTCGGCTTCTATGTTAAAAAAGATAACATCTGGCCTGAAAGATTCTGATCCGCAGGTCCGCAGAAACCTTTTAAGGGCGATGCAGGGCCTTGATAGTGCGGATTTAAAGGCAGTGATCCATCCGGTTGCTGAATTGATTGAGGATAAAGACCGCTATGTTAGGATTCAGGCAGTCAGGGTAATAGGCTCTGCAGGTCCGGCGGGCGCTGAGGTCTTACCCGCTTTGATCAATGCCTTATCAGATAAGAGAGTGGAAGTAATACAGGAGGCGGCCCGGACTTTAAATGCTCTTGGCAGCCAACAGGCACAAAAAGCACTGCCGGAACTTCTGGAATTACTGTCAGCCGGGACCTCAGGTCTCGGATATGACACTGTATTTGCAGTATCCAGTGCCGTGACCACAATTGGAAAACCGGCAATCCCTTCTCTGCTGGAACTGCTCTCTCACGGCAATTTTGAAGTAAGGGCGCAAAGTGCTAATATTCTTGGCAGAATAGGTCCTGACGCCGAGGAGGCGGTACCCGGATTAACAAGTATTTATAAGAATGAAAATGAGCACGATGCGGCACGGCGGGAAGCTTATTTTGCCATAGAGCATATCACCGGTGAGAAGCCGGAATTATAGACACCAATAAAACATAGAGAGAATACAAAACAAAAAAAATCAAAGGTATGCTTAACTGATTGAGCATACCTCTAATGCCGAATTCGCGCTTAAAAGAATTGTCAAAATCAAGGTGCAGATTTCAGGAGGTGCCGAATTTTCTTGACAATTCTATTTTCGAGTATATGCTCATAATTAATGGTTTGGCTATTGACGGGCGGCTTACATAGAGCATGCAAATAGTCAAAAGCAGTATGCAGGTATAAAAATTGACTGCAGGGAGTTAGCTCCATGGATGATTTTGATTGTTTTGTAAATAATCTCCAGGAACAAATTTTTGATGAAGCCAGGGAGGCCTATGGGGAAAAATCCGGATGAGTTGATCGATATTACCGGAGAGACGGTTTTAAA
>CAZVFQ010000196.1:0-2711 GCA_964626455.1 uncultured Desulfobacteraceae bacterium | reverse complement strand
CAAAAAAATACCTACCTGTGAAAATTTTAATCCGCTGGAAGCAGGATGCCTCCTTTGTCGAAATGCGGCTTTTGAGGAAGCCATAGGCGAGCATCCTTATGTGCGAGTTGCTGAAAAAACTCTATTCCTTGATAACCCTTTACATATAGATAAACAGGGTATTGCACAACATTATGGATTGTGTACGGATCGTATTGATCTGACAAGCAATTTTGATGTGGCAAGTTTTTTTGCTACTTGTAAATGGGATAAAGAGCAAAACCGGTTCATGCCCATAAAGTCTTCGTCAAAGCTTGGTGTAATATATCGGGTTTTGCATGTGTTTATGATGAAAAACACACAAACAAAAGAGGGGGAGAGTGCTTTTAGCTTTGTTGGCTGGCAACCATTGCCAAGGCCCGAACAGCAACGTGCCTGCAGCCTGTGTATGCAGAAAGGAGAAGACTTTATACATATCCCAACTGTTCAGCGATATTATTTTCAACATGATGGAGCCATATCCGAAAGAATATGGAATGAGTTCGAACAGGGGAAAACCCTTTTTCCTGAAGATAAAGCGGCAATTCTTGCAAATAAAGCCGAAACGTTAATGGATTTCACCCGTGATCAAATTGATCGTGCCTGGTCTAAGCTGGAGTTTTGGAACTGCATGAAATATGAAGACAATACCAGATATCGGATTGAAAGCCGCACAAGTATAGAACTAGTGAAAAGATCCCAGCTTGATTGGGAGGATGTGGGATTAGAAAAGGATCAAAACTATTGGCTACAAAAGCTGAAAAAAAATCTGACCCGAGTACGTTTCAGAAAATGCCATGCTGGATAGTTAAATCGGATTTTTAAATATTAAAGTAAATCAGAGGGATGCTCTGCCTCTGGGGTGTATATGCCAATAACCAAAGATAATTTTCAGGACGCCTCATGACTTCACAAACGGCTTTTTCCCAGCTCCAGGCGTTTTTAAAGGAGATGTTCCAGTTTGACGACCATGATCTGGATTTTGGGATATACCGGATCATCCGGCTCAAGCAGCATTTTATCAGCGCCTTTATTGACGGGGAAGGAAAAGATTCCCTCCAGGCCGCGGTAAAAGACGCCCTGGCAGGCGTGCAGCAGACCTCGGCCGAGACGGCCCGCAACTGGCTTTCCGCATTTGCGGCACAATTCGGCAAGCAGGGGGAAAAGCTGTGGCAGCCCCTGGCGGAAAACCCCAATGACGCGGCCGCCCGGCAGGGGTTTGAAAAGCTGCTGGCACTTGCCGAAGAGCCGGACCGCAAACAGGCCGAACACCATCTGGAAACCCTGGCGCAGGCGCAAAAGCTTTCCCTGCCGGATCTCGAAGCCCGGGTCTACAATCATCTGCTCAATTTTTTCGGCCTGTATTACAGCAACGGCGATTTCGGCTACAACACCCGTGCGGCCCATGCCTTTCAGGTGCCCTATGAAGCCGGCTATGACGGCGCAGACACCATGTTTCACTGGAAACACAAGGATTCCTACTACATCAAGACCGGCAACGGGTTCAGAAGCGTGCGCTGCGAGGTAAACGGGGCCCGGCTGGAGTTTCGCATGGAGTCCGGCGCGCAGCACGACGAATCCACCGCCCGCAACAATGTAAAAGAAAATACCAACAAGCATTACCGGCTCGAAGACATCCGGCAGACACAGGAAAAAGCCCCTGACGGATCCGATCAGATCATCTGGCAGGTCCTGTTTTCCCTGGCCCCGGAATCCACGCCCAAAACCGAAATCTATGCGCGCATCTGGCAGACCGTGTTTGCCGACAACACGGAGCTTGCGCCCTATCTTTACAAAAAGCCCGAGGCAAAGCAGAAAAATCTCGGCAAACCCCTTTTCAACGACCTGGCAGACACCCATGACCAGGTCCAGGGCGGCCAGATCAAAGCCATATCCCAGCTCCGTTTAAAAGCGGAAACCTATTTTGCCGAACTGGCCAGGCGCGATGAATTCAGGGACCTGGGCAAAAACGTCCAGGCCAGGGCCGAGGCCCTGCGCAAGGACCCGGTGGCCGCCGGCCTCTATCACCTGGACCGGCGGGTAAACACCTTTTATGCCGGAAATGACGCGGATTTCTTCATTCACCGGGATTTAAACGGCTTTCTGTCCCGGGAAAAGGAGCGTTTTGTCAAAAACGTGATTTTCTCGGATATCAACGCCCTGTTTGCGGCAGACCAGGACACGGCCGCGCTGCAGATCGCCCGGGCCTTCAACCGGGTGGCCGACCGGGTGATCGCGTTTCTCGATGCCATTGAGACCTTTCAGAAAAACCTGTTTGAGTTAAAGAAAAAGGTGGTGGACACCCATTACCTGGTATCTGCGGGAAAAATCCCGAAGGAATTCCATTGCCGGGTGCTGGCAAACGAGAGGCAGAAGCGGGAATGGCAGGAAGTTTTCCACGTGGATGCTAAATCCGGGCAGGACCTTGAAAACCATCCCACCCTGGTGGTGGACACCAGCCTGTATGCAGACTGCGACCCGGAACTCGAAGAAGACCTGCTGAGCCACCCGGATTTTGACAACCTGGATGCGCAGACCGACGGGCTGCTGATCAATTCCGAAAACTGGCAGGCCTTGAACCTGCTGGAGGAAAAATACCGGAACCAGATCAAGTGCATCTATATCGACCCGCCATATAACACCGGCGGTGACGGGTTTTTGTACAAGGACGCATTCCGGCATTCGAGCTGGGC
>CAZVFQ010000195.1:0-2765 GCA_964626455.1 uncultured Desulfobacteraceae bacterium | reverse complement strand
GTTCCCAATCGGCCGAACCTGTCAACAGGGACAACAAAGTAGATGCCCTGTCTTGACCACGGTAACAATTAAAATTGTACATCATTATTCATCTTCCTTTTGCTTGCATTTTTTTTGATGGTGCCCTGAATGCCAAAACACAATCCGACTAACAGTTTATTAATTTTGATGGTTTTGTAAAAAGTCAGATTTTGCTTTTAATTTTTCCTGATTTATATTTATGTCAAATTATTTACAATATCAATACGAAAGGATGATCTATGGAAAATCGCATTAAGCTATAAATCAGCTCCTGCCTGCTGGGAGAGAACGTGCGCTACAACGGCGGAGATAAGCTGGATCACTTTCTTCGGGACACCCTTGGTCAATATGTGGACTATGCACCGGTATGTCCTGAGATGGAGGCGGGGTTAGGCGTTCCAAGAGAAACCATGCGACTGGTTGGAGATGTTGATAATCCCCGGCTGGTAAAGACAAAACCCCGCACCGATCACACAAAGCAGATGTTCCAGTGATGGCTCACAGCCCTAAGCATGCACGCAGTATGGGAAAGCTGGTGGCCGGAGCCGGGCAAATGGATCGGGATGAATTCCACCGGGAGTATGAAGCGCAGTTGATTGCTGCACTGCGCCTTAAGCCCACAACCAAAAAGCAGATCAATGTGCTTCAGCACATCATGGGATATTTTAAAAACCAGCTCTCTTCCGACTAGAAACAGGAATTACTTGAAATATTTAATTATTTCAAAGCGGGCAATGTTCCTCTTCTGGTCCCCATAACCCTTTTCAACCACTATATACGCAAATACGATCAGCATTATCTTAAGCAGCAGACTTAAATGTGCGCTTACTGTTTCAATTCTACAATAATATTTGCAACCGACTGGAGCATGTTTACAATTATGCTTAATGCAATAGAATGCCGGATGAAAAGTCAAGAGCATGATTGACCCTCCAATAAAAAAGACCGGAGGAAAGTCTTGACTGGCTCTCGAACACTCAAATTTTTTGTATGAACACATTCAAATGGAAAAGGAGATTTTACAATGGAACCAAAAGATTATTGCAATTCAATGGCAGCAGAACTTACCGCCTGGAAGGCCAAACTATTTGACGTAATTAGCAGGACCGATAAAATGGGCACTGCGGAAAAGGACAAAGTATGGGAATACTTCAATGAGATGAAAATCGTAATCCAGGACCTTGAAGATAAAATCGAGTCGCTACGCACGGAATGCCCGTCTGATTGGAGTCCACAGAAAAAAGAAATTGAAGATGCCCATTTGGATGTCCGCTCCAAGTACGAAGAAACGCTTGAATATATAGGAAAAGCATCGCCGATATCCGTTCCCGGATAACGGTTTGGCCACAAATTCAACCCCTATTCCCACGCCCCCTTTCATCCTTCGGGCGTGGGTTTTAAATTATATGCGCAAGCAAGGAATTTGCCCAAGCAGGCGCTATCCAGCTTTTCACGCTCTTCCAAGTCTTTGAGAAACTGCAAAAAGACTGATGATTCCAAAATAATGATTTCATTTCACGGCGAGCACTATGGCTATTCCCCGGCAGGAGTGCGAATTCTGGACCCCTGCGGAATGCCAGATTCAAGGCGCAGATTAGGCAGGAGGCCGCACTTGAAAAAAGCCTGGCAAGGCACATTTTTCGGATGAACACAAAAAACTGTCCAGCCAGGCATTATGCTCTCTTCGGCCCGTTTTTTATGCTGTCTTGCAAATCGCTCCGGCTGGCATTCAAGCCTGCAAGGCCGCCGGATGCCGCGGGCCGGCTGCTAAAGCAGATTTTCTTCGCGCAGCCTGTCGATAATGGCGCTGGTGGATTTGCTGCGGTTCATGGTGTAGAAATGCAGCCCGGCCGGGTTGTGTTTTAACAGATCCCGGCACTGGTCCGCGGCAAAATCAATGCCTGTCTGCAGCACGGTTTCCTTGTCCTTGTCTGCCACTTCATCGAGTTTTTTCTGCAGTTCATCGGTGATGGTGGCCCCGCATACCCTGCACAGGATATTGGTGAGCTTGACGGTATAGACCGGCATGATGCCGGGAATAATGGGAATGGTGACCCCGGCGGCCCGGCATTTGTCCACGTAATCGAAAAAAAATCGGTTGTCGTAGCAATACTGGGCCACGACATACTCAGCGCCCTGGTCCTGCTTGAGCTTGACGTATTCAATGTCCTTGTCCAGGCTTTCGCATTCCAGGTGGCCTTCGGGATATCCGGCACATCCCAGGGAGAAATCATAACGGCTTTTGATAAATCCGATCAGATCCGAAGCATGGACAAATCTTTCCGGATGGGGGGTGAAGTTTTCATCCTTTGGCTTATCCCCGCGGATTACAAAAATGGTCTCCACCCCAAGGGCCTTGTAGTTGTCCAGCACCTCCGCGATTTCATCCGGCCCCAGGCCATATCCTGCAATATAGGCCACAGTTGGCAGCTGTTTATCCTTGATGAGTTTTTTCACCGTCTGATAGGAACCGTCCCGGTTGGAGCCGCCGGCCCCGAAGGTAACGCTCATGTAATCGGGTTTTCGGTTTGCCAGGGTATCCACAATGTTGTCGAATTTTTCAGCAGCAGCCTCATCTCTGGGCGGGAAAAATTCCATGGAAACAACCGGTGCCTTGCTTGCATAAAGATCTGTAACGCGCATGAATCTGTCCTTTCCTTTTTAAGATAATGCTCATAATAGCTGCGCACAAAACATTTCAGTATCTCTTATAGCACTAGATATGTCAAGGAATTCCTGAAGTT
>CAZVFQ010000194.1:0-2768 GCA_964626455.1 uncultured Desulfobacteraceae bacterium | reverse complement strand
GTTTCTTTGGCAATAGCCAGCAAGGAAGGGACTATACTTTGTGGGGCAGGATCTTCTTTCTCATGGGTAAAATGCCGGGCAACACAAGAACAACATGCCGCCTCTATGCTGTCCTTAATTCTCTGAATATTCCAAAAATCTTGACTTTTCCCTAAATATAGTGCATTGTTTTTTTGTCTTTCTGAGCTTGTCTTGCTCGTGCTTTCCTGGCCCTGGAACTGTCCCTCCGGGGCCTTTTTTTGTGCTATCATATAATAACCTCTCTTACATTGCGCTTACATATAAAAAGCTTTTTTTCTAACATGCTAAATTAATTACCTTATCAAACCTAAAACATGGGATTGACAATCCCCTGAACTGGTTTTTTGCTTAGTGCATGCATCAATAAAAGCCTCAAGGTCTGAAAGCCGATACCTTACAGATCTTCCAAGCTTCACAAATTTTGGGCCTGTACCCCTGAACCTCCAAATTTCCAGAGTATTTTTTTTCAGTCCCAGAAAATCTGCCGCCTGCGCCGTGGTCATAAAGTCGGTATTCATAATAAAACCTCCATCAAGTTTGATAGGAGGCAATATAAGAGGATAAAATATGGATTTGTTGCCCCTGTTCTCAGTAAATTAGGGCAAAAAAAAAGCCCCTGAAAAGGGGCTTGGTGGTGTCTTGGGTCTGTTTGATTTCGTTTGATTTCTTGTTATTCGTTGACTGGCCTTAGTTTTCGCCCGTTGGGACATTTGTCCCAGCTTGCCTTACTTGTCAGTTTTGCGGTAAATTTACCGCAGTCCAATTTCTAAAATTTCTGTCAGCGTACCGGGATTTACTCTGGCCTCAAAAACTCTATTCTGATCTTACCTTTTTTATCAAGACTCGGTGCTGTTCCTTGGCTTTTCTCAATGCCTTGGGTGCGATCCCTGAATTAATCAGGGCATCGTCAATAAAGGATACAAGGCCGGGCTTTTTGTGCCCGGCCTCCCTATACTGTGTCCAGAGTGTAACCCAAGCTCTGGCAATATGGGAATAAAGATCCTGTTCTGGTGGTCCTGGTTTCCTGCTCCGAAAAGGATCAATCAGATCTGCCAAGTAACGCAAGGTCTCGGGATCAACAACCACTGGTTCACTTTGGGAACTTAGGATTTTGGATACATCGTGCCGGATCTCATCAATAGGTTGTGAATGGGATATTTTCTTTAAGCTTTTTGTTAGGGCCGGGACACCTGATACATCAGTCCTTGTTCTGTTCCCGGCATCATCGGTCCAGAATATCTGAGCAATTATATCTTTCATTATGCCCCCTTAACCGTTGGCAACCTTCCGGGCCTGTTCAATATCCACAACCTTTTCCCGTGCAAGCATGCCTTGTCTTTCGATCCAATCGCCGATCTGTTGGGCTTCTGGCTGTAAATATCTCAAGTCGCTTGTATCTGTGTATGAGGATATGGTTACATCCTGGTTTAACTTGTGGTTCATCAATAGTTTGGTTTTCCAGTATTCAACTCCACAACTCCCGGCAATGGCTCTAAAGGTTCGCCTCAAGTCGTGGGGTGTGATTTTTTCCTGAATCTGCTTAGAAAGCTTGCTTGTATAGTGTCGGCAATCAATAACCCTGGTCTTGCGTGGCTTATCAATAAATGCGTATTCCCCCCCGTTTTGCATTGCCTCAAGTATGGCTTTTGCTTGACTGGACAAGGGAAATGTTACCGGGTTTCTATTTTTCGGATCTGGCAACTTCCATATATTTTTTTCAAGATCAACCTGCTCCCATTTGAGTGTTGCCGCTTCACTTGCCCGGCAACCTGTCAGCAATAAAAAGCATAAGTAAGCCGCCTTAGCCCGTGCAAGTGCAGTCTGGAAGGGATCAAGCATTATGTCTTGTAAGAAATTCCATGCATGCCCTATCTGAGCATCGGGTATCCTGGTCTTGCGTGTAGGAACATGCCCCCACTGGCCCAAGTCGTTTAGTGCCTGGACGGGGTTTTCTGGCAATATGGGGTTTCCGTCTCTTTCCTTGGTGGTGGCCCTGGCCCAATTATATAAGGCCCTGAGTATTCTAAATGCTTGGTTAGCCTGTGCTGTGCTGGACTTGGCCGCCTCCCGGTATTTGCTGATAACCTTTTCCCTGGTTATCATTGCAATAGGTTTGTCAGCCCAATTAGAAAAAATGCCTTTAATGTGCTTGTCAATATCTCCCTTGGTGCTGTCTTTTAATGGGTGGCCCTCTCGGGTCTTTTTGTTCGCTTTATAATTTTCTGCTACACTTGAAAGCGTGGTGGAGGCCGCATCCTTTTTTTTCTTCTCAAGGTTGGGGTCAATCCCGTTCGCCATGTCCTGTTGATAAGCCCTGGCCTTCTTACGGGCCTCGCTGGTGGAGAAAGTATCTGTGGAGGCAATCTTAACCCTGCGATCTTTGCCGTTGACTAGCCCCTGCACAATAAAAGACTTTGCGCCCTTTGTAAGCCGTACCCCAAAGCCCCGGCACTCGGTATCCCAAACAATCTTTTGTCCCTTTTCAGGCCGTTGCAAGCCGCCTACAACCTTATCTGTGAGTTTTTGCTTGTCCATAACTTTCCCCCTGTTCTCGTGTAAGTCCTATGTAAGTAATGTTCATAAAAAACAATCAAACTACATAGGGACTTTTTACAGGAAAAACCCTTTATTTGTCAAGCTTAATCATACTTACACAAAAAAGAAAAAGTACCATAAAACCCCGGTACAAAGAACTTAAAATCCCTTGAAGCTTTGCTTCGTGCCGGTTCGACTCCGGCCCCGGGCAC
>CAZVFQ010000193.1:0-2798 GCA_964626455.1 uncultured Desulfobacteraceae bacterium | reverse complement strand
TTATCGGTGCCACAGTGCTCCATGAGCTGATCGGACCGGTCATGGCCAAACTGGCTCTAAGTCGTTCCGGGGAAATTGACGTCAAATAACATAGTTAAAGCCCCGCTCACTCTGAAATTCGTTATATTTCTTGCCAACCCTATTCAATTGGCCTTGTAGGGGGATGCGGATTAACGCTTAACACGGGCACTGGTGAAAAACGGAACATACGGTCGGCCACGGAACCAAATATGGCCCGGTCCAGACCGCTTTTTCCGTGCGTCCCTATCACAACTATAGAAATATTTTCATTATTGATGTAATTGATAATTTCTTCTGCGGGGTGGCCGATCACGACATTGGTTTTAAGCCCAGGCAATTCTTCAAGATGTTGTTGACAAAATTTGTGGACCTCTTTCTCAGCATTTCGAATAAGTTTATTTTCCTCATCCATATGCATTGCTGAGCCTACGTATGGAAATCCCAAGTAATCATGTTTCGGGACCACATGAAGTGCATGTACCTCGGCATTGAACTGGCGTCCTAGCAAGTTGGCCCACTCGGCAACGCTTTTGGAAAGGGAAGAAAGCTCCAGTGCAAATAAGATTTTCTTTACCGCTTTTTCAGTTGTCATTCTCGTCTCCCTATGTAAAGATTTGTTGACGTTTTCCTCTCTTACTATCCCCTTGCACCGTCCGCTGTGCAAGCTACACTCTCGGGGACCAACTCTGAAGATAAAAGTGTCTGCATCATTTGTCAAAAAATCGACTTGTCTCGGACACAAAAGAGTCCCCAGGCGGCGGATCCGGCTTTTACAAATCGCGCTGCAAAAAGCCTGCGGCCGACCGATTTGAAAAGCCGGTGGTTCGGTATACAGTTAACTTGGATACCAATTTGTGGATTTAAAAATGCAACCATGCTTGCCAGCGCCTTCTCAAGTGCGGCCTCCTGCCTAATCTGCACCTTGAATCTGCCAATGCGCTCCGGGCTGAAATTTGAATTACTGGAGGGCCATAGCCGGAATGTGCACTGTCTATAATAGCAAACTCCATATATTTAAAATTACAATCCTGCTTCTTTCTAATTCACTTCTAATTCAATTGACACACAATTGAAAATTCTGTTATCCTTATAAAATTGAGGCCCTATGCAAGACTCCGGATTTTCAACCATGTTGAATGATTCAGCCGCTCAAAATCCTCCTCAACTCTGACAGTTTATCTGTTTGGTTGAACCCGGCCAGTAATTACGTCACTTGTCTGCCGTTTGGAAGAACATGGGGGGAGAATATTTGCTACTACGTAAAGACTCTATTTTTCATCGGTTTTTCCCGCCCTGTTTGTTCTCGCCGGATATGACATTTGCACAGGCCAGGAACTCCTGGTGCATAGTGATGTGAGAACAACCATTACATCCATGTCCTGAACCGTGGGGGCTTAGAGCACGAAGTACTGTGGATATATTATAAACACCGTGATATATTATATGGTTTCCAGATAATACGCCCGAAGAAAGGCTTTTTCGACATAAAGAAATAGGTGTATCAATTTTACCCAGCTATAATTAAAACAACCTATTGAAATAATGGTTTTTTATATGTTAAATATATGGTCCAAAATAGATCTTACGAGACGGAGGTGGACCATGTATTCGGTAACCAAAGTCAAGCAATTCAGACGGAAATTCCGCACTGAAAAGGATTGTATCAAATATCTGATCAAGCACAAGTGGCCAGATAGCTTTGCCTGCCCCAGGTGCGGGCACAACAAGGCAACTATCATCAAAACCCGGCATGCCTATCAGTGTAAAAAATGCCATCACCAGACTTCGGTAACTGCAAATACCATTTTTCACGGAACCAGAAAACCTCTGCGGGACTGGTTCTGGGCCATCTTCGTGGTGGCAACCCGTAAGACCGGATCTTCAGCTCTTCAATTGCAGCATGATCTGGATCTTTCGTATCCCACGGCATGGGCCTGGTCTCATAAAATCCGCAAAGCCATGCAGGACCGGGATGCCCGTTATGCCTTAAATGGTATCATAGAACTCGACGATACCTACATCGGCGGTAAAAAAAAGGCCGGTAAAAGGGGTCGTGGCGCTGCCGGGAAAACGCCTGTCATAGTTGCCGTGGAGTCCCGGCCTAAAGGAAGCGGCCATGTAGCCTTATTTAAACCCCGGTCCTTCAATACCGATAATACAGGCCTTTTCCTTGCGGAACAAACCCAGCCGAGCGCTGAATTCAAGTCCGACGGATTGGCCATTTACCAGTCCTTGTCCAGCGAATATAACATCGAGAGCATTTCCCTGAATGCTCCGGAACAAGCCAGTGAAGTGCTGCCCAATGTCCACAGGACGATTGAAAGACTGAAAACCTGGATACGTGGTACACATACCTTTGTATCCACTAAACATTTAAACCGGTATCTTGCCGAATTTGCATACAGATACAATCGCCGCTTCAAGGAGCGCCGCGAAACGATTTTCGAACGATTATTGACAGCATGCTGTTCCACAAACTCGATTACTTATCGCCAGTTAGTTACTGAATCAAATTGATACACCTAAATTTTTTTTTTACGATGCCGAAAAGAATATACAAATTACCAAAAAAATCCCAGAAGCATGGCCCGGATTGGGATAATCGGCGATGAACCTGTAACTGGCCGGAGCATTGCGAATACATTGTCCGGGCCGGCAAAAATGTTCCATAACAATACACTACAGCCCCATACAGGCGATGAAAAAATCCAGAACCACCAAGGCCGGCATGGAAGCGGAACTTGGCCGCACAATGATTGATCTGACCGGCACCCTGC
>CAZVFQ010000192.1:0-2825 GCA_964626455.1 uncultured Desulfobacteraceae bacterium | reverse complement strand
GTGTACTGCAATGCTTGTGCGTGGCACGATAAGTTTTATAAGCTCAAATAGACCAATGATTAACGGTCCAGATAACTTGCCAGTGGATGCAGGATTCCCGGCCTGCTGATTTTTCCATCTTTATTAAGGCATCTTGCAGGGGATTAAAATTCGCACTCCTGCCATCCCATAGCCGGAATGTACACTGACTTTCCGCGGAAAAAAGCTGACAAGAATCTACAATTGATAAGTCATAGATTCTATTGTAACCCTCAATATGTTTTGATAATTGTAAGAAAATCCCGACAAGTTGGATATTTGAGCCATGCCGGATCAAATGACCGATAAGGACATAAATCATGGATTTTGAAACTGAATTGCTTCAGGCAATGGTGAAAGCTCTGCCGGACCCTGTTTTTATAATTACAGAGAGTGGATATTATCTTGAGATCGCCGGGGGTCGGGATACTTCCTCTTACCATGATGGATCATATTTGAAGGGCATGTCCCTATACGATGTGCTTCCAAAGGACAAAGCGGATTGGTTTTTGGAGCAAATCCGGGAAACGTTAAAGCAAGACGTACTGCGAACAGTTAAATATTCTCTTTCCGGCACTGAAGTCAAAGGGCTGGAGGCAGCGCCGGGGCCAGAGGGGAATATTTATTTTGATGCCCGCATTCAGCCATTACCCCTAACCATCCGGGGCGAACGCGCAGTAATTTGGACAGCGCGAAATATCACCGAGGGCAAGCAGGCAGAGAAGCAACTAGGCGAAAGCGAAGAAAAATACCGAATGCTCGTTGAGAACCTAAACGAGGTAATATATACCCTTGATGTGGAGGGCAGGATTACGTATGTTTCTCCACCTGTTGAACTCATGCTCGGTTATACTCCCTCAGAGTTAATCGGGAAACACGCTGACGATTTTGTTCACCCTGACGACAAAGAAGGTCGACCTGAACAATTCCGCAAAATCCTGTCAGGCATTAATGAGCCTTCTGAATATCGTTTTTTAACAAAAGACAATCAAGTGGTCTGGGCTAGAACCACTGCCCGTCCTTTACTGAAGGAAGGAGAGGTTTCAGGGGTACAAGGTGCCTTGATTGATATCACCGAGCGAAAAGAGGCCGAAAAAGATCGTGAAAAACTGCAGTCTCAACTCAATCAGGCCCAAAAAATGGAATCCGTGGGCAGGCTGGCAGGCGGCGTGGCCCATGATTTCAACAACAAACTTGCCATCATCAACGGATACGCCGAACTTGCCATCGATATGATGGAGCCATCAGATCCCCTCCGGGCAACAATCCAGGAAATTTACACCGCAGGCAGTCAATCCGCCAAAATCGTCCGCCAGTTGCTTGCTTTTGCCCGGCAGCAGACCATCAGTCCGGTGCAGCTTGATCTAAACGACACCATTTCAAGCATGCTGAAAATGCTACAGCGACTGATTGGTGAAAACATTGACCTTGAGTGGCACCCCGGAAACCATCTGTGGCCGGTAAAAATAGACCCATCCCAGGTGGACCAGGTCATGGCGAATCTCGCCGTAAATTCCCGGGATGCCATATCTGATGTGGGAAAATTGACCATAGAGACGAAAAACACAATGGTTGACGAAGATTACTGCAAGAGCAACCCGGAGGCAATTCCGGGACGATACGTTATGCTGGCAGTCAGCGATGATGGATGTGGAATAGAAGAAGAGATCAGGAAACAACTCTTTGATCCTTATTTTACGACCAAGGAAATCGGAAAAGGAACCGGCCTGGGCCTGCCTACGGTTTATGGTATTGTCAAACAGAACAATGGTTTTATAAACGTATACAGCGAGCCCGGAGAAGGGACGACCTTCAAATTGTATTTTCCTTCCCATGAAGAGGCAAATTCTTCTTTACATTCCGCAAAAGAGTCCAGCGGGCAAATCCCTACAGGAGCGGAGACCGTTCTGGTTGTCGAAGACGAAAATGCGATACTGCAGATGTCGAGGCAAATGCTGGAAAGGCTGGGCTATACCGTTGAGACCGCCACAAGTCCGGCTGAGGCATTGCAAATTTCAAACGAATATAACAGAACAATAAACCTTTTAATAACAGATGTTGTCATGCCGGAGATGAACGGCCGGGATTTATCAGCCCGGTTATCCAAAAACCAACCTGACCTCAAAACCCTTTACATGTCGGGCTATACGGCCAATGTCATCGCCCACCACGGAGTGCTGGACGAGGGGGTGCAATTCATTCAGAAACCATTCTCATTGAAAGATCTGGCTGCGAAGGTGCGGGAAGTTCTTGAGCAGGAATAGCTTTTCATAGCAACGAAAGTCCACCATGCTTGCCAGCGATATCAGTATTCCTGGGCAACCTGAAATTTGCGCCTTGAATTCGCTATTCTTCAGAGCCATAAGCTCTGCGATACTGCATGGGAATAGTATCCCACAGCAATAAACCCAAAAAGCTGTCAAGAACAACAAACAAAATCTTTTCGGGCTGTAAAAAACCTTGACCTTGTTCCCGTAAAAGTATATACTTTGGCTATCCTTTAAAGGAGGGAGCCAGAGTATGCAGACGAAAATCCAGAAATGGGGAAACAGCCAAGGCCTGAGGCTGAACAAGGAGCTGCTTGAAAGTGCCGGCCTCAAGACCGGCGATGAAGTTGAAATAAGCGTGGAAGGCAGCGCATTGTTAATTGTGCCGGCAAGAAGAATCCGCGGCAAATACAGCCTGGAAAACCTTGTAGCCCGCATCCCAGAAGACTACCAGCCGGAAGAAGTCGACTGGGGGAAGCCGTACGGCAGAGAGGAATGGTAAATGGCAGCCTATATTCCCGGGCAGGGCGATATTGTCGC
>CAZVFQ010000191.1:0-2915 GCA_964626455.1 uncultured Desulfobacteraceae bacterium | reverse complement strand
GCCATCATATTTGGTTTGACACCTAAATTATCAACATATACATTATTTATAGAGATGTTGGCCGGTTATCCGGATAAATGCGCAAAACCGGGCTGCTATACAGCGCCCGCCCCGGGGGAAAAAGGGAGTCTGATTAATGTCAATGTCATCTGAGGATTCACTGAAAAAAGGATGGATCGTTACCTTTGCCGGCACCGGGGTGAATCTGGCCCTGGGTATTCTTTATACCTGGAGTATCTTCAGGTCTGAAATCCAGAGAAGCATAATTGCAGGAGAGGGCTTTGAGATAGGCGGTTTTGACTGGAGCCTGTCTGCGGTAAACGACCCGTATGCTGTATGCTGTCTGGTTTTTGCATTTTTTATGATTCCTGCAGGAAAGTTCCAGGACAAGCTCGGACCTCGTCTTACAACGGCTATAGGCGGCGTTCTGGTGGGCCTGGGCTTTCTTCTGATTTCTCAGTCAACAGAGTATTGGATATGGATATTGGGCTTCGGCGTAATGGTTGGCGCGGGCATAGGATGCGGTTATTCTTCTGCAACGCCTGCGGCCATAAAATGGTTTCCGCCCGCAAAGACCGGCCTGGTCGCAGGGCTTGTGGTCTCGGGTTTCGGGCTTGCTCCTGCCTATATATCGCCGCTTTCAACCTATTTGATTGAAAGCTACGGTCTTATCAAGACAATGCAGATCTTCGGGGTGGCTTTTTTCTTTGCGGTTGTTCTGCTGTCGCTGCTTTTGATCAATCCGGCTGCAGGATACAGCCCGCCGGTGCCGTTTGAAAAGGTTCCAAAAGAGCCGAAAATAAAGCCCATGGATGAGGTAACCGTCGGCGGGATGCTTAAGTCCGGCAATTTTTACCTGATCTGGTTTGCCTATTTTATCGGTGCGGGTGCGGGTCTGATGGTCATAAGCAGTATTAATTCAATGGCCCAGGCAAGCCTTGCTGAACTGGCCTTTATGGCCGTGATGATACTGGCTGTTGGAAACGCCACCGGCAGGATTGCAGCAGGGGTGATATCCGATTACATCGGCAGGGAAAATACTCTTATGATCATGCTCGGATTTCAGGCATTGCTGATGTTTATCGCAATGACTGTAGTTGATGTGCCCGGTACCAGTGCGGTTATAATAATTCTTCTTGCCACCCTGATAGGGTTTAATTACGGCACGAATCTTTCCATTTTTCCGGCCATTACCAAGGATCTCTGGGGTCTGAAGAATTTTGGCATAAATTACGGGCTTATATTTTCAGCCTGGGGGGTGGGCGGATTTGTCTTCTCCAGGGTCTACCAGATGATAGAGTCCGCCACGCAAGGGCAGACCTCAGCGGCTTTTCTGGCCGCAGGAATTTTCCTGCTGGTCGGGGTCGGGCTTGCCTTTGTAATCAAAAAACAGCTTATATTGCTTCGCCGGCAGCAGCAATCAGCCGGGACCGGGGCTTGATCTCAGGGGAGATTATTCGCGGAGAAAGCGCAGCTGCCTCTAATCCGCAGGGCTTTAATTGTTGGAAAACAGCAAGGAGGAAGTGAAATGGAGCTGAATCTGTCTGGCAAAACCGTCCTGATCACCGGCGGTTCCAAAGGAATAGGCCTGGCGTGTGCCGGAGTCTTTGCAGCAGAGGGCTGCGGTCTTCATCTGACAGCAAGAAAGGAGCCGGACCTGCAGGAGGCAAAAGAAAGAATTGAATCAAAATACGGGGTTTCCGTTAAAATCCATCCGGTTGACCTCAGCAATGGCGATCAGGCCCGGGCTCTTGCAGGGTCATGTCCTGATATCGATATCCTGGTCAATAATGCCGGTGCCATACCGCGCGGGGATCTCTGGCAGATTGACGAGGCAGCCCTGCGCCGGGCCTGGGATCTTAAAGTCTTCGGTTATATCAACCTCTGCCGTGCAGTGTATCCGCAGATGAAATCGCGCGGAAAAGGCGTGATCATAAATGTTATAGGAGCTGCAGGTCAGCGCCCCCGTATGGGATATATAGCCGGTGGGATGGGCAATGCTTCCCTTATGGCCCTGTGCACTGCCCTGGGCGCCGGAAGTCTAAAAGACGGTATAAGGGTCGTGGGCGTTAACCCCGGTTTAATAAAGACGCAAAGGCTGTTATCCCTTCTGCAGTCAGGAGCCCAGGCAAAGTTTAACGACCCTGATCGCTGGCAGGAGCTCATGCCAACGGATCCTCCTCCCGGAGATCCCGATGATATAGCATCCGTGGTTGCCTTTCTCGCCTCTGAGCGCGCCGGATACATTACCGGCACCGTGATTACGGCAGACGGCGGTGTTACAGCTATGATGTAGACGGGGCGGATAAGAATCCGCCCCCCGCAAAATCCTTTCTTTTTTCAACCCCCGGATTTATTCGGTACAACCAGTTTTTCCCATCCAGCCGGCTTCCGGCTAAAAATTTCCGCAAAATAAATAGTACGTAATTTAAGTAAAAATATTACTGTTTAGTAAATTCAAACAGTGTTCATTGCTTTTTTAACTTGACACATAGGTTTGATTTATTTAAATAGGTTGTCTCATTATTTTATTAATTAGATCATTAAAAAAGCAATGATTCAGTTTTATAAAAGAAGTTTTTGAAATATATTGATGGTTATTGTTTTATAATCTTGTAATAGAGTTTAGAACATTGTTCAGAGCTCAGTGGTTCTTTAAAACCGCTGACTGACGCGATAACAAGGTTTTTCAAAAGGAGCTTAATCGTGAGGACTTTAACGGCAATCTTATTGTTAATTGCGGCCGCCTTTCTTTATTCATGCGCATCTTCGCCTGAAGCACCCCCGAAATGGGAAGCTGAAGAAAGGGGCATTGTTTTAAATCTTAAGGCGGCCAATAAACTAAACGTGGAAAGAGGCAAATCCTATTCCCTTTATCTGGTTGTCTATCAGCTTACCGATCCGAACGCTTTTAA
>CAZVFQ010000190.1:0-3004 GCA_964626455.1 uncultured Desulfobacteraceae bacterium | reverse complement strand
ACGCTCAATGTCGCTTCAAAAACCGACCCCGACCTTGGACTTCCTTGGAAGTGTTGCCCCCGGGCCATAAACAGCCCGGGACCGAGCTATAACAGTAACTTTTTTTGAAATTACTTAGAAGTCTGATTTTAAATGGCGCCTGCAAAAACATCAGGCGATATAGGAAGCTTCTAAGGAAATCGTTTCTTTGCGCTCTAACGAAATTGTACTTCATTGGCCTGACGGCGGCGCGGAAAAGGGGGGTTTCCGAGCGGAAATTGAGTCTCAAAGAGGCTCCTGGAGCGAGGAAACTCGCTTTTTCGCGCCGCCGGTCAGCCAGGGCGCTTACGGATTTCCTTTCTGCAAAAATACCGCCGCGACGGAATAAAGAGCTTTTTACGGCGCCATCGATTTTAAAACAAAAACACATTAAAGGAGGAAGGTATGGCACAGCAAACAACACCCCAGCATTGTCCTGGATTCCAGCAGTTTAAAAATTTAAGCGTTTTTACATGCAGGTGTCCGGAATGCGGTGCTGAAAACGAAATCTTCTCAGATGAATTCGACCGGCCGCACAAGTGTGCAAAATGCAATGTGCAGATCGATTTTACACAGTGCTCCATTGATTCTTCCGGCAAAAGCAACGAACCAAGGTAGAAAAACGATCCGGGCATATGCGCCCCCTTTTGCAAAACACAAAAGGGGGCGCCTTTTTTACTCTATGCCTTTTGATACAGGGGCGACATACTGCGAAGCGTTTTTACCACCCCGGAAAGGGAGGCCAAAAACTTGTCAATATCTTCGAGGGTATTGTCAATGTTCCATGAGATCACGACTGTGCCCTGGGCATCCGCATGACTCAGACCCAGAGAGAGCAGCACATGGGAAGCTCTTAAAGAACCTGTGGCGCATGCCGACTTGGTGGATACAGCAATATTGTCCTCATCGAGCATAAGCATTACGCTTTCGCCCTCTATATATTTCAAAGAAACATTTAACAGGTTCGGAAGGCTGTTTTCCAGATTGGTATTGACAATGTATTCGTCTATATACTCAGGCAGCTGCCGAACCAGGTAATTCCTGATTTCTGTCAGGCGTACCAGGCGCTCTTTCATATATTTTACTGCGAGTTCCGCGGCTTTTGCCATCCCTATAATAGAGATAAGATTTTCTGTTCCGGCGCGCTTGTTGTTTTCCTGAACTCCGCCGTCGAGCAGCGGAAAAATCCGGATGCCGCGGCGGATATACAAACCTGCAGCGCCTGTGGGGCCGCCGTACTGGTTGGAGCCGAAGCTAAGCAGGTCCACGTTTAATTTTTCAACATCCACCGGAACCACACCGACCGAGTCCACTGCATCGCTGTGGAACAAGACCTTGTTTTCTCTTGTAATCCGGCCGATTTCTTCAATGGGCTGGATGGTGCCGGTCTCGTTGTTAGCGTGTATTACCGAGACCAGGATGGTCTGATCGGTTATTGCATCCGCAACTGCTTTCGGATCAACGCGGCCTGAATCGTCAACCGGAAGAGAGGTCACTTTGAAGCCCTGGGATGAAAGTCTTTTAAGGCTTCTTAGCACCGAATTATGCTCAATGTTTGTGGTAATAATGTGGTTTCCCTTATCCCGGTTTGCCAGGGCTGTGCCCTTTATTGCATGGTTGACAGACTCTGTGCCGCATGAGGTAAACACGATTTCCCTTGGATTTGACGCATTTATCAGCCCGGATACGCTCTGTCGCGCATCAGAGAGGATTTCAGCGGACTTTTCCCCGGCTTTGTGCTGGCTTGAGGGGTTGTGCAGATCACTGTTTACGGCTTCTGTCATTGCCTGCTTTACTTCCGGTAAAAGCGGCGTAAAAGAAATGTTGTCAAGATTAATATAACTCATCGGCATCCCCCTTTTTCAGTGCTCTTCTTCTGTCAGCTTCCGCTGGCAGGCCTCACAAAATTCTGCATTTTCACTTATTTCAACATCACAGTACGGGCAATGACATTCCTGCCCGTCACCGTGCTCATGCTTTTCCTGTCTTTCTTCAGGCTTTCTGACCACACCGGCTTTTTTATCCTCGTAATTCTGAATGGCCATATGAAGAGCGTCAGCGCCGAGATTTGAGCAGTGCAGCTTGTTTTTGGGCAGACCTTCCAGGGCGTCTGCCACGTCCTTGTTTGTAATATTTCTGGCCTCGTCTATGGTCCTGCCCTTTGCAAGCTCGGTTAACATGCTCGATACCGCTATGGCTGAGCCGCACCCGAACGTCTGAAACTTTATATCAGATATCCGCTCACTTTCATCGACCTTAAGGTAAATTGTCATCATGTCGCCGCAAATGGGGTTGCCGACTTCGCCCACCCCGTCTGGCTCCTCGATTACGCCCACATTTCTCGGATTTTTGAAATGATCCATTACAACCTGGTTATACATGAGATTTTCCTCCCTTTTTATTGTTTGTCTGCAATTATTAGAATAAGCATAAAATTATTATTGTAAAACAATTATGATGGCAAAGAAAGAAGTTCAATATCTGCGTTGCGCTGCATCCCTGCGGAATTTCACGTACGATTAACTACGCTGCATTCCTCGGGATTTGCGCGCCTTGATCTTGAACTTCTTTCTTTGCCATCGGAAATCTGCTCCCAGGGAAGTCCAATATCGGTTTTTCCGCAACCATTCTGCTTGACCTGCGGGCCGGGCATTATTATTTTTAAAATATAAAGACACATTTTATTTTCACAACCTGTTCCTCTATACCTTCATTTCCGCGGCCAGCAGCTGTCTTGCAACTCTTCCCCGCAAAAGGGGGGATTTAAATAAACTAAACTGCAGGGAAGTACTGCGGCTTTTACAAAATCATTCCAAAAACAGGGGGGGGCGAAAAAATGAAGAAAACACTTTTAAATTACGAAACCCTGCTGAAAATCACGGGCGCAATCTCACATTCAAAAGATCCAGAGGAAGTGGTGCTGCTTGCGGTGGAAAGCATTGCAAGGGCGCTGGATGTAAAAGGGGCTGCACTCTTTCTGGTCAAC
>CAZVFQ010000189.1:1876-3010 GCA_964626455.1 uncultured Desulfobacteraceae bacterium | reverse complement strand
GCGCTTATGCTCGGAGGCGGAAATTCCCTGCCCGGCACACCGGCTCCTCCCATTTGATACATGAAAAGATGCACCCCAGAGGCCGCATACCCAGTGGGAAGTGAAAGAGAAGACATCCATGCATCCATGAAATAAAGCCCCGGCTTTTCTATCGGCTGTCCGTATGCGATTACATCCTCTATTGTTGAGCTGCCGGCTTTTACGATTGCGCCCAAAGATTTTTCCTCAAGCGTGGTAAGACCGCCTGCTATATTTTCAGGAATCGGATTTGTTTCCCGGATATCCTCGCCTACGCTTTTTGCCTTTTGCTCTGTTTGCTCAACAGCCTTTAAAATCTTCTGTGCAACTTCCTCATTTTTTGCCCTTCTGATTAAGACGTGCTCGGCTCCTATTACCTCGGTTGTCTCGGAGAAAACAGCCCGTCCACCCGCCTGCACCAGCTTGTCAAAAACCCGCCCCACAGTGGGATTGCCGCAAATACCAGAAGTTGAATCAGACATGCCGCATTTCACGCCAAGCACAAGGTTCTCAAACCCGAAAGGCTCCCTTCTGGCTCTGCTGGCTTCGCGGACCATGTCCCGGGCGACCTTGATACCTTTTCCCAGAAGATTGTACCATCCGCCCTCTTCGGTAAGAAGCAGGACCTCGACACGTTTTCCTGCCTTTGAAATCTCGCTGCTGATCCGCTCAACCTTCAGCTCCTCGTATCCGGCCTGCTTTGTTGATCCCAGGATCAAAACAGATGCAGTGTTGGGGTTTATGCCAAGGCCTGTCATTGTCCTGTGGAGAACCAGTCTGTCTTCTTTTGGACGGCCCAGCTCCCCGAGAGATATAAATGCCCTGGTATCGGGCACCATGTCGGATATCTTCTGAGCCACCATATTTAACTGACGCTGTGCAGGAATAATCAGCACATGGTTTCTTATGCCAACGGCCCCGTTTTCTCTCTGATATCCCAAAAAACGATGATTCATTTCACTGCTCCCATAGCTGCTGCGGCAAAAACCTTCTCACCTGGAATCGTTTAAGTCCCCCCGGCCCCTGAATCCTTCCATGTTATGGATATGCACCATATCGCCTTTGCTGATATCCATACTTGCTATTCCTATAGGCTCGCCGTATTTGTATATTTTT
>CAZVFQ010000189.1:0-1776 GCA_964626455.1 uncultured Desulfobacteraceae bacterium | reverse complement strand
TGTTTATGCGTTATGCGCCATGGGTTCTTTTCTTATATGGATTGCAAAATCCGGACACGTATACAGGCAGTTGAGGCATCCAATACACCGGTCTGTCTTTTCTGCAGACATGGGCCTGTAGCCTGCGGGATTATATTTGTCCAGCCGCTGAAAAACCCCCAGCGTGCAGACTTCCTTGCAGTATCCGCAATCCTTGCACAATACAAAATCCACTTCCACCGTGTAGTCGCGCAGATCACAGGAAAGGCAGCGGCGGGCTTCCTTAATCGCAGTCTCGCTGTCATAGCCTTTTTCAGTCAGGCTGAATTCTCCGGAATAATCTTTTAACCGCAGCTTTTCCGCAGCAAACCGGCACGTGCCTCTGATCTCGGGCTCCTGTGCTTCATTGTCTGAAACATTTTTTACCTGTTCATCTATTACGCCGTCGCCTCCAAGGTAGATATCAATTGAACTGCTGGCCTTTCTTGCCTGGGCGATTGCTTCGATAATTGATGAAGGCCCGGAAACCGCGTCACCTGCGGCAAAAATCCCGTCTTTTGCTGTTGCCAGAGAATTCGGGTCAACGGCCGCTGTACCGTTTTTATCAGAGGCAAGGCCGATTGATTCCACATCGGCTGACTGGCCTATGGCCATTATTACGGTATCGCATTCAACTCTGTATTGGCTTGCCTCCACCGGAACCGGCCGCGGCCTGCCGCTTGAATCAAAACTGCCAAGCTCCATTTTTACACAATCAACCCCGCTGTCGCTGATTTGCACCGGCGCGGTCAGATATTCAATAACAGCGCCTTCACTAAGAGCGTCTTCGATTTCTTCATTGCTTGCAGGCATCTCCTGTATAGTGCGCCGGTAAAGAATCCTTACCTCAGAGCCCATACGAAGACTTGCCCGGGCTGCGTCGATTGCAGTGTTTCCGCCGCCCACCACAACAACCCTGCGGCCGATTCCCGGCTTTTTACCAGTGTTTACACTGGTTAAAAAAGATATCCCGTCTATAACTTTATCTGAATCTTCGCCATGGATTCCTGTTTTCTGTGCATTCCAGGCACCGCTTGCCACTAAAATTGCATCAAAACCCTTTTGTTTAAGTTCGCCGGCTGATTCCACCTTGGTATTGGTGAGAATTTTTACACCCTGTTTTTCAATATAAGCGATTTCTTTGTCTAAAATCGCATTCGGCAGCCGGTACTCAGGAATTCCGTAGCGAAGCATTCCTCCGGCCTCCGGCATTGATTCAAATACGGTAACATCATGGCCTTTTACGGCGCAGTAGTAGGCAGCAGTCAGACCGCCGGGCCCTGATCCTATAATTGCAACTTTTTTGTTACTGGAAGAAGAATTCTCTCTTCTTATGTCATCAGAACCATGTTCTGCAGCCGCCCGTTTCAGCAGCCGGATTGCCAGGGCGTCATCGTATTGAATTCTGGCGCACCTGGATTCGCAAAATGCAACGCAGGCATAACCGCACACCGAGGGAAAAGGGATGCGTTCGCGCACAGTTGCCAGTGCCTCATCAAAATTACCGTTCTGTATCTGCCTGATATAACGCGGCACATCTATGCCCGCCGGGCAGGCTTCTTGGCATGGGGCAAATATCTGCTCGTTCCTTTCTGAACGACCCATGGTGATTACTCCTTTCTCATTGTATCGTATTTCGCAGCCAACAACAGTTGATCATTACCCGGACACCAGGGCAATTCCTTTTTGAAGGGCCTTGAGATTCATCTCCAGGGTATTGCCGCTAAACCGCTCCCGCAGAACCTCTTCCAGGCTTTC
>CAZVFQ010000188.1:0-3134 GCA_964626455.1 uncultured Desulfobacteraceae bacterium | reverse complement strand
GAGGGTGCACACAAACGCCGATATTCCGGAAGAAATCATCGAGGCTGCGGGCTGATGCCATGTACTGAAGCATAATTTCTGCAAAAAACGCCCGGGAGGAAAATTCTCCCGGGCGTTTTTTGTGATTTATTATGGAAAAAAGCGGATTTTATCCGGCTGCAGCCTCGGGTTCTGATTCTTTTGCGGGCTGCTTTTCCACGCGGAAGTCAATTTCGTCTCCGCTTACATCGGCTATGATCCGGTCGCCTTCTGCAACGTCTCCTTCCAGGATCTTCATGGAAAGCGGGTTTTCCACTAAGTGCTGGATCGTACGCTTTAGCGGACGGGCTCCGTAGACAGGGTCAAATCCGCGTCTTGCCAGAAGATCCCTTGCCGCATCAGTAAGCTCGATTCCGATATTCCTGTCTTCAAGCCGCTTTTTTAAGTGCTTGAACTGGATGTCCACAATGTCGCGAAGCTGTTCGCTGGTCAGGCTGAGGAATATTATCACCTCGTCGATTCTGTTTAAAAACTCGGGCTTAAAGGTTGAGCGCAGCGACTGGAGCACCCTTTCTTCCATCTGTTCACGATTCTGCTCTCCAGCGTCCTGGAGCTGGCCGCTTCCAACATTGGATGTCATTATGATAATTGTGTTTCTGAAATCCACGGTCTTTCCCTGACCGTCTGTGAGCCGGCCGTCATCTAAGATCTGGAGCAGCACGTTGAACACATCAGGGTGTGCTTTTTCTATTTCGTCAAACAGGATCACAGAATAGGGCCTTCGGCGGATGGATTCAGTGAGGTATCCGCCTTCCTCATAGCCGACATATCCTGGCGGTGCACCGATCATCCTGGAAACTGCGTGTTTTTCCATGTATTCTGACATGTCAAGGCGCACTATGGCCTGTTCGTCATCATAGAGAAATTCCGCAAGGGCTTTTGCAAGCTCTGTCTTGCCCACGCCCGTGGGGCCCATGAAAATAAAGGATCCTATGGGCCGGTTCGGGTCCTGAAGGCCTGAGCGTGCACGGCGCACGGCGTTTGACACGGCCTGTACCGCCTGCTCCTGGCCCACTACCCGATTCTTTATGCGCTGTTCCATTGCAACGAGTTTTTCGCGCTCGGTCTCAAGCATCTTTGATACCGGGATGCCCGTCCATTTGGAGACGATATAGGCAATATCTTCGGCATCAACTTCCTCGCGCAGCATGCGCCTGCCTTTCTGCAGCTCCACCAGCTTTGCGTTGGTATCGTCGATTTCCTTCTGGATTTCGTTTCTGCGTCCGTAGCGAAGCTGGGCCACCCTTTCAAGATCCCCGCGGCGCTGGGCGAGCTGCTCTTCAGTGCCGAGCTGGTCAAGTTCGGTTTTAAGATCTCGTAGTTTCTGGATCACCTGCTTTTCATTCTGCCAGTGGGCGTTCATCCGGTTGTATTCTTCCTTGAGGCCTTCAAGTGTTTGTTCGATCTTTTGCAGACGGTCCTTGCAGGCGTTGTCGGTTTCCTTTTTCAGGGCCTCGCGCTCGATTTCGAGCTGGGTTATGCGCCTCTGGATCTCGTCTATTTCCGTGGGCTTGGAGTCGATTTCTATTCGCAGCCGCGAGGCTGACTCGTCGATTAAGTCAATTGCCTTATCCGGCAGGAACCTGTCTGTAATATATCGTTCAGACAGGGTTGCAGCGGCTACTAAGGCCGAGTCCTTTATTTTTACTCCGTGATGTACCTCATATTTCTGCTTTAAGCCGCGCAGGATGGAAATCGTGTCCTCCGTGGTCGGCTCGGATGTAAAAACCGGCTGGAACCGCCGCTCAAGGGCTGCGTCCTTTTCAATGTGCTTTCTGTACTCGGTGATGGTGGTTGCGCCAACGCACCTGAGCGAGCCGCGCGCAAGTGCGGGTTTTAACATGTTTGAGGCGTCCATGGCGCCTTCTGCCGCACCTGCTCCCACCAGGGTGTGCAGCTCGTCTATAAACAGTATGATCTGGCCTTCTGATTTTTCCACTTCTTTTAAAAGGGCCTTAAGCCGGTCTTCAAATTCGCCCCTGTACTTGGCCCCGGCAATAAGGGCTCCCATGTCAAGGGCAACAATGCGCCGGTCCTTTAGGGTTTCAGAGACGTCGCCTTCAACGATGCGCTGGGCAAGACCTTCCACAATGGCGGTTTTGCCAACGCCGGGTTCGCCTATTAACACCGGGTTGTTCTTGGTCCTGCGCGACAGCACCTGTGCTATCCGCCTGATCTCCTCATCCCTTCCGATTACAGGATCCAGCTTGCCGAGCCTTGCTTCTTCGGTCAGATCCCGGCTGTATTTTTCCAGGGCCTGGTATTTGTCCTCCGGGTTCTGGTCGGTAATGGTCTGATTGCCCCTGATCTCAGAGAGCACATTTAAGATGTCGTCGCGCTTTACCCCGTGTCGCTCGAAAATGCGCGGCACTTCTCCTTCCTTGCTCTCAGCAAGGGCAAGAAGGATGTGTTCTATGCTTACGTACTGGTCCTTCATGTTTGAGGCGATGGTAAAGGCTGATTCCAGGACCTTTTTTGTCAAAGAGGAGATATAGGTCTCTGTTGTGCCCTGTACCCTGGGCAGCCTTTTTATTGCCTCATTTGTATCCTTTAATATTTCCGAAGGATCAGCCCCGATTTTCCGGATAATCGCAACAACAACCCCCTGCGGATCTTCTATCATCTCTGCAAGCAGGTGCAGGGGTTCGATCTGCTGGTTGCTGTTCTGCGAAGCACGGGACTGGGCCCCCTGGACTAGTTCCTGGGATTTTATTGTAAATTTGTCAAACCTCATAGAGGCCTCCTTGTTTTTATTCGGCTCATGACCATTGTCATGATGATTGTTTTCGTGCCTTCTTTCTATTTGGAATTATTCAAAAATATAATAATCATGCAAACCGTAATGTCAATATGGGCACGGATTTGTCCGGGGAAATTTTATTGATTGACCAGGTGCAACTGAGACCTTATTGTTTAATAAGAACCCCGTTGAAAAAAACAAGGAGACAGGTTTTTATGCTTGTCTTGCCCACCGTGTGCAAAGCAAAAAAAGCAGGCTTCAGGCCGGCCTGCAGCACTATCGAATCAAAAATTGATGGCATCGTAAAAAGTCCAATATCGGCGTTGCGCTGCATCCCTGCGGAATTTCACGTACG
>CAZVFQ010000187.1:0-3262 GCA_964626455.1 uncultured Desulfobacteraceae bacterium | reverse complement strand
TCTGTCACAGAATAAAATTTTGTCTTTTTCATTCTGATCTTTCTGAGTAATAACACGATCCTCGGTCAGCAGGTCCCAGTCTCCATCCGTCATGCAGTCTGTGCAAATCACACCTTTATTCACACGAATTGCCACGACCTTTTCTTTATTAAAATTTATCATGAGGTCTCCTTTCATTAGTGGTTATGCTCAGCAATGAAATAACATTGCATATTTGGGGGTCATAAAGACTCCCCACGTGGGATATTTTCCCGATGCTCGTATAACTGGCAAAAATCGGGGTTTTCTTTTTCCAAAAAAACTCTCATTTTTTTTATTATATTTGTTTCCAGCTGCCGCACCCGCTCCCGGGAAATCTGGTAGGTTTCCCCGAATTCCTGGAGGGTCATGGGCATATTTGTGAAAATCCGGTTTTCAAAGATATCGAGTTCCCGCCCAGATAACTGCTTTTTAAAGTTATTCGCCGTTTCGCGCAGTATATTCCTGAGATCTTTTCGGCTCACCTCGTTTTCAATGGATTCCGAGTCAGAACTGAGAAAATCGCCCCGCTCCGTATCCGAATCGTTCTTGAAAGGCTCGTCCAAGGACATATCTCCTCCTTCCATCCGCTGGTCCATGTCGCGCACTTCCCGCTCTGAAACTCCCAGACGGCTGGACAGAAGCTTGATTTCAGGTATGAACCCCTCTTCCACAAGTTTTTGCTTTTCCTTTTTAAGCCTGAAAAACAGCTTGCGCTGGCCCTGGGTCGTGCCGATCTTGACCAAGCGCCAGTTGTTCATGATGAATTTCATGATATAGGCTTTGATCCAGAATGCCGCGTAATACGAAAATTTGACGTTTTTATAGGGATCAAATTTCTGTACGGCATGGATGAGCCCTATGTTGCCTTCCTGGATCAGGTCCATTAAATTCTGCATCCAAGTCTGCTGGAAATTCATAGCTATCTTGACTACAAGCCGCAAATTCGAAATGACCAGGATATAGGCTGCATCTGGATCTCCCTCATCCCGAACCCGGCGGCCGAGCTCGATTTCCTGTTCCCGGGTCAGCAACTGGTATCTGCTGATTTCAGAAAAATACTGCTGAAGCGGGTTATACCTGACCAGATTTCCCTCTTCCCTTGGAACGCTTGCGGTTTCCTTTACTTTCCGGATTGACTCACTTTGTTCGGCCTCTGGAACCTCTATGTCCACGTCATCATCTATTGCAATATCGTCCCGATTTTCATATAGTTGATAATAGATCAACGGTTTATTGCCCCTTTCCTGCTATCTTAAATTTCGCAGGTTTGAAGGTAAAAATTGCCAGTTAGATCAAATTCGTCCATTGTCAACCATTTACTATGATAACGTGATTCCGGGCCCCGAGGCTATTGTCACAAATTTTGTTTTTTCCGGGATTTCCGGGATCAAGATACCAGGCGCCGTCCACCTGAAACTTGTATTCATACCGGCCCGGCTGCAGTGTTATCCTCTTTTCCCAAAATCCGCCGGGCTTTCTTTTTAAAAGATGCTTTCCATTCCATCCATTAAAATCCCCGCAGATACGGACCTCTGCGGCTTCAGGCGCGAGTACCCAAAAAAGGACTCGTTTTCTTCCTTCTATGGCATGACTCATCTTTCCTGACCTTATTCGTTTGTGTCTGCTCTTCCAAACAGTTATACCTGACCGGACTCACCAGTTTTAAGGGACTATTCCGGAGTTTGTTCCTGCCGCTTTTGCTCGAATTCCCGGCGGCGACGTTCAATATTTTCCGGAGGCAGGCCGCAGTGATACATCCATCGGGACGCCCAATTCTTATAACCTTCGTTTTCCCATGCATAGTCCATGACCTGTTGGACGCCCTTGGCATATTCTTTCATCTGGGGAGCCAGCTCAGTAAACATGGTTTCCGCGCCTTTATGAGTCGGCTTGGCACCATTTTCCTGTATAATTCTCCACATGTTTTGCGGATGATCAATCATCGGACAGGGGCGCAGGGTATTATAGCAAAATGGCTGTTCCGCCTGTATTCCCTGAAAGAAAGGGGAATTCAAAGCCTCAGCCAGAGATTTGTCATAAATGTTATCTGTTGAAAAATGACAGAAAATGCAGGGCTCGACATCACCTCGGTGATTGACATGGAAATACAGTCTCCCCCCTGCAATACAACCGCCGGACAGAACCCCGTCATTCCAAAAATCCACCAGTAGAAGCGGTTTTTCTTCCCGGACATAATTCTGGAAACGCCGCATCTGGTCCCTCTGTTGGGGGGTGGGCATAAGCTCCATGTCCGGCTCGTTTCCCACCGGCATAAACAGGAAGTACCAGCCATAAAGTGCCCCTTTTTCAAGCAGGAAATCCACCCACTCATCCGAGCAGATTACATCCATATTTTTGCGGGTGACAAGTGATGAAAACCCGAACGGGCAGCCAGCTTCATAAAGCCTGTCCATGGCACGCACACAGGCATCAAATGATCCTTTGCCCCGGGTTGCATCGGTGAATTCCCTGGGGCCGTTAATGCTGACCTGGGGAGCGATATTGCCAAGCTCCACGAGCCGCTGCGCTGTTTTATCGTCTATCAAGGACGCGTTTGTATAAATCTGGTAAAATGATTTGGGGTGCTTTTCGAGCACCTCCAACAGATGGGGGTAGATAAAGGGTTCGCCGCCCAGGATGGTGATAAAATTAATCCCCATTTTCTCGGCTTCTGTCAGGATCCGATCAAAGACCTCCGGATCCATGTCGTCTTTGCGCTCATAGCTGCCGGCATAGCAGCCTTCACACCTATAATTGCACCTCATGGAGGGCGAAATCAGCATGACGGCCGGAGGCTGAAGGCCGAACTTCTGCTCTGCCCTCTTGTGAGCGTCAGGATCCCGGAAAAACATGCTGGCAACCATCCTGGCTATATAGCGTTCCCGCACACGCGGATGCGTGTTTTGCACCACCCGATGCAGAAACTGCCGGCCGGGCCCGTTTTCACGCATCCAGTGATGAAACCATTCGCGGACCATTTCCTGTTTCTCGCCGCTGGCGATATGGTCTACGGCTTTTAATACGTACTTGGCATTCTTGTCCGTATCCTTTCCAAGGTATTTCAACACCTGCCCAAGAACTTTTTCCGCCATGGCACGCTTGGGCATCAGACCCGTCCAGCCTTTGATCTCTAAGCTCATTCTCAGCTCCTTTGCAGAGTTGCAGATTGAATGAAAAATTTCGCTTTGTGATATTTGTCTGCTTGCATTGCAGTTTCGGCCTTAGCGTATATGGCTTTGCA
>CAZVFQ010000186.1:0-3303 GCA_964626455.1 uncultured Desulfobacteraceae bacterium | reverse complement strand
CGGGCAGGTTCTGGCAGCCCGCACGGTATGCAGATTTTGTCGCAAAAGTTTTGGAACAGGTGGAAATGTTCGAAGACAACCGCAAGGGCGGATAAATGTTTTGCCGGTTGCGCATTGGCTTGACGAATCAGAGAATTGTTATTACAATCGTATTAACAAATCCACAAAGGAAAGATAGCATGCATGCAATAAAGCTAAGAAAAATCGGCAATTCAGTGGGCCTTGTCCTGCCCAGGGAGATACTGGCCAAGCTAAAAGTCCGGGAAGGAGAGACCATCTACCTGACAGATACCAGCGACGGTTTCCGGCTTTAATTTTTAGCGGCATCTATTGCGACAACACGGAATAAGGATATAAAATTTTGCAAAGCATTTTGTTCCGCATCCCCTTTGACACCGGCATACAACTCGGCAACCACTATTGAGGACAAAATTATACGATCATTATATTCATTAACAAAAGCAACTGCTTTGTCCGATCCTCTTAAAAAATCAACAAGAACATCTGTATACATCTAATCGCCGTTAATCGAGGCCACAATCCGCCGGAAGCCCTCCACGCCTAATCCGGGGGCAGACACAATGCCGAATTCCTTGAAATTCGGTATTATGTCCCTGGAACTCCATTCGGAACTCCACCCGGAACTCCGCCGGGCGGAGATTGTAACCGCTCTGGCAGATTATATCCTATCCTTCCAATAACCTGGTTTTCTGTGAAGATTGGCGATTGCCACGATCAGGATTTCCTGGTCACGTATTTGGTAGATAACTCCATATGGAAAACGCCGGGTCCGGCATCGCCTTGTTCGTTTGGAACAGGGGCCCCATGCCTCTGGAAATCGGCCAATCCTATCAATAGCATTCAACACTTCGGCCAGAAAAGCATCGCCAAGACCAGGAACTTCGTAATTATAATACTCGATGGCTTCATCCAACTCGATTTGAGCAATCTCTAGAAAATTTATCTTCATTTATATCTTACCTGTATTTCTGAAGAACCTTTTCTAAAGATATCGCCTTGATAATTCCTTGATCATGGGCATCGATCCTATCCTCAGCCTCTTTTGCCAATAATTCATCAATTTCTTTATCAGACTTATCAAGGGTGGAAATCAGCTTGTCGATAAGCTGTGCTTTTTCGGAAGGGCTAAGGGTTGATGCCTCTTGAAAAATTCTATCTGCGGTGGACATTTTATTCTCCTTTTATTTTAGATTATTATATAGAATTATTTCTCAAATTCATAGTGCCAAACAAATCATTCCACGGTTTCCGGTGAACTCCGGGATTCATATGCCGCAGGCCCCGTAATTTCAAAAGAGGCCACTTTTGGCTATGTTCATTGCTTCTTGCCAAAAAATTGGGCGAAGAGGCGCTGTGACTCCTCGATAGCCTCAGGGGTTAGCACGACCGACTTTGCCTTCGAGACCGGATCGCTGATCCATCCCTTTTCATGAAGTCGGTTGAGCACGTCCCAGTCATGGCCTTTCCAGGCACGTCCGCCAAACTCGCTGACATCATGCAATGTCAGAGAGAGCAGCGCCAGGACAGTTTGATCGATTTTGTCAATATCATATTCCATGGTAATCCTCCTTACGTCCCATCGTCAATTTTCACCATCAGGATACAATAAAAACAATTGAAAGGCAATAAAATCAATCAGCTAAAAATATTGATCCCGGCCGGCACCATGCCTCCGGAATTCTTCCGGAAAGGTTTTCCCGGGACCTTACAAACGCCGGAGAATCTGCGAAATTGAATTTACTTTCAAAATCTCTGCGGGTCAAAAAATAACCCTAAAGATTTGCAAAGCGCCTGTTATATGCCAGAAGACAGATGTAAACACTTCAAAAACAACAAAGCATCTTATAACAATGCCCCTATTGACGTGATCTGCGCTATTATAGAAAAAACCGGGCAGGTTCTGGCAGCCCGCACGGTATGCAGATTTTGTCGCAAAAGTTTTGGAACAGGTGGAAATGTTCGAAGACAACCGCAAGGGCGGATAAATGTTTTGCCGGTTGCGCATTGGCTTGACGAATCAGAGAATTGTTATTACAATCGTATTAACAAATCCACAAAGGAAAGATAGCATGCATGCAATAAAGCTAAGAAAAATCGGCAATTCAGTGGGCCTTGTCCTGCCCAGGGAGATACTGGCCAAGCTAAAAGTCCGGGAAGGAGAGACCATCTACCTGACAGATACCAGCGACGGTTTCCGGATCACGCCGTATAACGAGGAATTTGAAGCCCAGATGGATGCGGCGGAAAAAATCATGAATGAAGACCGCGATATTCTTCGGGAATTGTCTAAAAAATGACCTGTAGATGGATTCTGCCCGAAACGGTGCTGGCCGTTCACGACCGCCAGATTGACGACCATGGCGGCATGGCCGGCACAAGAGACCGCGGGCTTATTGAAAGCGCTGTAAACCGGCCGCAAACAACTGCCCTTTATGAGGATCATTTCGATGTCTTTGATCTGGCCGCTGCATATGGATTTGCCCTTGTGCAGAATCATGGATTTTATGACGGCAGCAAGCCCACGGCCTATACCGTAACCCGGCTTTTCTTGGAGCTAAACCGATACAGACTGACGGCCCCTGCCGCTGATCGGGTCATTATGTTTCTAAAATGCGCCAAAGGGGAGATTAAAGAATCGGATCTGGCAGAATGGCTGCGTAAAAACAGCCAAGAGATCAAAAACAAGCTTTAATTTTTAGCTGCATCTATTGCGACAACACGGAATAAGGAGGATCTCACATGGCGAAGAAAAGAGTTGATACCCTGCAGAAGGCCCATGATTATGCCAAAAGACACGAACTTGAAAGCGGCGGGTGCGCCCAGTGCTGCCTGGCAGGCATATTTGAAGCCCTCGGCGTTGAAATAGACGAAGGGGTTTTTATGGCAGCCACCGGACTTGCCGACGGTGTGGGACTTACAGGCGACGGGCATTGCGGCGCGCTTTCCGGGGGCGCCATGGCCATTGGTTATTTTTTCGGCCGTCCCTCAAAAAAATTCGGTGATATGAAAAAACAGATAAAAGCGTGTATCCTTGCCAAAGAACTTCACGATTCTTTTGTTGAAAAACACGGCACCTGCAGGTGCGCTGATCTGCAGACCAAAATGTTCGGCCGTTTTTTCAATCTCTATGATCCAAAAGACATGGAGGCCGCACTGGAGGCCGGAATGCCGGAGAGATGCTCTTCCGTGGTCGGGGAAACCGCACAGATGGCAGCCCACATTATCCTGGCCGAAAGGGACAGGGAGGCCGGGGAGAAATAAAATCAGAGGAAGCTCTAATCC
>CAZVFQ010000185.1:0-3304 GCA_964626455.1 uncultured Desulfobacteraceae bacterium | reverse complement strand
GCAGGTCGTAGTTTTCAGGATCAACACATGAAGACGATTCAACGATTACAAAGCCATTAGGCAAGGTGAAATAAACCACGGTGGTTTTGTCCCCAAATGTCGTGGTTTTAATTTCAGCCTGATCAATAATGGCCTGAATGTGTTCTGTTGTGATGGTGTTTTTCTTGGTTTTCATTGATGTCCTCCTTATGGTTTGTTTTTCCGGGGGTTAAAGTATCCCTGGTCCCTCATGATCCTCTTGAATTTTTCAGGGCCGTGGGTTCGCCAGTGGTTTATTCTGTCCCTTTTGGCAGTGGCGGTTTTTTTTGTGAAACAGCCAGATTTTTTGCTGGCAATCCCTCCGCCTGTCTTATTGGCAATGTCATTGAATTTGCCGACATCTTTAGAATCAAGCAGAGTATTAAAAAGACTTGCAAAATTGAGCATCATGCTCCCCCTTTTTTTTGTTTCCAGCGCGGGCCGGATTCCCCACCCGGCTCCATCCTCTGATTCTCGCAGTGGTTCAATTACTTGCGACTCTCCTAAACCCAACGCTGACACGCCGCCGCACTGGAAATTTTAAGCGACAAGAGTTTGTTTTGTCGGCAAGGGCAAAGTATATAGCCAGCCAGTTCGGTGCGGCTCGTCGTAGGCTACATGGCTGGTACCGGTTATCCGCTTGATCTGATCTGTTCTGCGCCGGGCATCACCAAACCTCTTCCGCGTCAGTGTTTGTCGCTGCTGTTTCCCTACTGGACTTAAGGGCTTATGCCACGGCCAGCCCTGCTTTGCTTCGGGCGTCTTGGTACTTCAGCTTGACTCCATTCAGCGCGTCCGCTTTCCCCTGATTTCGCCAGGGACTCATTGCCCTTGCCGTGGATCGGAGATCCCGGGGATGGCGGGTTAAGGTTTCCTTGGGCTTGCCTGCCCGCACCCGCCAGACCGGTAGTTACCGGGAGAACCGCATACAGGAGCTGGTGCAGATCGGCTTGGTCCTGCTCTGCGGCCTGCACCGCCCGGCTCTATCCCCGGAATCTCCGATGATAAAAATTAAGTTCTGTCTCTTCCCCTGGCCCTGGCTAAGCTTTGTCAGAGATCGGCTACTGCTCAAAAGGTTCACCGGGAACTGGTTGCGCGTCTCAGGGCCGTGGAATGAGCTGGCACATAATCGCCCTCTGGCACTAATCCGGATTAACTCGCGGATTGCTTGGCCTGAGTGATTTTGTGCCTTGTTGGGATTTAGATTATCTAATCCGCTAAAAGAATGCAAGTAAAATTATCTAAAACGATAAGTAAAATGCAAAAAAAATTATTCTAACAATAATCCGTAATACCGGTAGGCACGTCTGAAGCCTTTTTCCTCGGCTTCCTTTATTGTTTTGGCGTAAAATTCGCCCTGGGAATATTCGATAATGGTATTGTCATACTGCTGGTCAATGGGCAGGTGATATATCTTTTCTTTGGTGGCAGGGGATATGTGGCACTTTATTCGCGGAAAGTCTCGGTCAAGGGGTATCTTCTCAACAATTATTCCAAGGCGCTTTGCAAAGATCCCCGCACGGTCGGAAATAACATTTGTAAGAATAAATTTAGGGATGACAGACTCGGCGGGGTTGTCCTCGGTGTAAGCTATGTATGTCCCGTAAAATTGAAATATGTGGTTTTCGTGGATTGTTGAGTGAGCAGACCAGTTTTTGCATTGAACAAGCAATGTCTCCTTGCTTTTTTTCGCTATAAGGTCGCGGCCAAGATCGTCAAAGCCTTTAATGATCCCGTAAAATGAAACCTTCCAGCCTTTAGAAGCAAGCAAGTAGCCCACATATCTTTCATACTCTCTTCCAATTTCCCATGCGGACATTTTTCTGTTTATATATCTGTCCAGAGCGACCTGGTTTCTCTGGCTTTCAGAAAGCCTGGCGTATTCGCCGGCCGGCATCCAGTTTGAAACAGGATCTTTCTGTGAAGCCTCCCTGCTTCCTGTGGTTCTGATAAGGTCTGGATCAATAGAAGGGTCTTTGAGTTCTTCAAGCCAGGGGAACAGGCTTTCATAATATTTTAATTGATAGTGGGCTATTCTGAAGTTTCTTTCCGCCTCTCTTCTTTTTACCGCGATTTCCTGTTCAATGCGTCTTGCCGTTTTCTTGGCCGGGCTTGCTTTTTCTCTGAGCCACTGAGCTATCAGGCTGTCCTGGAGAAAAAAGAAATCAGCATAAGCATTGGCAAGCCAGGGGAACCCGGTGGACCTTTCCTTTGCCAAAATTTCAACAGCAGACTCTTTTAGCTTGAGGGATTTTTCCTTTTCGTCTACAGAAGTTTTTTCATTCTTTAATCTGGCAACTACACTGTTCAAATCTTCTATCGTTTTCTTGTGCCTGTCCCACAGGGCAGCCTTTTCGCGCAGCGCATAAATTAAGCCTTTGTTTTTCTTCCAGAGCTGGGCCAGCCTGTACCATTCCCCGGCACGGAAAAGAAGCACAATAAGGGCACAGACAGACAGAAATATTATTATGTCCATATTAAGCTAACATTTTCTGCCTTTAACCAGCCTTAGTCTTGCCTGACTCCCGGTCAAATTTGTATGTTTTTTTTGACTCTGCAACCATGCATCTATCCTGACTGCTGTTTATATTAAGATGGGCGTCCTGATAAAACTCAAACAAAGCGCTTTTTATCAGTTCGTCATGTTTTATCTGCAGATCAGTACATGCCTGGATAACTTCGGCAAAGGACGGGTTGTCGCCTATTTGATAGTAGCCGGCATCATTTATCTTTTCCTTCACTTTTTCTGTTATTTTTTGTGACGATTCAGATATGGGAGCTTTTTGGTTGGAGGGTATATGTTCGCCAGGGAATACCACCCTGCCGCCAAGGGCACATATTATTTTCAGCAACATATCACTGCGAACCTTCTGAGTTCCAAGGCAAAAGCGATTAACTGAATCCTTATTAACACCTGATATCTTGGATGTTTTATAAGGTGACTCATCCCTTATCCTCTGCTTGATCTTTTCAAGTTCTTTTTCCCACTTTTCCATAGATCCCCCTTTGCAGATTAGATAAAAAAAGTCACTATGCGGAAACGATAAATTTTTCTTGGCATTGTTTATCGTTTCAGATAATATTAATGCATGGACATACGAAAAGACCTGAAAAAATATTTTCAAGACAATCCGTCTGTAAGCCCAATAAGGCTTGCAGAGTTAACAGGGGTACATTTTACGGTTTTGTACAGAATAATGGCCGGAAAGTATGATCCGCGCCTTTCGACTGTGCAAAAACTCTGGCCTTATCTGTACGAAAATAAACAAAAGGAGCAATAGTCATG
>CAZVFQ010000184.1:0-3343 GCA_964626455.1 uncultured Desulfobacteraceae bacterium | reverse complement strand
GAGCTGACACTGGGCATGATCCTGTCGCTGCTGCGAATGATACATTTATCAGATGCAAGCATTAGGCAAGGCCAGTGGGAAAGGCCGATGGGCAATTTACTGCACGGAAAGACCGTAGGTATTATTGGTTGCGGCCGGATCGGTTCCAGACTGGCCGGGTATCTTTGCGCCTTTGAAAGCCGGGTTATAGGTTATGATCCGGCTTGTGGATCCCATCAGTATGTAAAGATCAAAGACATGGATGCTGTTTTGGCTGAATCAGACATTGTTTCCCTGCATCTGCCGTATAGCCAGAATACTCACCATTTCATGGATGAGACGCGCATAAAGGCCATGAAGCCCGGCTCATACCTGATAAATGCGGCCAGGGGAGGCCTGGTTGACGAAGGTGCCCTGTATCAGACCATAGTTGACGGCCATCTGGCCGGGGCGGCACTGGATTGTTATGAAGATGAACCATATAACGGGCCCCTCAGGAATCTTAAAAGCACACTGCTCACAGCACACATTGGCTCATACGCCAAAGAAGCCAGGGTCATGATGGAAACCCAGGCCGCAGAGAACCTTATTTCACAGCTTAAGGAGGTTTTTAAATGAATATTCTTGTAACAGGCGGTTCCGGTTTTCTTGGTAGTCATGTGGCAGATGCTCTAAGCGATGCCGGTCATAATGTGACCATTTTTGATATTCATGCCTCCCCTTTCCTGCGGCCGGACCAGACCATGCTCACCGGAGATCTCTTGGATCAAAATACCACAGAATCTGCTGTACAAGGCATGAATGCTGTGTATCATTTAGCAGGAATAGCAGACATCGACGAGTGCAAGGTCAAGCCTCTGGACACCGCAAGAATAAACATTCTTGGTACTGTCCAGCTTTTAGAGGCATGCCGCAAGGCGCAAGTAAACAGAGTTATATTTGCCTCCTCGGTCTATGTTTACAGCAACTTCGGATATTTCTACAGATGCAGCAAACAGGCTTGTGAGTCCTTTATTGAAACATATGCGGAACTATACGGGCTAAAATACACTAATCTGCGTTATGGATCACTTTACGGCCCGCGCGCAGATGAAAGAAATGGTGTCTACAGACTGCTGAACCAGGCGATCAAAGAAGGTAAAATCATATATAAAGGAACCGGCGATGAACTGCGGGAATTTATCCATGTTCAGGATGCTGCCCAAAGCAGCGTCAAAATTCTGGAGCCGGAATATGAAAACATAAATATCGTTCTGACCGGGAAGGAAAAAATGCGATATGCTGAGCTTTTGGAAATGATAAGGGAAATGATGGGCAATAAAATCGAAATTGAATTTCTTCCCGCCACCAAAAAAGCCCACTATAAGGTAACTCCTTATAATTTTAATCCAAAACTGGGCTACAAAATGGTCAACAACCCTTACGTGGACATGGGTCAGGGGCTTTTGCAGTGTCTCTCAGAGCTGTATGGGCAGGGACACCAGGAAAAATCTTCCGAACAGGGAGTATTTGTAGTAGATAAAACGTTTTGAAATTATGAAAAAAAACTGGATATATCTTTCATACCCCTTGCGGCCCGGGATCCCGGCTTACGGCGGGGGACAGGGGTTTACCAAACATAAGGACAAGCAGATTGAAACGGGAGACTCCTGCAACACCAGCCAATGGGGCATATCCAGCCATATAGGGACCCATCTGGATTTTCCCAGGCATTTTTCAGGGCATGGCAGCACCCTTGATGATTACGATCCCGGCTTCTTTCTGTTTCGCCGGATTCACATTGCGGATCTGTCAAACGCCGAACCTGGCATGATTATCGGCCCTGGCCAACTGGATCTTGCACTGGTTCCGGAAGACACGGAGCTATTGATCATAAAGACCGGCTTTGGCACTTTCAGGGACAAAGAGCTTTACTGGCAGCAAAACCCCGGCTTTCATCCGGATCTGGCGGACTATTTCCGCGAAAACCTTAAAGATCTCAGGATCATAGGCTTTGACAGCATTTCCCTGTCATCTTTTGCAAACCGGGACTTGGGCCGCCGGGCGCACAGGGCTTTTCTTGCCCATGACCGACCCATACTGCCATTGGAGGACATGGACCTGAGCCGCGTTCACATTACAACAAAAATAAACCTTGCAATAATAGCTCCCCTGCTCGTAAGCGGCGCAGACGGTGCACCTTGTACGGTAATGGCAAGGATGGAGAAAGAATAATATGCAGTACCAGGCCATTTTCTTCGACTTCGACGGTGTAATACTTGATTCTGTCCATGTCAAAACCGAAGCATTTGCTGCCATGTTTCGCCCCTACGGGCCTGATATAGAAAAGGCCGTGGTAGACTACCACTTGGCAAACGGCGGTGTATCCAGGTTTAAGAAATTTGAATACTATTATACACAATTGCTAAACAAACCCATAGATCAGGAGACCCTGGACGCATTAGGGCACGAATTCAACCGCCTCGTTCTGGGTAAAGTACTGGAATCCAGTTTTATCCCCGGGGCGATGGAGACCCTTGAAAAACTCAAAAAAAATGCTGTGCCTGCCTTTGTGGCTTCAGGCACGCCTGACGAGGAAATAAAACTTATTGTGGAGAAAAAGGGCCTGTCCTCGTATTTTCTTGAAGTCCACGGCTCCCCAAGAAAAAAAGACCAGATCATTTCCGATATTGCCGGAAGATATAATTTCGATTTGCCAGGCTGCCTGTTCATCGGAGATGCTATGACCGATTATGAGGCAGCGTTTAAATGCGGAACAAAATTCCTTGGAATCACAAAACAAAAAGACCAGTCACCTTTCCCTGAGGGAACCCGGGTTATGCAGCATTTGGACTTGCAGTAACTTCAACGCCCACAACTATCAACCATTACCCATTACCCATTACCCATTACCCATTAACTATTAACTATTAACTATTAACTATTAATCACCACCAAACAACGGGCCACCACCTATGAAAAACATCGTAATCTTAACAGCTAAAGGCGGCAATCTTTCCATCCCCAACAAAAATATTCTGCCGGTCATGGGATTGCCTGTCATGCTCTATCCCCTGCGGGCGGCAAAAATGTCTTTGACCACGGACAAGATCTACGTCACCACCGAAGATGAACGTATCCGGCACATCTCCCAGCAGGAAGGAGTCTCCATCATCGACCGCCCACGTGAGCTCTCCACTTCCACTGCCCAGCACAAGGACGTTATCAAGCACGCAGTGGAGCATGTTCTGGAAGAGCATCCTGAGGCCAAGAATTTTATCGTCCTGCTGGGCAACACTGTCCAGGTCACCCCGGGCCTCATAGACAAGTGCTTCCCCATGCTGGATGAGCCGGACTGCGATTCGGTCTGCACAGCCTGGAAGGC
>CAZVFQ010000183.1:0-3347 GCA_964626455.1 uncultured Desulfobacteraceae bacterium | reverse complement strand
ATTCTCTATTCTCTATTCTCTATTCTCTATTCTCTATTCTCTATTCTCTATTCTCCAGTTTCTAGTCTCCAGTCTCTAGTTTCTAGATAAACCCCTTATTACTCAAAAACAGCAATATCTCCTGTGCCGCCTCCGCAGGCGTAAGATTGGTGGTATCAATGCGAAGCTCTGGATTCACAGGCTCTTCATAGGGATCATCCACGCCTGTAAACCCGGAAATCAACCCTGCCCTGGCCTTTGCATACATACCCTTGCGATCCCGCTTCTCGCACTCCTCAATGGGCGTGCTCACATGGATCTCGATAAATCCGCCGTAAGCCTCGATGTTCTGCCTGATCTCACGGCGCGTTGTCTCGTATGGTGCAATGGGCGCACATATTGCCACACCGCGGTTTTTTGTGATCTCGCCTGCAACAAAGCCTATGCGAAGAACATTTATGTTTCTGTGCTCCTTTGAAAAGGAAAGCTCGCTTGAAAGATTGCGCCGCACAATGTCGCCGTCAAGAAGCGTTACCGGTCTGTCGCCTCGCTCAAGGAACTTGGAATACAGAACCTTGGCAATGGTTGACTTGCCGGCGCCTGAAAGGCCGGTTAAAAACACCGTAAAGCCCTGACGCCCGGGCGGTGGATATGCGCGCTGAAGCTCTCCTACAACCTCCGGGAACGTGGCCCATTCAGGAATTTTTCTCCCCTGCCGGATTCTTTCACGGATATCAGAGCCTGAAAGCGATATGGTCTCAGCGCCTTCAGGAACCTGGTCCCTGCTTTTGTATTCATCTTCAAACGGCAGATAAACCATTTCCTCAAAAGAAACGATTTCAACCCCGATTTCCTCACTGTATTCAGCAGCCACCTGCCTGGAGCGCTCTGAGGGATAAAACGGAGAACCGTTTTTGTCCTTTCCGGGACTGGCATGATCATGGCCCACTATAAAATGCGTGCATCCGTAATTTCTTGCAATAATCGCATCCAGCAGCGCATCCCTGGGTCCTGACATGCGCATGGCAAGCGGCAGAAGCGTCATTACCTGGGAATCGGGCGGATAATGCTCCGCTACGTGCCGGCAGCATCTTACCCTTATAAAGTGATCAAAATCCCCGGCCTTTGTCATGCCTACCACGGGCATGATAAGAAGATTTGCCCTGGCAAGGCGCATGGCCTTGATTGTCATCTCAAACTGCGGCCTGTGGATCGGGTTTCTTGTCTGGAACCCCACAACACGCTGCCATCCGAGCTTTTCATACGCACGCCTTACTTCTGCCGGGTAAAGCCGCATCTGCTTGAAATCAAAATGAATCGGAAGACTTATTACTTCAAGGCGTCCGCCTATATAATATTCACCCGACCTGTTAAACAAATAATCCACCCCTGGATGGCTCGTATCAGTGGTGCCGTAGATCATTTCAGCTTCTTTTTTCCGGTCAGCAGGCCAGATGTCTTCGATATGCATTACCCCGAGCAAAAACCCTTCAGGGTCGCGAAGTGCAGCAGACTGCCCGGCTTCCAGCGTTTCTGCCCTTGCTGCCGGCACATCAAGGCAAATAGGCACAGGCCACAAAACCCCGTTTTGAAGCCGCATTCTGTCAAGAACCGACTCATAGTCAGCCCGCACCATAAAACCGTCGAGCGGAGAAAACCCGCCTGTTGCAAGCACCTCAAGATCGCACATGTTGCGCTCATTAAGACTCACATCCGGCAGGTTCATTGTAATTTCCTTTAACAGCTCAGCCCTCTGCTCATCTACCATGAGATTTACAAGCGCACCGCCGTGTGCATCCATGCTGGTATCAGTCATATTCCGCTCTCCAGGTATACGATAAACCAGGGATTGGTAAGATTTTCCTTGTTATAATAAAGCGGCTTTCCTGTTTCATATTCAACAACCGCACCGCCTGCCTGCTCCACCACTGCCTGGCCCGCAGCCGTGTCCCATTCCATTGTAGGCCCGAGCCGCGGATAAATATCAGCCCTGCCCTCTGCCACAAGACAGAACTTAAGGGAGCTGCCTGCTGAAATAAAATCCACTTCCCCGATCTCGCGCCTCTTTTTATCAACAAACTCATCCACTCCGGCCGTGGCATGCGACCGGCTGCCCATGATGGTATAGGGCCGGGACCGCTTGTTTTCCAGCGGAAGCCTGGTTGCTGCAGAAACCAGGGCTGCTGCCGAGGCACCTTTTAAATCTGCAAGTTTTCCGCCTTGTGCCACAAAAGCCCCAGTATCTTGTGCTGCAAAATAAATCCGGTCTTTTACAGGCACGAAAACAACCCCCAGAACCGGCATCCCGTTTGCAATCAGGGCAATGTTAATGGTAAACTCCCCGTTTTTTTTAACAAACTCCTTGGTGCCGTCCAGCGGATCAACAATCCAGAGGTATTGCCAGTCTTTTCGTTCTGTATAAGCCATATCCCGGCCTTCTTCGCTTAACACGGCAATACGGCTGTCAGCAAGACGCGAGGAAATGATTTCATGTGCCCTGCGGTCTGCAAGGGTAAGGGGCGTATGATCGGATTTTTCCTCCACCTCAAAATCCTGCCTGTAAACCTCCAGGGCGGCAGCTCCTGCTTCAAGGGCGGCAAACACAGCTTTTGGCAGATAATCGGCTGGTGTTAATGTATCCATCTTGTTTCGCAGTCTCCAATTCATCGAAAAAGTTACGGTTTTTCCTCATGAAGTAAACCAAACCGGAAAACGAGTCAATTGGAAAATCCGCAGACAGACAAAATTCAGCCGCCCTGCTTCCGGATCAGGCCAACGTATTTTCCCACAATTCTTACCCTTTTTTTTCCGTCACCGAAAAACCGCATAACCGGATATTTCCGATTGGCTGAATGAAGTTCAAGGACATCATCCTTTTTGTGAACTCTCTTCAACGCTGCCTCTGTTAAAATCCCCTCCACCATCACAGCGGCAATTTCTCCGTCCTCCACAGCCTCCTGGGGACGAATTACGGCAAGATCGCCGTCCAGAAGATGCTCGCCAATCATGGAATCACCAGAAACCCGCAGCGCAAAACATCCCTTATGCCCGTAAAGCATCGGATCCACCCAAATACGCTCATCCGGATTATCCCACACATCCAGAGGTTCACCTGCGGCAATGGTTCCAGCAACCGGCATGCCCTGCCCTTTTTCTTGATCCACCGGCACCCAGGATCGCTTCTTGCCCCTGGCAGACCGGATCATACCCTTTTCTTCCAAAACCCCCAGAATCCGATGCACCCCTGCAGGCCCCGCAAGCCCCAGCTTCTGACAAATCTCACGCACACTCGGCGAATACCCATACTCCCGGTAATGCCCGCAAATCACCCGATAAACACTTTCCTGCCGCTGCGTCAGCTCCATAAC
>CAZVFQ010000182.1:0-3357 GCA_964626455.1 uncultured Desulfobacteraceae bacterium | reverse complement strand
TAACTAAGCCATACCCTCAGATCATATGCAATCAAACCGGCGGCTGGAACAAATCCGGCCTGGCCAGTCTTAATCACTCTCCAACCGGCAATATTGACCACTGGCTGAATGAAAAGATTATGAGTTCAGCGGGCTCAAAAAATCCTGTCCCGACTACTACTCTTGATGAGTACTGCAAAAAAATGAATATCCGGCCAGACACCATTAAAATAGACATTCAGGGTGCTGAATTTCATGCTCTACAGGGATTTTGCAACACCCTTGCTGAACTTGATAAAATAACAATACTTATGGAACTTTGGCCATACGGACTTAAACGATGCGGATCTTCTGCTGAGGATCTGCTCCAGCTAATAAGAGATTTGAACCTTCAATTCTTTGCAATAAATAATACCGCCCTGAAAAACTTTCATCTCCAGGACCTCAGCTTAACAAATTACATCAACATAGTTGTCAAACGATAGTTGGAACATCATGCCTCCGTAAAAAAGGCGAGCCACAAAAAGATTTAATGAACAGTTACAGCCAATTATCTTACATTCATGTAAGACCCTGAACTCTCAGGATACAAAACAACAGGCATCACACTTTTACAAAAGCCAATAGCGGTCAACTATCATTGTTAGTGCCCATACGTTGATTGCAATTCCAGCAGCAATCAAAATACCGGCCAGATAAGTCCTGGGCATATTCCATGGCAATTTTGGTAACAACACCGAAAATCCAAGAGCTATGGCCAGAACCGGTAGATGAAAATATCTGCCCTGCGCTTCTACCATAGGTGCGCTCACAGGCATCCAGATCAGATATAAAGCAGCAAAGATAACGACAGCGGTCAGGATGCCGGACCCAATCAAACAGAAACCCATGACTCTTTTCTGCCACGGACCATGCCCATCAGTGTCAGATTTCACCGCCACCAGTGTAACTGGAAGCAATAACCCCCAAATATAGACAGCTGGTTTTGGCAAATATAGGTCCTGCCATCCAAGTACCCCAACGAACTGATGAAAAAGATTTCCACCCAGATAAAAAATGCTGTTGCCAATAACAGAAAAAAAATACAGAGGATTATCAGCCAAGTAACTCAATTGCTGTGCAGGCGAAATATCAGGACTTCTGTAAGTCTGTATAAACTCCATAGTTTGGGCATAAATTCCATGAGCCAGGATTGTCTCTTTCCAGATATATCCCGCGATAGAGGCTAACGCAATTGCTATTGCCAGACCAGTTAATCTGCCTGATTTTCTATCGCCACTAAGTAATACCATTGTTGCGGCTGGAAGGATCAGCGGAGCATAGGGAGGCTTGGTGATCAGTAAAACAAAAACTAAAGGCAGGCTAAGACCAAGAAACAACCCGATCTTCACTTTTGCTGCGCCCAGACATAACAGCAACAGTCCTGCACCAAAAACAAACACATCTGTGCTGACCATTCCTCCCTGGGAAAGAGCCATTGGAGTTGCAGCTACCCAGAAAAAAAGACTGGCATAAGAAGGCGCTATGGTCGCGGCCATTAAAAAACACAAGCAAAATATTAAAACACTGCTCAGACGGCATAAATATAAAGAAGCGAGCAAATTCTCAGGATAATCTACAAAAATCATGACCGTCTTGATTATCCCGGCATGAACCAGATAGGGTACAAATGAATACTGAGCGGTATTATATGCTATATTAGGAATTCTGCCATTAGATGATTCAAGCAATACCTTTGCGTCACTAAGCAATGGAATGGCAGCAACATCATAATGATTGTCCAGTGATGAAAGAATAAAATCGACAAGTTCAGGGGGATGATCTCTAAGAATAAACTGCCCTTCGGCAATCCCATATGCCCTGGCAAAATGGGCCGGTTCATCCGGAGCCTGAAAGGGGGGGATAATTAAAGCGTAAGCTACTCCAAAAAACAGCAAGACAATTGCACATACCCGGGCCATATTTTTAACACCGGTTAACATCGGGATGGTACCGCCAGCAGGCGGTATCTGACAGTTTCCAGACTATTCTTGTCTATGTCCAAGTCTCTTTTGCCCACTAAATCTTCCCAGCCTTCAGGCAAAGCAATCCGCTCTTCTTCCCACTTCATTACTTCCCAGCCTGATTGATTCAACCATCTCTGCCATGTTTTTTTAGTTCCAAAGCGCAGATGGGTAACGCACATTATCCCTGCCGGGGCTTCATCCAGTCGTCCGGCCAGCAGATCCTGCACCACTGACCAGTGCCCGATATTGGGCACAGAAGCCACGAGCTGGCCGTTTTTATTCATGAATTCGCGCAGCCCGGCCAGAAATTGCCATGGATATGCCAGATGCTCCAGAAAATCTCCGCACACGGCACGGTCAAACCGGATCTTTCCGGAAATTGGAAGTCCGCGCGAGGCGTCTGCCATTACTGCCAGGTCCAGATGCCCGGCCGCCTGTTGCAGGGCTTCCGGGTCCAGGTCCACGCCTGTCCAGGTAACCTGGCTGCCTGCTTCTTTGCAGGCCCTGGCCATCATCCCGCTACCGCAGCCAAATTCCAGCACCTGCCCCTTCCAGTCTGTCATGCCCAGCAGGTCATGCCTGGCCCCGGCATCACCCAGGGCGTTAAAGCTGTGCAGCCATCCCCGGCAGAAGATCCTGACCCGGGCACGACACTTTCGCAGATAATCCGGCACATCTTTCAGAAGCAGACCTTCAGGCATGCTCATGAAGAGTGAATCCGGCAGAACAAACACGCTTGTTTCGTGTCCGGTGCTGATCAATCCCCTTTTCCATTTCGCAGGTCCCATAAACCTGGAAGCCTTTTCCAAACCCGGAACCGTAAGGTACAAAGGTATATCCAGACCCCTGCGCCACTCAGGGTTTTGATTTCCCAGGGGCACTGAAATAAAGTCCCGGGCCGGATCCGACACCTCGGCCGCCAGCCAGCTCAGCCAGCAATGCTCCGGATACCAGAATTCTGGATCGTATATCAGCGCTATTTGCCTGTATCCGGTTTCCCGCATCAGATCACGCGCCGGCATGGTTTCAGGCACAACTTGCCGAGGCCGGGGCGGACGGCCCATGCGTCTGGCCAGTTTCTGTTCCGGGGTCAAGATCTTTTCATGGACCGGTTGAACCTGAAAAACAGGGATCATTCAGCCTCCCGGATATATTCATCCAAACGGTGTCCGGATGTAAATATTTCTGTGGAATTACTTTTCATGGATTGCCTTAGGGGCTGCTTTTTTGCTGGTGGATTCCGCCGCCTGCATTACCGGAGTCAGCTGCTGGAAAGCCGCTTAAAAGATCGGCTGCTATCCATCTCTGGGGCGTTTCACGGATCCATTTTTCCAGAAAATTGTATATAGGCAGCAGGCTGGACAAAGGGTCC
>CAZVFQ010000181.1:0-3454 GCA_964626455.1 uncultured Desulfobacteraceae bacterium | reverse complement strand
TCTATGGTCGGGGGTGGTTTTTGAAGCGAGGCTGAGCGTTTTCGGGAAAAATTCATCAAATGCCGGAGCGTGAAAATTTCAAATGAGGTTGGAAGCTTTTTACTGGTTTGTCAACACGGACAATAGGAAACAATATTGGAAGCTCAAATAATTAGGGGAATTATCCTGATCATTCCGCTTCTCATGGCAGTTACCATCCATGAGGTGGCCCATGGGTATGCAGCGCTCAAGTTCGGAGATCCAACAGCGAAACTTGCGGGCAGGCTGAGTTTAAACCCAGTAAAACACCTGGATCCCTTCGGCTCGATTCTTCTGCCGGGACTGCTTGTTTTTTCAGGAGCCCCGGTTGTATTCGGATATGCAAAACCGGTGCCTGTAAATTTCCAAAACCTCACAGATCATCGGCTGGGCACTATAGTGGTATCTGCGGCAGGAGTTGCAGCCAACCTTTTATGCGCGGCAGCGGCCGGTCTTTTATATCAGTTACTCCACATATTTCCGTTTCTGATAAATTCCCTGCCGGCCATTATAATTACCCTTGTTGAAGTCTTCTGCCTAATCAACATAGTGCTTGCAATATTTAACCTGATCCCGATTCCCCCGCTTGACGGAAGCCGCATCCTGGCAGCGGTTCTGCCGCCAGGAGCCAGGCAGACCTATGAAAGCATTGGACCTTTCGGCATTCTGATAGTGCTTGCGCTGCTGATAATGACAGATGTCCTTGATCTGCTTTTCGTCTACCTTGTAAGGCCTTTGTTTATAATAATGACCGGCGGATAATCTTAAACCTTCGCCCATATTCCATACGGAGATTTAAACCAATGACTGCAGCAAAACGGATCGTAAGCGGCATGCGCCCCACAGGCGCCCTCCATCTGGGAAACCTTCACGGAGCTCTTCAGAACTGGATCAACATGCAGGAGCAATACGAGTGCTTTTTCTTTATAGCAGACTGGCACGCTCTTACAAGCGACTATGAAGACCCCGGAAACATAAGAAGCTACAGCCTTAATATGATGACAGACTGGCTGGCCGCGGGCCTGTCGCCCGAGAAAAATGTACTGTTTGTTCAGTCCAGAATCAAGCACCATGCAGAACTATTCCTGCTTTTATCCATGATTACCCCTGTTCCCTGGCTTGAGCGCAACCCCACCTACAAGGAACAGATTGAGGCCCTTGAAAACAAGGATCTGTCCACCTTCGGCTTCCTTGGATACCCGGTGCTTCAGGCCGCAGACATCATTATATACAAGGCCGACGGGGTGCCGGTGGGAGTCGACCAAGCCCCGCACATAGAGCTTACAAGAGAGATTGCAAGGCGTTTTAATTACCTCTACGGCAGAGTATTTCCGGAGCCAGATACAATTCTTACAGAAACCAGCAAAATTCTTGGAACAGACAGAAGGAAAATGAGCAAAAGCTACAACAACGCTATTTTCCTGTCAGACCCGCCGGAACAAATCCGCACGAAAGTCTCTCAGATGGTTACAGATCCCCAGCGGATGAAAAGAAAAGACCCGGGCGACCCCTCCATATGCAATGTTTTTACCTTCCACCGGCTCTATTCTCCGCATTCTCTTGCCGCGGAAATAGAATCCGCCTGCCGCAGCGCGGAAATCGGCTGTGTGGACTGCAAAAAGAAAATGGCGCAATACCTTATCGAATTTCTTGCTCCGATCCGTGAAAAAATAGAATATTACAGGGCCCACACCGCTCAGGTGGAGCAGGTAATGGCAGAGGGCTCGGACAAGGCCGGCCGGGTTGCCGAACAAACCCTTGCAGAAGTTCGGGATGCGATAAAGATATAGGTTCAAGGTGCAAGAATCAAGCAACAGCAAGGCCCGGGGGGTAAATGAACAGTCCTGCATACCAGGTAAAACTTGAAAACGTATTTGAAGGGCCAATGGATCTTTTGGTCCACCTGATAAAAAAAAACGAGGTGGACATATATGATATTCCCATTGCCCTGATAACAGACCAGTTCCTGGAATATATCAAGTGGATGCAGGACATGGAATTGGACGTGGCAGCCGATTTCCTGGTCATGGCATCCACTCTTGCCCAGATAAAATCACGGGTTCTTCTGCCGAATCCAAAAGGGGAAACAGAAGAAGACGAGGACCCAAGAGACGCTATTGCAGGCCCTTTGGCAGAATACATGCGCATAAAGTCAGCAGCCGAGCAGCTGGGCAAAAGATACATACTAAACGAACATGTGTTTGCCCGGCAGGCCGATTTTTCCGGCCGGGCGTCTTTAAGGGAACAGGCCCCTGTGGAGGCCGACCTTTACGAACTCATAGGGTTCTATCAGGAACTGATCGACCGGCTTTCTCCTGACCCGGGATTTGAAATCACGCCTGAAAAAATATCAGTAAAGGAAAAAATGACGGAAATCATTGATCTGCTGGAGAAACAAAAAACGCTTTCCTTCAGTGACCTGGCGGCCGGATGCTCAGGCAAAGGCGAGATAATCGCCGCCTTTCTCGCAATACTCGAAGTGGTGAGGCTCAATCTTGCAGGCATATCCCAGTCTGAGGACAGCGGCGGCCTGATGCTGTTTTCAGGATAAGAGGCTTTTTGTGGAAGATCTGAAAAACATAATTGAAAGCCTGCTTTTTGTGTCTACTGATCCCCTGTCTGTCGATCAGTTAAAAAACCTGCTGGCCGAGGCTGAAACAAGGGAAATCCGCAAGGCCGTAGAAGCCCTTGAGCAGGAATACAGGCAAAGAAACGGAGGCTTTGTTCTCCATGAAGTAGCCGGAGGATACCAGTTTCGCACCAGGCCGGAATACAGGCAGTGGATTGAAAAACTGCTGGCCCCCAATCCCACGAAACTGTCCCGTGCTTCCATGGAAACCCTTGCCATTGTCGCATATCATCAGCCGGTTTTAAGAAGCGAAATCGAGCACATCCGCGGAGTAAACTCAGGCAACACCATCCGGTTTCTGCTTGAAAAAAAGCTGATCCGGGTCCTGGGCAGAAGGGAAATCCCTGGCCGTCCCCTGGTCTATGGCACCACCAGGAAATTCCTGGAACTTTTTGATCTAAAGGACTTAAAAGATCTGCCCGCCCCGCAGGAAATCAACCCCGCGGAAGAGAAAAATAATACTTGACTTGCCCGGCCCGCACCCCTTATTTTATGTTCCGGTCACGGGCGGTTAACTCAGCGGGAGAGTGCTACCCTCACACGGTAGAAGTCACTGGTTCAAATCCAGTACCGCCTACCAGGAAATTAAGGGTTTACAGTATCTGAACTGTAAACCCTTTTTTATATCCAGGTAACCCCTTTTTATAAAAAAAGTATTGGTAAATACTTCCTGACAGACCTGTCCTTTGGAGGCCGCCTCACAGATCAGACGGCCATGGGCAAGGATTTGATTTTGCAACAGGGGCGAGCTCTGATAAAAAATGACCAAATCCACGTCCCTGTGCAAAAGATATGGAAAACGCTTTT
>CAZVFQ010000180.1:0-3469 GCA_964626455.1 uncultured Desulfobacteraceae bacterium | reverse complement strand
AATCGATCAAAGCCTGGGCCAGGTTGACCTGCCAGAACTGACCGGGCAGGGTGAGGCTGATTCGGCCGCCTTCCCTGTGGATTAACCCGGTTTTCCACCATTGGTCCAGTAATGGAGCACAGATCGCACAAAGATCCACCTCATACTTTTCCCGGATTTTTTCCATGTTCAGATAACCTGTCTCTAAACCGCCGGCAATGGCGTTGATCAGGGGCTTGTGCGGTGGTTCTTCCAGCATTGCGGAAATCGGCTTGCACCCTGCTGCCACTTTTTTGAAATACGCTTCCAGATCGTTATTGACCATGCATAAATAGCCACCCAGTGTGCCACCGGCGCCGGACCCATATGGCAGGCACGGGGAGCCGCTTTTCATGAGCTGGTTGTACATATTTCGCTCCCGGCTGCCGGTTGCCCAGTGGGTCATGGACAGCCTCCGGCAGTGCCAGGCCTCCATTAACTCCACCCCGCGTTTGAACATGTGCGCCTGCTCGGCCAATCCGGCAGGCTTCGGCAGCCGGCCGGTTTCCACAGATGCAGCCAGGGGGGTATTGTTAAATACATTTAACTGATAAAAGTCCGCACCGTCGATTTCAAGATCCAGAAAAGTTTCAATATCATTTTCCCAAATGGTCATATTCTGGCCTGGAAGCCCGTAGATCAGGTCAATGATAATTGCTGCAGCATTTTTGTCCCTTGCTCTTTGCAGGCATTCCATCACCTTTGCCCGATCGCTTCTCCGGCCCAGATTTTTTCGTACAGTGGTATCAAAGCTTTGCACGCCCACGGAAAACCGGTTGGCACCGCCTGCGATACATGCTGAAAGAATGTCTTCATCAAGGTCGGCTGCTGTGGTCTCTATTGTTATCTCGCAGTCGTTTGCAAGCGGAAGAAAGCTGCTAATGGCTGTCAGCAGGCGCTCCAGGTCTTTTGGCGCCAGGACGGTCGGCGTGCCGCCTCCAAGGTATACCGCATGCAGCGGATAACCGGATACAGCAGGTTTGTCCCTGTCCATGTGCAGCTCACTGATCAGGGCATCCGTATACTCCCGGCTTGCGGCCCGATCGGCGGAGTATTTATAAAACCCGCAATACAGGCAGCGGTTTCGGCAAAACGGTATATGAAAGTAAGCGGTTGAAGACGCTGTCCTGGGCTGGTTCATGATTTTATCCCAGGTCTTCAGGGTAAGCGCATTATCCACTGGTGTGCCGCCGATGCCTGCGTGGACTGTGCTTTTCCGGGCAAAGGCAGAGGTCAGGGGGTCCACCCCCTCGCGGGCAAAAAAGCAGCGCTTCGCTTTTTCCGTCATCCGGGAGGTCTGACGATCAAGCTTTCCCCGGTTTTGTTCGTCATCCGAGGACGGTTGACGATTCCCTGCTTGTTTACCAATCGGATCTATATTTTCAACACTCATGCCTGTCTCCCTTGATCAAACCATTGAAAATCGATCCCTCTGCCAGGTCCGGCGCTGCACCTGCCGGTCATTTCCCGGATCTCAACGACAAACAGCGGCGATTTTTCCGGTGCCCGGGCAAATCTTTCAGCTGCGTCACTGTAGTCCGCATTCATGACCTGCCCTAAAAGCGCCCAGCCGTGGCGAATCTTTTCCGGCGATTGCTCCATTCCGGCTTTTCCAAAAATCGAAACCCCGGCCCACCGGGAAAGGGATAGGTCCGTCAATGTCACTTTCACCAGCACATGCGGATTTTTTTGAATGTTTCGAACAGTTGTGCCCCGCGGGTTGATCATGAAATTCATCTGCCCGTCATGGGGCATGAAATATGTGGCTTCAATGGCGTGTGGAATCTGAAAAGGACTTACGCTACAGATCGTAGCCCACTTCTGAAGCTGCAAGGCTTGCCGGATTTCCGGCTCAATCATTTTGCGCATGACAATCCCTGTCTTAAAAGTGCAAACCAAACGGATAATTTCCGTCAATCTCTTTTTTTTGAATTTTGCTTAATATCTGCTTTACCCGGCTTCCTGCTGCAATGAGATCATGGACATCCGGATGGCGTTCCGCCTCCTTAAGCCGGGCCCTTCGTTCCGGTGTCATGAAATGATGCGGATCATCCTGGAGATTCTCCTCCATCCATTTGATCATCTCCGGGTCCACGCGCCCCTGACAAAGAAAGGTGCCCAGGATTTTATTATCTGCGGCCAGGGCTTTGACATTGTTAATGCATTTTATCCCGTGATCGGACTCCGGATAGGCGCCCAGGGTGCCGAACAGGAATATCGGCTTGTCCTTGAGTTTTTTCAGATAGCGGCGGGTTTTCTCGTCTGCTGTGCCTTTATCCACCCAGAATCCCAGGGCGATAAAATCATAAGCATCAGGATCCGGCGCATCATCCACGGGAAAAAGCGCCCTGGGCGAAGGCAGGGCCTCATATACGGCCTGGGCCACTTTCAGAGTGTTTCCTGTGCGGCTTGAATAGACAACAATTGAGTTCATCCCTGTTTTTCCTTTCTGGTTTTTCTTTATTTCAAAATCCCACGGCATGGCGGGCCGCAGCCGGATCAGCCGACTGCCTTGCCAGGGGCAATGCAAGCACATGAGTGCAGGCTGTGCTTATCAGTTCCTGGTCATGGCTGATGACCAGGACGCACGTGCCGCTTTCCGAAAGCTTTTTTACGGCGTTGGCTATAATTCTCATGTTCACACCGTCCAGTCCGCTGGTGGGCTCATCGAGTATCAGTATGTCCGGATCTTTAATGATACCGCAGGCAATAATCAGGCGCTGTTTCTGGCCGCCGGAAAGCGACTGGGGATGCCGGTCTATAAAATCTGAAAGATTGAAAAACCCCAGCAACTCTTTTACCCTCTGCCGGCGGGCTGCCTTGGCCAGGTGCCGGGCGGCGAGAGCCAATTCCTGGCCGGCGGTTTTCATGTGCAGCTGGTGATCTGCGTTTTGGAGCACGATACTGCCATGTTTAAGCAGCTCTTTGGGCAAAGCCGGGCGGTTGTTATAGTGGATTTCACCGGATCGGGGCCGAAGCAGGCCGGTCAGCAGGCGGGCAAAGGTGGTTTTACCAGCTCCGTTTGCCCCGGTTACTGCTATTACACTGCCCTTGGGCAGAAATGCAGTCGCGGATTCAAAAACCGGCGTCCGGTTTTTGAATGCAAAGCTCAGATTCTCAATCCTGAAGCCTTCGCCATCTGTCTGGCCGGCTGAAATCAAAGCATCCGGAGCCCTCCGGAAATGAGTTTTCCGCAATCCATAGCGGTTGCGAACCGTGCGTTTTTCAAGTATGGAAAACGGGCCGGTTTCGCAGATCCTACCGTTTTCCAGAACAATGACCCGGTCGACGAGATCGTTTAACCAGTAGAGCCGGTGATCCACGATAAACAGGGTCATGCCCTGCTGCTTCAGGTCCGCCAGAATGCCGGCAAGCTCCTCGGTGGCTGCGGGATCGAGGTTGGCTGAAGGCTCATCCAGGACAAGAACAGAAGGTGACTGGGCCAGAATCG
>CAZVFQ010000179.1:0-3517 GCA_964626455.1 uncultured Desulfobacteraceae bacterium | reverse complement strand
CCTGGCGGGCATGATCGGCAATCTCAAGGTGGAAGTAATAGATCCCGTGCTTTGCAAAGGACTGCCGAAACCCGATACCCTGGATGCCTTAAACAATCTGGCAGAGGCCATTGCAGCTAAACACAAGGAGCAGGGCCTGCAATAAAAAGAGTTTGTCTTTATCCTGAAAGGCACGGCTGCAGAGGCTGCGTTCAGAATTTTGGACCTTTTGAAAGAAGACCCTGTCGGACTTATGTCTAAATGTTGCCGGAAAAAATTTTCCGTAACAAGGTAAAACTTTTTGATTTTATTGAATTCCGAATTAGAGTTTAGAAATGCAATGAATAACCACTTTGCCGCAGAGGTTTATAATGCTTCAAAACTCAAAATCTCCGGGGCCTGAAGCCCTCCTATGGCAAGACCGGCCTGAAGAGAACAGGAACTTTCTTGAAACTGCCCCGATTGGCATATTCATATCCACTGCCGGCGGGCGTTTTTCATATGCAAACAAAGCTATGGCCCTAATGCTCGGCTATGAATCCCCGCAGGACATGACAGCATCGGTTACTGATATTGCCGGACAGGTATACGCCGAGCGCAGAGACAGGGAAAAGTTCAAAAACATACTGAATATGCACGGTGAAGTGAAAAACTATGAATGCCGCTTTGTCAAACGCAGCGGTAAGGTATTCTGGGTATCAATCAACGCCCGCCGCCTGAATGCCACAAAACAGGGGGTTTTATATTACCAGGGTTTTGTTACCGACATTGACTCCCGCAAGCAGGCCGAAAAAGAGTTAAAAAAAAACAGGGAGTTACTTAAAAACGCACAGGAGATTGCACACATTGGAAGCTGGGAGCTTGACACGGCCTCCGACCGCCTGACATGTTCAGAGGAGGTTTATCGTATTTTCGGAGTGCATCCAGGGCAATTCGGGGTCACTTACCGGGACTTTCTTGATCTTGTCCATCATGATGACCGCGCCATGGTAAATCAGGCCTACCTGAACTCGCTGGACAGCGGAGATAGCGGCTATGAGATTGAGCATAGAATCGTCTGCAAAAACACGGGTGAAATCCGTCATGTCCATGAAAAATGCTTTCATGAATGTGACAAATCAGGGGCGGTTATTCGTTCTGTAGGGATGGTTCAGGATATAACCGGCCTTAGACACACTGAGAATGCACTCCGTAAAAACGAAGAACTGTTTCAAAAAATGCTTGCCCTTGTGCCGGACATGATCTCGATACAAGATTCGGAAATGAATATAGTTTACAGCAACTGGAAAGGCTTTGCGGCTGTTCCGGAAGACCAAAGAATCCTTGGCACTAAATGCCACCTGACTTATAGGGGATATGATCATATATGTCCTGATTGCCTGCCGGTATCAGTTTTTGAATCAAAAAAAATCATAGAAAAAGAGGTGGAAATGCCCGGCGGCATATGGCTTGATATCAGGGTGATACCCATACTGGACTCTGACGGAAATGTGGAGTATTTTGTTGAATGGGCCAGAGACATTACAGAGCAGAAGCATGCGGAGGAAAAGCTAAAAACCCTGGCCACCACAGATGCGCTTACCGGACTGTGGAACCGGAGATATTTTTTGGAGAAAGCCGCCCTGGAGATAAAACGTGCACGTCGATACGGCGGGGAGTTTTCTCTGTTGATGATAGACATTGACGACTTTAAGAATATCAATGACGCCTATGGGCACGCTGCCGGAGACGCCGTATTGAAGCAGTTTGCAATAACCATGAATAAACAGCTTCGCCAGGCGGATTTATCAGGCCGCCTCGGCGGCGAGGAATTCGGCATACTTTTGCCTAATATCGGCATTGAGGATGCACTGCTGCTGGCTGAAAGACTGAGACAAATAGCCGGGAAAACCCCGGTAAAATATGAAGGCAGATATATATTCCTTACAGTAAGCATCGGTGCAGCAGCCTATCAGCAGGAAACCGAAAGCGTGCAAGAATTGTTTCTAAGGGCGGACAGGGCTCTGTACAGGGCTAAAAGAGAAGGCAGAAACCGCGTAAAAAAATCTCGGCTTTAAACAAAAACCCCTTGTCCTCGGGTATAAAACCTAACCCTCTGCCTTTTTTTCGAGTTCATCTAGTTTCTCAGGCTCAAAGACAACTATGTCTACAAGAGCCTTTGGAATGGCGCTTTGCTCACACATCACCCTGATTTCCTTCTCCTGATCACTGAATTCCAGTATTTCACGAATGGATTCAATATATTCGAGCAGTTCCTCGGAAGGAATATCCTCCAGCGCAGGACCTTCAGCTTCTGCCTTTTTCCGTGCGGCCTCTTCTTCGGCCTGACGCTGTTTTTCCTTTATTTCCTCTTCCATGGCCTTTTTGACAGCTTCAAGAATACTGCTGTCCACTTCTGCCGTTTCCATTATCAATTCTTCGGATACATTATTATCAAAAAGGTATCTGACCTTTTCTTCACCGGTCCTGTCGGCCACATTTTCGAGCAAAGAGGCCGCTCTTGCCCTTTCTGCCTTTTCCGCCTTGATCTGCTCATTTACCTGATTCAGCTTCTCCCCGGTAATTTCCAGGACTTCGGTAATCACCGGAAAATCCACTCCCTCTTCTACCAGCAAACGGATACCGTCATCCGCCGCCAGGCCCTTTGCCTTGTCTATGAGCAGATTTAGTTTGGTAGTTTCAATAATTTCAATTATATTTCGCCTGCGTTCTGATTTTTTAATCTCCGGCCATGTCTCGGCTAATTGATTAAGAATATTGGTAGTGGCAGCATACGGGTCTGCCACGTCTTCCAGCATAAGGGCTGAAATCGCATCATTGAAATCCTTCAAAAAAGGCTTCCCCGCTTCTTGCGCCTTATTTACTGCAAATCTCAAATTAATCATATTGCCGCCATGGCGTGAAACATTGTAACCCATATCGTCGAGTTCACCGGCTATACGCTGAATAGCTGATTCCAGGTCTTCTCCTGAAAGCTTCTGGGGCTCGACTTCAAGAATCTTTTCCTCGATCAGCAGCCAGAGAGGCTTTTTTGCTGCTGTTTCTCTTGTAGTCATTTTCAACCTCCTTTTTAACTTTTTAAATATATGATCAATCTTTTTATATATCGTATATAATAATCGGGTTGCAAGCTTTATCCAGTGCTCATAGTGCATTTTTCATTCAAATATTTTAACACTATTTTACCCATACAGCCGGATTGATGATGGAATACAAGCGCATGAAATTTTTCCGGTCACACAAAGCAATCACTTGACTAAAGAGACCGGCGTGCCTTAGCATAGGTATATCCTCCTTGGTTGCGGGTTTTTATTGTTTTTTGGGCAAAACAACATTGCCCGCAAGGAGGATTTTTTGTTGAAAAAACCTGGCTGTTTTATAGAGATTTGAAAAAATGAGGACTTAAAGCAGGTATGCATACGGAAGAAATTGATACCGTTATTATTGGAGGCGGTCTTAGCGGAATTTATGCGGCCTTTTTGCTGTCTGCAAAGACAGAATCTTTGGTTCTGCTTGAGGCACGCTCCCGTGTCGGGGG
>CAZVFQ010000178.1:0-3586 GCA_964626455.1 uncultured Desulfobacteraceae bacterium | reverse complement strand
AAACACCGTCGAAAGGCAATTTTCTCAGAAAAGATAATTGATTGCTATAGGACAGAAGCGGGAGGTCTTTTAGAGGTAAAGATTTCACAGATTACCAATCAGTTGAAGTCGAAAGACGCTAAATAACAGCCCGTTTAAAAAAGAAAACCAACGAGCGGGGAAAACCTGATTTTCTTGTACAAGAGTGGTGCTTTTGTGCTGATACGCTGAATAGATTACACCTATTTTTTATAATGCTTCCGTCAGTACCTGGATACTGGGCCCTTTGGGATGCGGGTGGAGTTTTTGAAATGGCTCTTTTCGGCTTGATGTCAAACATTACTGCAGGGTTTTCACTGCTGAGTTATGTAATGCTCATGTTTCCGTTGCTGATTGTCGGTTTTTTGTCAACCGTTGTTACGGGGGATTCTATATTGCGCGTCTCCACAGAATAAGATAGTGAGGTAGGGGATCAGGAAAAGTAAACCGAAGCTCCGCTTACCAAAGAAGTTTCTCTGCCTGTTTTTCGGGCAATGGTTCGCTGTAGAACCATCCCTGCCCGTATTCACAGCCCATTTTTTGCACGGTATCGACCTCACGGCGTTCTTCCAGCCCCTCGGCAATCACGTTCATTCCCAGCCTATGGGCTAGTTCTATTATGCTTCCTACAATGGCCTGGTTGCGCCGGGTCTCATATATACCGTGGATAAACGATTTGTCTATTTTAAGGGTATCAAAAGGGAACTGATTAAGATAGTTTAAAGAACAATAGCCTTTTCCGAAATCATCAAGAGATGTGCGTACATTTATGCGTGCCAGTTCATTTAAAATTTCCGTGAGCCGTGGCGCATTTTCAATAAGGGAGGTTTCAGTGAGTTCCAGGCATATATGCTGGCTGCTTGCACCTGTTTTTTCAAGCACACCCTGGAGCACGGAAAGAAAATTCGGATCTGCAAACTGATGAGCGGATATATTGACGCTTATTGTAAAATTATTTGTTTTGCCCGCTTTTTTTTCCCATTTAGCCGCTTGGCGGCATACTTCGTATAGAATCCAGTTGCCCAGCGGAATAATCAGGCCGGTATCTTCTGCAATGGATATAAATCCGTCCGGCATTATCATTCCTTTCTCCGGGTGTATCCATCTTACCAAGGCCTCATAGCCTGCCACATTTCCGCTTCCTATATAGACGATCGGCTGATAGTAAACAAGGAACTGGTGGTTGTTTAAAGCCCGGTGAAGATCCGGCTCCAGGGCCAGTCTGCGCATGGCCTCCTGGTGCAGTGTGTCGTCAAAAATTTTAAACCCGCCCCTCAACCCGGCCCGGCTAGCTGCCAGACTGGAATGGCGGAACATGATTTCCGCACTCTTGTAAGGCGGTTTGTTGTATACTACCCCTACATTCACTCTGCCTGTAATTTCATGGCCTGCAAGGTTCACAGGAGAGCTGAGGGCTTCATAAATACTTATGGCTGTCGCGTTTCCCTTGGCCGAAGACGGAAGGTCAAAAAGAAGGACAGCAAGGGTTTGCTCCCCTGTTCTGGCAAGCAGGGCATCGTCCGGAAGGAGACTTTTAAGCTGTCCGGCCCTGTTTTCCAGGTATTGGTTTGCCGCTTTGCGGCCCAGGGACTCAAATATCATTCTGTACTTGCCGATCTGCACGCAAAGCACGGCAAACAAGGAAGACTGGCGGTCGCTTCTGTAGATCTTTTCTCTTAAGCGCTGCAGAAAATAACGCTGATTGGGCAGGCCGGTTGCCGAGTCATACATTTTGAGATATTCTTTTTCAATATCCTGAAGCCGTTTTTTCTCCAGGCTGGCAAAGATCCTTGCACGCAGCATTACGGGATTAAAGGGTTTGGTGAGGTAGTCTTCTGCGCCGCTTTTAATGCAAGTCACGGCGCTTTCCATGGCGTCCACCGCCGTGATCATTATTACCGGAATTTGCCGTAGATTGACGTCGGTTTTCATGGTTTTTAAAACCTGATATCCGTCCATCTCCGGCATCATTACATCGAGCAGTACCAAGTCAATCTTGGTGTTTTCAAGACGATCAAGAGTCTGTTTTCCGGTGCTGGCTTCGTAAACCTCCGAAAATCCAAGTTTTGAGAGCATCCTGACCAGGGCGACTCTGCTGGATTTAACATCCTCTGCCACCAGGATTGCAGCATCAGTGTTCATAATCGGTTCTGCCTATTCGCCCTTAAATACGGGCTGACGTTTTTCCAGAAATGCGGTAAAACCCTCTGCCGCGTCTTTAGAAGAGCCGGCAATCAGGCTTCCTTGACGTTCAACTCTCATCAGTCGCTGGACCCCCCAGCCCGATATGATGCATAGATTGAGCTCTGTAAGTCCGATTTGCGCCTTGGAATAGTCTGCCATAAAAAGTTATGGTTGCAATATGAGAGTTTACTTCCAGAATATTTGTTTCATCTGCCATAGCTACCCCTTGCGGGTTTTGGATTTATACAGCCGGTCTTTTGCACCTGTAAAAACGGCCATGAATGAGCAAATGCTGTTTTCATTTTTTCAGACATGTCGTTTTTGTCAAGCCACATTGATACTTCGAGTCTGTTGCCTGGATTATCCACTTTTTCTGCCAAAGGTGCAAAAGTTTCGTTTTCTTTCCGCCGTCTGTTGCCCCCCTGTTATGATTAACAAAAAAATTATAACGAAATTCGTTTTCGGGAAAGGATCGGTTCAATGTTTTTGGGCCTTTTCCCTATACATATTATCATCGGCTTCCTTGAAAAGGCTTCGCAAATCCAAAGGAAACTGGCTTCCTATGGCATAACCGATGGATATTGATAAGCTTTCCTGGCCCATCGCTTGAGCATTATAGCTTTCTATCTCTTTTCTGATTCTTCGGATACAATCTTTGATCACCTCTGCACTGCTATCGGGCAACAAAACAGCAAATTCATCTCCTCCTATTCGCGCTATGATATCGCTGGAGCGAAATGATCTTTTAAAAATTTCTGCCGCTTCTTTAATAAACTCATCTCCCTTTTGGTGCCCAAATGTATCATTTATCAATTTTAAGCCGTCTATATCGCAAATAATCAAGCCTAACGGAAGGTGCCTGCCTTTTGCCAGACGCTCCATTTCCTCCTCAAAAAAGGCCCTGTTATATACTCCTGTAAGTGAATCATGAAAGCTCAGGTACTTGAGGCTCTCCTCCACCAGTTTCCATTCAGACAGATCGCGGATAATGCTTAAGCTTCCTATTTTCTCGTTATTTTCACTGTATAACAAGCTGATGGAAACAGCACACGGAATTGAGCTGCCGTCTTTACGGGTAAAATTGATCTGGTAGTTTTGAACATATTCCTGCTTTCTTAGAAGCGTAAGCATTTCTTTCATTTCATGGCGGTCGGTATATAAGTCAAAGGCTTTTCTGCCTTTCATTTCCTCTATGCTGTATCCAAACATTTTAGCCGCATTACTGTTGCCCCGGATAAACCTGCCGTGTTCGTCCACAATGACGATCGCATCCGCGGAATTTTCGAAAACATTGTCCAGAAAATTCCTCTCCAGCCGGTATTGCTCTTTTTCCTTTATCAGATCCCGTTCTAACTGTTTTTGCTTTGTAATATCGGTTAATATT
>CAZVFQ010000177.1:0-3736 GCA_964626455.1 uncultured Desulfobacteraceae bacterium | reverse complement strand
CCGGGGTGCAGATGCTTTTCTATCGCCCATCCAAGCTGTATAAGATAAACTCTGTCGTGCAGCCGCCGTGGGGCAACGGTGGGCTTTGTATCCCTGCAAAACCCACACTCACGACCAGCAGGATTCAGCCTGCCGCACTCAGGACAAGGGACCGGACCGCCAAGCTTTATGCTGTGTGTGCAATCCATCAGCTAAACATCTCCCGAATTTCACTGAGCGTCTTCAAGCTCTCTGGTTTAGTCACATTCTGGGCAAAATCCCATGTTACAAGCATCAAATCATCAATGCTGGACGCAGCAAAGATGTCTGCTTTTTTGCCGTAGTAATATCCCAGGCAATCATTTATCCAATTTTTTACCGCCCGGCACTCTGTAATGATTTCTTTCATCTGAGTTTCTATGGCAGCGGCCTCTTGTTCTGTATATTGCGGACTTTCAAGCTTTTGATCATCCCGAACTTCCCGGATCGTTACCTCAGCATCTTGGCCCATGCCCTGAATAGACGATTGACTCCCCTGGTCGTACTCCGGGTAAATATGCTCGTGCAGACACTCTTGCAGATATCTCCACACTACCTGCTGCGCTTCTGTAAGGCTGGGCTTCTTTGCCCCGCTTCGTACCTCTCGGTACTGATAAAAGGTTTCCAGACTGCCTTCATCGTCTTCTTTTTGCACTTCTTGCACGCAGCATGGAATAATCCAACTGCCCTGGAGTTTTTGTAGCTGTGGAGTATTCTTAGATTCTACCATGCTATTCCTCGCAATGGGTTTCTTGTTTTATTCATATAGCATACATATGATACTATGCCTCGAACTGTATTATCCACATGTGCGCTCCATAGATTATAGGCGTCTGCCTGTTTTAGCCATCCGTAATAGCTCATGAGCGTATTCACTATCTTTGTTGCAGGCATATACATATAATTTTTCTTTATCTCTCTCACCTTGAATTTAAATCTCTTCACAATGTCTTTTCGTACCCGAATGTGCGTGTCCAAAAAGACATACCCTAAATAATCAATACCACACTTAAATGCTGGAAAAACCCTCCAATTTGATTTAATATGAAGATTGAGCTCTCTTTCAAGATAATCCGCAATCCGTTTTTTGGCTTCATGTAACCATTTCTTTGAATGGTGAAGCAAGACAATGTCGTCACAATATCTGGAATAAAACTTGCATTGCAGCTTTTCTTTAACCCAATGATCAAAATAGGCCAGATAAAGATTTCCGAAGTACTGACTCAAATAGTTTCCAATCGGCAAGCCACGACCACTGTCTATGATTTCCGATAGCAGCCACATGGTGCTTTGGCACTTGATCTTCATGGCCAATATCTGCTTCATGATTGCATTGTCTATTGACGGATAAAACTTATGTATATCCATCTTGAGACAATACATAGAGTTTTTCTTGTCAGTTAAGAACTTTTTCATCCTGCGTACACCGTCATGTATACCTCTTCCTTTGAGCGCCGAATAGGTATCGCGGATAAATACCCTGGTCCAGATGGGCTCTAAGATCTGGACAATGCAGTGATGGGCAATCCGGTCCGGAAAATATGGCAGCTTGTATATCCAGCGATCCTTATTCGGGCCTTGCTTGAGAAACTTGTAGTACGGAGATGTTTGGTATTCCTTGCTGGCCATGAGATCATGCAAGCGCTCCAAGTACCAATGAGGATTGTTATTGACCCGAATCACCGCTGGATAATGCCTTTTGCCTTTTTGTGCATTTTTGTGGGCCAAGGCTATATTTTCCTTATCTACAATAAGTGGGAATAGATTGTTATATCGCTTCATAGTTTTTTTTGCTTATGCATCCTCCGAGCTTTCGGGCGACCTACTTACACGTAATGAGGACTGTTCTGTGTTTTGCCAAGTGGCAAGGCCAAGGCACGGAAATTTTTTTTGCATGATGCATAATTGGCTACGCGGGAACCGATATTCGAGTTATCGTTCGTCGAGGAATTGTTCACATTGAGATACGAGACCCCGGCTTTCGAGCCATTGTTCAAATTGCCCCCAAAGTGAACCACCCGCCAACCGGAGACCAACCACCGCGTACCGTGCCAAAGCCAAAGAGAGACATTCAAGAAAATGTGTAGTAGTTTTTAATTTTCTTCACTATTGTTCGAAACGGGAGATAATCTTCGTAGCTTTTGAGTTGATCTATGAGCACTGCGGATGCTGTAAAGAGAATATTCACATCCTGACTTTCTATAAACGAAAATTGAATTGTGAGGTAGCTGTCACAGTTTTGGACCATGCTGGATTTAACTTGGTAGTCAAAAATAATGATCTCTCTATTTAATACATGAGAAATACTTACCTTCTCACCTTCCAGGGTTTTGTTTTGCGCAAAATCCGAAAAGCTATGTATTTCTTTGTGCTCCACAGTCACTGTTCCTTATTGGTGTTAAGTTTATAAAAATCAAGCGGCCACGCGGGAACCGATACCCGAGTTATCGCTCGTCGAGGAATGGCTCACAGAGAGATACGAGACCCCGGCCTTCGAGCCATAGTTCAAAAAGCCCCCAAAGCGAACCACCCGCCAACCGGAGCTTTGATAAAAGTAATCAGTTATATATGTGGATGATCCTCCTCTCAGAGCAGACGGGAAGAGCGTTCCGGCCCACAAATATTTTTGATAATCATTGCTCTCCGGCAATTTAACCGGATTGCCGAACTGATCTACAATCTGGCTATAGTTTGTCGTTGTATCATCATCAAAATTGGACGGATTCTGACACGCCCAAATAAGCCAGTCGTTAATGTTTATGCCATCTACAAATTTCCAGATCGATCCAAAGTAGTTCTCAATTCCTCTGAAGGAGTTTGCAATTTTTCCGGTTCCGCCACTGCCCAGGTCGCCCTCAATAGAACCGGATGCGTTGCCAAGCGAGTTTGTAAATCCAGACTTTTGCACATACGCATAATCAAAGCCACTTTCCTCAGTATGTCCGGGGATATTGGCCTGGCTATTAAACGGATTGCCAGAGCTACGCACAGGTCCATCCGTTAAATAGAGAAGCTGCATCAGCCGATACAGCCAGTAATCCTGCTGCCAAAAAACGCCCTGGCCGCCGATGTTTTCGCATAGTGTACGAAACTCTGCTCTTGTTTCGTCAGTTAATGGCAAAAAGCCAGAGACTGATCCCAGCCAGTCATTGCCTGTATCTATGCCGTTCCCAGCCCCGTCCTGATCTGATTTATTTCCTGTTGTGTCAATATATGCTGACTGTGAGTGGTCATAAAGCACACCCTGATATGCACCCATGTACCGGTAATCCCTGGCAGCACCGCCGCCGCCAACAAAAAACGCCGGATCCAGGGAGAGACCGGGCAATGGATTTTCGCTCATCCAAAAGTAAAAATGGCCTCTGTGGTCTACATTTATCGCCGTGTAGCAAGCCGGGGTCTCCACCCCCACCTGGTGATCATTGCTGCCGTCTATGTAACTAGAGGCATCTGAACCATCATCCAGCAGGGTACTGTCGTCAGCATCCAAGTATCCTGCATCGCCCACCGCATCGTCACGGGTTGCGTCTGCATTTTTAAGCAGACATCTCTTCATCTCGTCCTGCACCGGAGATCCGTTGCCGGAACCCAGCTCCATTTTGGTGTCATCATCTGGATTCCAGCGGAAACCGTAGGCTCCGGCAGATTCCAGGGGCAGACCCATCCAGCGGATATCAAGCAGGCCGTCGGAGTCTGCCTTAGGTATTGTGTCCGCTGT
>CAZVFQ010000176.1:0-3885 GCA_964626455.1 uncultured Desulfobacteraceae bacterium | reverse complement strand
CCCTTCCTGCCGGGATGTTTTAAATATACAGATGCCCATTATTTAAGGAGTGCGCGGATTGGCCTTGTATATATCGGATGACAAGCTTGCCGAAATCCGGAACGCTGCAGATATCGTTGATATGGTCTCCGCAAGGGTATTTCTCAAAAAGGCGGGCAAGGACTTTGTAGGGTTATGTCCGTTTCATGCCGAAAAAACCCCTTCCTTTACTGTCAGCCCGGGCAAGCAGATATTTCACTGCTTCGGCTGCGGCGCTGGAGGCGATGTATTTAATTTCCTGATGCGCTACGACGGGGTCAGTTTTCCTGAGGCAGTACAGGCCGTGGCCAGGCAGTACGGTATCACCCTGCCTGAAAAAGATATGAGCCCCGAGGAAAAAAGGAAGGCTTCGGAACGGGAAAAACTGCTTGCCCTGAACCGAAAAACCATGCAGTTTTACCAGGATATCCTGTTAAAAGACCCAAGAGGCGGACAGGCCCGGCAGTATCTGAAAAATCGGGGAATGGACAGAACTATTATAGAGCAGTTTAATCTCGGCTTTGCACCTGAAGGCTGGGATAACCTGATCCGGTTTGTGAGAAAAGCAAAAGTTCCTCTGGAGCTGGCGGAAAAGGCGGGCCTCATAGTTCCGAAAAAGCAACAGGGCTATTATGACCGGTTTAGAAACAGGATTATGTTTCCGATAGCGGATCTTACCGGCCAGGTGGTGGCCTTTGGCGGCCGGGTTATGGATGATTCAAAGCCCAAGTATTTGAATTCCCCTGAAACTCCTGTTTATCACAAAAGCAGTACCCTTTATGGCCTTCACGCCGCAAGAGATCAATGCCGTAGCAGGGGCTGCGTTTTTATAGTGGAAGGGTATTTTGATTTGCTGGTAATGCACCAGCACGGCCTGAAAAATTCAGTGGCAACGCTGGGAACTGCCCTGACCCGCGATCATATCCGAAGACTTAGCCGGGCGGCCGGCTCCGGAGATAAAAGGGCCTATCTGGTCTTTGATTCCGATGAGGCCGGGATAAACGCCTCAAAACGTACAATAGGGGCATTTCTGGAAGAATCAATGGAAGCGGCCGTAGTCCTTCTTCCCAAGGGGCATGATCCGGATTCATACTTGTTTGAATATGGCACTGAAGCCTTTGAAAGGCTTGCCGGCAATGCGCCGAGCCTGTTTGCATTTTTAATAGACAATGCAATTGAGGCATACGGTCTTACAGTGGAGGGAAAGGTTCGCGTCATAGGGGAAATCGCGCCGGTGCTTGCTGAAATAAGCGATTCAGTGGCCCGCTCGGTTTATGTACGCCACCTGGCAGAAAGCCTGGGAGTGGATGAGGCGGTTGTACTCGAAAAGGTCCGTGAAAATACAAGCAGGCTTTCAGCCCGCAAGCCGGGCGGCAGAGGCTTAAAACCCCCGGAGAAAAACGGCAGGGACAAGACGCCTTCCGATAAGCAGATAGCGCCGGACAGGCTTGAGGTTCAGGTGGTCGCAATGATGATTCAGAATCCGGAAAGTATTGCCGAGGTTGAGTCGCGCAATATTCTGGAATATTTTGAGGATTTGCGGCTTAAGGAGCTTGGAGAACTTGTATGCCGCGTGCTTAAGCAAGATACAGCAAGGGTTTCCGGCCTGCTCAGCCATGTCAAGGATGAACAGCAGCGGCAAATGCTTGCATCCCTGATGATGGAAGATGCCGGCTGGGGCCAGGAGAGCTGCCGACTGCTGCTTTCCCAGTTTGTACAGTGCAAGCAGCGAAGGAAAAATGATTTGCTGAATCAGATACGTGCAGCAGAGCAGAAAAATGATCAAAAACTGTTGATGAAACTTTTGAGCGAAAAGCAGAGACAGGCTGCCGGCAGGAAGTAATACTGCGGCGGCCGGCGTGCCGTAAAATAAAAACAATAGCAGGAGGCTATCGGTCTATGGCGAAACGATCCGCAAGCAAGGGGGACGAAGCCAAAAAAGTTCAGAAAGAAAAATTCAATGAACTGATCTCAAAGGGCAAGGAACAGGGTTATCTTACTTATGACCAGATCAGCGAGGTGCTTCCCGAAGAAATGATGTCCCCTGAGCAGATCGACGAGACGCTGATGTGGTTTGACGATCTGGATATCGAGGTGGTTGAAAAAAGAAAGAAGAAGTTTTCCTCTGAAACCAAGAAGGACGGTGATGAAGAAGGGCTCAGCGAAACCGCGGAAATAGATGAATCAGCACAGTTTCGCGCAGTAAACGATCCGGTCAAGATGTATTTGCGGGAAATGGGAATGGTCACCCTGCTTTCCCGCGAAGGCGAAATAGAGATCGCAAAGAAAATCGAGGCAGGCGAGCAGGATGTGTTAAAGGCCATGCTCGAGACCACACTGGGTGTGGACAGCATTATTAACCTCGGCGATCAGATTGCTGCCGGCACATTAAGGCCCAAGCACGTTCTTCGCGACATTGACGAAGGCGATACAATTGTAGATGAGTCGCTTCAGATAGAAAAATTCCTGGAAACAATTGATACGATCAAAGACATTGATGCGGAAAACCATCAGCTCCGCGAACGGCTGTTTAATGAATCCATGGATTCAGATGAGCAGCGAAGAGTCACACGTTCCATACGCAGGCGCAACCGCAAAATATTTGAGCTTTTCAAGGATTGGCGTCTGGAAAGTGATGTAATAGAAGAAATTGAGCGCAAGATAGCAGAACAGGTGGAGTGGTTTGACACCACCAACAAGGTTTTCTGTGAGTGTGCGGCGGCTTTTGAAGTCCCTGTAACAGAGGTGCGCGAGCGCCTTGAAAAGGAAAAGGGCTTTGTAGTGTGGGGGTGCTCATGTTCGCGATACGGAAAAGATGAGGTAGCGCGTCTTTTTGAGGATATGAAAAAACTTCATACCCAGATAGAATTGCGGGAGCGTGAGATCAAGGCCTCGGCACGAATCCTGAAGCGGATCATGGCGCGCATAGAAGAAGGTCATCAGCGGGCAAAAGACGCCAAGGGCGAACTCGTGCAGGCCAATCTGCGCCTGGTGGTAAGCATTGCAAAGAAATACACCAACCGGGGCCTGCAGTTTCTGGATCTGATCCAGGAGGGCAACATCGGCCTTATGAAGGCGGTGGACAAATTCGAGTACAGGCGCGGCTACAAGTTTTCAACTTATGCCACATGGTGGATACGCCAGGCCATAACACGGGCTATTGCTGACCAGGCCCGCACCATACGGATTCCGGTTCACATGATAGAGACCATAAACAAGCTGATCCGCACTTCAAGGTATCTGGTACAGGAGATGGGAAGAGAGCCCAGCCCTGAGGAAATTGCTGAAAAAATGGAAGTGCCCATAGATAAGGTGCGAAAGGTGCTTCGCATAGCACGTGAGCCGATTTCCCTTGAAACTCCCATAGGAGAGGAAGACGACAGCCACCTTGGCGATTTTATAGAGGACAAGACGTTTATGTCACCGTCCGAGGCTGCAATAAATCTGAATCTGTCCGAGCAGACGCGTAAGGTGCTTGCAACTTTAACACCCCGCGAGGAAAAGGTCCTTCGCATGCGGTTTGGTATTGGAGAAAAATCAGATCACACGCTGGAAGAGGTGGGCAACGACTTTGACGTAACCCGCGAGCGCATTCGTCAGATCGAGGCAAAGGCTCTTCGCAAGCTGCGGCATCCAACAAGGAGCCGCAAGCTGAAATATTTCGTTGAATCCTAAATCTGCAAACACTGCCGGACAGATTATTATGTGCTTGACAAAAAATCCGGGGACAGGTACACAAGGCACTTTGCATCCCCTGGTGCTAAACCTTTAAACAAAGTTGCATCCCGGGCCCATAGCTCAGCTGGAAGAGCCACCGGCTCATAACCGGTCGGTCCCAGGTTCGAATCCTGGTGGGCCCACCAAACA
>CAZVFQ010000175.1:0-3896 GCA_964626455.1 uncultured Desulfobacteraceae bacterium | reverse complement strand
TTGTTGCGTAAAGCATCCCGTCCGGGCCAAAGGCAAGGCGCGAACCGTTATGATAAGATGCTGCCGGTATCCGGTCAATAAGGATTTCCTTTTCCATATCAGAACCATTTTGTGACTTAATTTTGCGAACCCGCAAAATCCTGTTGGCTGGATTTTGCTTTGACCCGTATGTTTCAGATAAATAAATCCAGTCCAGCGGCTTGCCATACTTATCCATTTTTCCCGATCCGAAATCAGGGTGAAGCGCAAGCCCCATCAACCCGCCTTCACCCCAGTGCAGGGTTGAGGTCTCCCGGTTCATCCACGTGTGCAATGTGGACGTCTGGCCCTCAAACTGTATATATTGGACCCTTCCGGGACGCTCAGTAAAAAAAAGACGCTTTCCATCCCGGGTAAATTCCATATCCCAGGGAACCACCAGGCTGCCTGCGACCTTTTCCACCTGCACGCCATCCGGCTCGGTGATGCGATATTGATCCGGCATTGCCGGACGGCCGCCTAATATGGTATCATTTTCAAGAATTTTGAGTCTACCTGCGGGCTCCTTCTGGCCTGCAACAACGGGAGCCTCGGAACCCGGAGCATCATCGGCAGGCAGGTAACCGGCGAAAACAAATACCACCAACACGAAAATTTTTGCCGCAATCAAAAACCTTTTCACAAAAGCCTCCTTTCTCAAGCTTGACGCGGTCCGGGCATATACAGTGCACATGCCGCCATTTCTCATCAACGCGCCTTATGAGCGGCATAGAAAATTTTCAGAGCCATCTGAAAGGAATAAGGAGAAAATATAAATTATGTGCAGATATCTATAATGTCAAACCGTGTGAACCGGAAGGTATCGTGGTTACCGGAACAGGTGAGTTTTTAACCACCCGTTCAGCCACGCTTCCAAAAAACCCCCCGTTTTTAGTTCCTTTTGTCGCCATGATAACTGCGTCCACCTGTTGCCTTTCAATGAAACCAAGTATTTCCCGTGCCGGATCTCCGACGGCCACGTGCCTTATAAAAAGAGGACATCCTTCAAGGTGATCACGGCATATCTGATCCAGGCGCTTTGAGGCGCGTTCTTTAAGCTGCTCCTTTAACCTTTCAATATGATCCTTTCCGAATTCTCCGTACCAGCCTTCGTGATGCGATATATCTTCTATGACATGAAGCACGTGAGTTTCAGCACCGTATTGCCGGGAAAGAGATCGTACATAAGGAAGAGCGGCTTCTGCCCGGCTTGAAAAATCGGTTGGCCAGAGTATTTTTCTGATGTTCATTTTAGTCTCTCCTGTTTTTTGGGGATTTGTGATATTAAACTTCAAAATAAGACCAGCGGAGCCAGATTTCAATCTCCCGGCTGTAGGCCATAATTTGAGATTGACGGTGTATTATTATTTTTAAAGAAGAAACTAAATTTTTGCTTTAAGCATACATGACAATGAATTCATAAGGAATCGGATACATGCTATGGGCGCTGCTGCTTACATTAAATCTCAGCCCCAACTGACAGTTTTTTATGGATTAAAAAAACAAGGAGGCTCAAATGCCAGGGCAGGAAAAATCAGAAGGCAGAAAAACAGGTCAATCTCCATGTTGGCCATGGCCGCGGCTTTTTTCACGCAGGCAATGGCTTCGATCAGGTGGTAAAGTAAGCAATGCTGATCCCGGCAACCTGAAAATTCTCCATCGCCCGTACGGTCTGTATGCCGTAGTAGGCATCGGCCGGGACTTTCCGTTTACCCAGAGCGTCTTTTTCCTCTCTGTAATCCATAACCATAGGCCCCTGCATTTGCTTTCAAGGCCTTCAAATTGCCTATAAAAACATAACTTCTGATTTTATTGCTGTCCAAAATAATCTAAAATTTGATGCCTTGCATTATAATTTCAATCGTTTGTTTTACACCCTTGGAATCATGCAAAGTATAACCATTGGTCCTGTTGCCCGAAAGCAGTGTGTGGCATTCGGAGGCACATAGGCAACGTCGCCGGGGGCAAGCTCTACTGTTTTATCGTCAACCTCAAGAGTGCCCTGCCCGCTTAAAATAAAAGTTTCGTGCTCCCATGGATGGCTGTGGTGCGGGCTGGCACCGCCGGGTTCAAAGCTTATTACACGCATGTAAAAATTGGGGGCACCGTCTTTTTCCCCGATAACCCAGCGTATCTCTGCGCCATGAGCACCTGCTTCAGTAATTTTTTCCGGTGGCTCATCCAGGTAATGTATATGCTTCATTTTCTCCTCCCTGATCTGACATCTGATTTTCTTGTTTCCGCTTACAGCGGCAGAACTCTGCCGCACCCTAATCATCATTACGCAGGATATAAAGCCAATACAAATTTTTTGCTTTTATCCTGCTGTTTCCCCTTTTTTCCACGAGGTCTTCGGTTTGCCGCAGACAGTGTTATATACTTTACAACAGCATAGCTGATAAGATAGGCATAATAAAAACTTAAATCAAGCAGCCGGGCGGGATTGACCGGCTTGTCAATGACAATATATACAAGAGAAGACGAATAAATGCGAAATACCGTTATTGTAATGTCAGCAGTGACAATACTGCTGGCTGTTATCGGAATTATTCAACAGGGACCGCAAATTATTATCCCCGGATTAAAGGCAGGAGGTGAAATGCTGCTGGAGATAGCGCCACTGCTAGCGGCTGCCTTTGTTCTTGCGGGAATGATTCAGGTCTCAGTCTCCAGGGAAACAATAAACAAATGGCTTGGTAAGGATTCCGGCATAAAGGGAATATTGCTGGGCGGCGCCGCAGGCGCCCTTATACCCGGGGGGCCGTATATTTTTTATCCGATTGCCGCTTCTTTTCTGCTTTCCGGTGCTGAACTGGGCACGGTCGTGGCCTTTGTGGTTGCCAAAAACCTGTGGAGCCTAAGCAGGCTGCCCATGGAATTTGCCCTGCTCGGCCCCGAGGTTACTTTTGTCAGATTTATTGTAACCCTGCTGTTTCCAATTATAGTGGGCGTGATCGCAAATACATTTTTCAGCGGTTATGTCTGCAAAGTCAGGCAACAGCTCCAAGAAATACAAAAAACAGGTGAGAAAACTTGATTATTGCCCTGCTCATTTTAATTGCCGCAGCTGCGGCGGCTGTTTTTTATGCTTACAGAAAAGGCGACGGCTCCCATATTGAGGGTTTTAAAATCACCGGGAAAACTTTTGTTAATATAGCCCCGCTGCTTTTGATAGCTTTTATAATGGCCGGATTCATGCAGGTGGTAATTCCCCCTGAATTAATCCAAAACTGGCTGGGCGAAGAAGCCGGCTTAAAAGGTATTCTTATTGGGAGTATAGGCGGGGCCTTGATCCCGGGCGGACCTTATATAGCTTTCCCTATAATTTCCTCAATATATAAGGCAGGAGCGGGGCTGGGAACGGTTGTGGCCTGTGTCACCGGCTGGGCTATGTGGGGGGTCATAACCACCATGTTTGAACTGGCTATAATCGGGCACAGGTTTACAATTTTAAGACTTGGGCTGGTTTTAATTTTTCCGCCCTGTGCGGGATTGCTCGCCAATTTGTTTTTCTGATGTTTTGGATACAAAACCTTCAAATCATCTTGGGCCAAATCTGTTGTTAATATATTCGGTCCTTGATATCATTGCCTGGCAATTGCCGGAAACATAAGAATAAGATTGACAATAAGCAGCAGATCATTTAAAAAATTAGGTTCTGCAAGCATAAATATATATAGAATCGGGAGCATATACGGCATGGACGCAGACTCAAATCAGGGCCTCCCGATACGGAAAAGCAACTGCGGAGAGATGACCGAGTGGCTGAAGGTGCACGCCTGGAAAGCGTGTGTGTCTGAAGAGGGCACCGAGGGTTCGAATCCCTCTCTCTCCGCCATTTATTATATAAAGGGCATTTTTACAAATCGGAACCAAAC
>CAZVFQ010000174.1:0-3934 GCA_964626455.1 uncultured Desulfobacteraceae bacterium | reverse complement strand
TCAGCCGGCCGCCGGGCATAGCGCCATGAAAATCGGACTGGCCAACTACCGGGACCCGAAATGGCTGAAGCTCGGATGGATGCTCTTTTGTTCCAACTTCCCGCTACAAACGCTGAGAGCCGGCAATTTTCATTTTCTCCGGGAAGAACTGTTCCTTTCGTTTTTCACCACGGCTTCAGCCCTGTCATATCACTGTTGAACCGCCGTCCACCAGTATTGTCTGTCCCGTGATAAACGATGCCCCGTCAGAGGCAAGAAAAAGCACCACACTGACCACATCTTCAGGCTCGGCAATCCTTGCCAGGGGGATGTTTTTTACAACCATGTCATAAATCTCGCTGTTGGACCAGAAGGGCTTGCTGAAACCGGTCCGCACCATTGTCGGGGCGACTGCATTTACCCGGATATTGGCAGGCGCAAGTTCAGAAGCCAGGTTTTTGGTCATCATCTCTATGCCCGCCTTGGCAATACCGTAGATGTTCATGCCCGGCGAAGCCCTGTGGGCTGCGGTGGATGTGACGTTTACGATGCTTCCGGCTTTCTGCCCGCCCATTATCTTTCCGGCCCTGCGGCAACAAAGGTATGTGCCCGTAAGATTGGAATCTATGATCTTCTGCCACATGCCGAGCTCGGTTTCAACAAGCCCGCCGGCCGACAAATTCATCCCCACGTTGTTTACCAGGACATCAATCCTGCCGAACTTCTCAACTGCTGCGTCAAACAGGCGGTTAACATCTTCTTCTTTTGCAACATGGGCCTGAACAGCTAAAAGCGAATCACCGCCCTGAAGCTCTTTAGCCGCATTGTCAAGTCCTTCCTGCTTTCTGGCACAGATAACAACCTTGGCTTTCTGTTTTAAAAGCCCGCGGGCTGTCTCCAGACCGATACCCCGGCTGCCGCCTGTTACCACGAAAACCCTGTCCTCTAAACCAAACCATAACTCGCCCATATTTTCCTCCTGTATAGAGTGATAAATATTTTCAGACAAAGCACTTTATTGGTACTGCTTTTCCATTAGCTCCCTGTAAGATCCTTTGCGCACTTTAAACGGCTTTTCCAAATCTGATTTTATACCAGCTGGTCAAAATGAGGTAAAGCAAATCAAGGAATTGATTTTAGCGAGTCCGGCTGCTATTTGTAGAAATTAAAAAGAAACGCCCCACAACTGCGGCTGAAAGGAGGCAGAAAACCCATGGATTTGACCCCTGCGGACATGGAAAAGTTCTTTAATCCAAAAAGTATCGCCCTTATAGGTGTTTCCCGTTCAAGCCAGCGGCTGGGAGGGCTCAGCTTTTTGCGCAGATATCTTGATGCGGGCTATTCCGGCCGGCTTTACCCCGTTAACGCCAAGGCAGACGATATACTCGGCGTGAAGGCATGGCCGGATCTGGCCTCACTTCCTGAAACACCGGATCTTGTCATGATTGCCGTGGGCGCCCCGAAAGTTCCGGAATTAATAGAAGAATGCGCCCGAAATGGGGCGCACCACGTACACCTTTTAACAGCCGGTTTTGACGAACTGGAAAATCCGGAAGCACAAAAGCTTTCCGATCAACTCGTATCCGCGTGCAGGCAGCACGGCGTCCTGGTGATCGGGCCGAACTGCATGGGACCGTACCGGCCTGCTGCGCGCCTGACAGCCTGGGGTGCAGTACCAGGGATTTCAGGGCCGCTGGGCATAATTTCCCAGTCGGGCGGCATGACTCAGCGATTAACAGAGTATAGCGCATCCCTTGGTCTTGGCGTGGAAAAAGCAGTGAGCGTGGGAAACGGCAGCGTCATAGACACCCTTGATTTTCTCGAGGCATTTGGCAAAGACCCATTGATAAAGGTTATAGGGCTCTACCTGGAAGGTATCGCAGACGGAAGCAGGCTCGTGGAGCTTGCGCGTGAAACTGGACTTTGTAAACCCATTGTCATTCTCAAGGGCGGTAAAACCGAGGCCGGCTCCCGTACTGCCGCCTCCCACACAGGAGCTATGGCAGGCAGTTCCGCAGTTTGGGATGCGGTCCTCAGCCAGGCAAACATGATCCAGGTGCACACCATGAATGAATGGGTGGATGCGCTCATGGCATTTGCCTTTATAAGCAAACCCTCCTCTGACGGTGTTTTTATTCTCAGCGGAGGCGGCGGCACAGGGGTAACATACGGAGACACCTTTACACGGGCCGGACTTTCTGTTCCTGAGTTGAGCGAACCTACAATGCAGCGTTTAAAAGAAATCGTACCTGCCGCCGGCTCCATTGCAGGCAATCCCCTGGATTTCTGGCAGGTCTTCAACGATTTGCAATGCCTTGAAAACCTAATCGATATGGCAGAATCAGAACAAAGAATCGGCATCATCATAGCCGACCGGCTAATTGCGCGCAAAGCGTTTCATACCCAGGAGCGCCCTGACCTCACAGAAGAAACCATAAATATTTTTAAAAACAGGCAGGGCAAAAAGCCGGTTGTCCTGGTCGTTGACTCCGAAGGAGGCGATCCCGGGCTTGCCGCAGATGGGGCCGAGATGCGGGCGGCCTTCGGCCGGGCGGGATATGCGGCATTTGCCTCGTCAAGCCGTGCCGCCCTGGCATTGGCCAGGCTGTGCCGGCACTATGAACTGCGTGCGCAATTGAGCCGAACAGAAATACCGGTTTAAAAATAAGGCTTATTCAAAAAGTTTAGCGTATTCTCCGTAGCCTTCCTTTTTAAGGTCCTTTGCCGGAACAAACCGCAGGGCAGCCGAATTAATGCAGTATCTCAGGCCCGTTGGCGCAGGTCCGTCGTCAAATACATGTCCCAGGTGGGAATCGGCAATCCGGCTTCTTACTTCCGTCCGCGTCATAAATAACAGGGAGCGATCTTTTTTTTCAACAAGGGCGTCCGGCTTGATCGGCCTGGTAAAACTCGGCCAGCCGGTGCCGGAATCAAACTTGTCCGTGGATGAAAAAAGCGGCTCCCCGGATATAATATCCACATATATGCCGTCTTCTTTGTTGTCCCAGTACTCGTTGTCAAAGGCCGGCTCAGTGCCGTTTTTGCGGGTTACAGTAAACTGCAGGGGGGAAAGACTCTTTTTTAGCTCCCCGTCCGACGGCCTTTTAAAGCTTTTTGCCTCATCATTCCAGTGCCGCTCAATAAACTGATCCCGCCCGGAATGACGGCGATAAGTCTTATATCTGTCAGGATTCTTTACGTGAAAATCCTGGTGATAATCCTCTGCGGGATAAAAAGTGGTAAAGGCGCGGATTTCCGTTTTGACCGGCTTTGAAAACCTGCCGGATTTCTCAAGATCCTGTTTTGAAGCAAGGGCTTTTTGTTTCTGTATGTCATTGTGATAAAAAATTATCGGCCGGTAGTGAGAGCCCCGGTCCACGAATGATCCTCCGTCATCAGTCGGGTCGATCTGCGGCCAGTAAATTTCAAGCAGCTGTTTGTAATCGATAACCTCCGGATCAAAGGTAATCTGTACCGCCTCCACGTGATCTGTCATCCCTGAGGCCACGTCTCTGTAAGACGGGTTTTCAGATTCCCCGCCCGCATACCCGGATACGATATCTATTATTCCGTCCTTGTTTTCAAAAGGCGGAACCATGCACCAGAAACAGCCTCCTGCAAATGTTGCCAGTTCATGGGAGGCATTGTCTTTTAAGTCCGTCATTTCCCGCATCTCCTTTTCTTGCGTAAATGCAGTGCCCGCGGCAATAAGCATCAACAAAGCCAGCACCGCCGGGACATAGAACCAAATATTTTTGTTCACCGATTTTCTCCTTAATCCGTTTGAATTTCTCACCTAAAAATAAGGTGCTTTTCCGGATAATCAAATCTGACGGCAAAGTAAAAAGCTTCTAACCTCATTTGAGGTTTTTACAGGAAGGAAGCCCAAGGCCGGGGGCAGTTTTTTCGCTCCTGACCGTTTTCGGGATTCAGCAAATGCCTTCGCTAAAATTTC
>CAZVFQ010000173.1:0-4013 GCA_964626455.1 uncultured Desulfobacteraceae bacterium | reverse complement strand
TTCAACTTTGGCTTGCGCCTATATGCATCTGCTGTTATTTTGTTTGTTAAGCGAATGGATATTCGTTTTTTCTTGGCAACTGGAATGAACAAAGCTCAGACACAACAATCAACGCCTTAAAAGGGCGATAAGGACTGAATAAAAAAATTTGAAGATTAATACAGGCAGCGCATTCAGGCGCACGGGAATTTTTGCGGCAATCGCGGTAATGCTTGCATTGCTGGTTGCACCGTTTCAGGACAAGGCGCGGGGCGAAAGAAATACTGAACAGCCTGTGCAGAAATCCACGGTTTCTGATCAGGCTTTCGATGACTGGCTTGCGTCTTTGCGCAAAGAGGCGCGGCAAAAGGGTATATCTGATAAGACTTTAGAGGCGGCTCTGGGCGATATCTCACCACGAAAGCGGATAATCGAACTTGACCGAAGCCAGGACGAGTTTATACTGCCTTTTCATGCTTATATAAACAGGCGCGTGGATGAGAAAAGAGTAAAGCGCGGAAGGCAACTGTTTGAAAAACACAGGGTTCTTTTAAATGAAATTTATGCCGAATACGGCGTGCCGCCCCGTTATATTATCGCATTCTGGGGGCTGGAGACAAATTTTGGTGATTATATGGGCGGCTTTCAGGTAATCGAAGCCCTTGCAACCCTGGCATATGACAAGAGACGCTCCGGCTTTTTCAGGGCACAGCTTTTTGAGGCTTTGCAGATAGTCGAAGACGGCCATGTGGCTCCGGATGAAATGAAGGGCTCCTGGGCCGGGGCAATGGGGCACATGCAGTTTCTCCCCTCTACTTTTACCGAATATGCCGTGGATTTTACGGGAAACGGTCGCAAGGATATCTGGGAAAGCCTGCCTGATGCCTTTGCCTCTGCAGCCAATTTTCTTTCAAAAATTGGCTGGCAGAGAGGTGAGCGCTGGGGCAGACAGGTAACCCTGCCCAAGGACTTTGACCGGGAGCTTGCCTCCCTTGATATTAAAAAACCCGTAGAAAAATGGGCTGAACTCGGAGTAAGAAGGGAAGACGGCTCGCCTTTGCCGGGAGCCGGCATGGAAGGCTCAATAGTTCTGCCCCAGGGAAACGACGGTCCGGCGTTTCTGGTCTATGACAATTTCCGGGCCATCATGCGCTGGAACCGCTCGGTCAACTATGCAATTGCCGTGGGCCACCTTGCGGATCGAATCGCGGGGATGCCTCCCAATCATTTCAAATAATACCTGTTCGGATCAAAGATACGCAAAAGCCGCAGTTCGTCTGGTTCAGGCGGATTGATCACCTGTAATTTGTCTGCTGTTTTTAACCGCCAGCCGCAGTTATCCTGAATCTCTTTAACTGTTTCATCCACATCAGCTCCGTTGGTATCTGCAAAGACCCGGGTTAATGTAAAGGTCTCGTCTGCCCCGAGTTTTTCAAAAACTCCCATGTGTGAAACCAAAGTGCGTATCCTGCTGCCGGGTGCAGTGATAAAAGGCACTTTTTCCAGAAAACGCCGGCGGGACTGCCGAATGATCATCATGGTTTCGCAGGCGCCGGTGGCCACGTCATTGGCACCGCCAGAGCCGGTAACATAAATGTTTTCCGTGATCCAGCTCGAGTTTATGTTGCCGAACCGGTCGATCTGGGCTGCTCCCAGCACTCCCAGACACCGGTTGTTTGCGCCGCAGGTAAATACTCCAAGGGTGTCTGTGGTCTCTGTGAGAATCTTGCACGTGGCAAAGTTGCCGAAATTTAGCAGAAAAGGCTCGGCCGGTCTGGGCGAATTGCCAAAGTAGCCCAGTTCCACCATCAGCTCTACAAGACGTCCCTGCTTTTGCAGCTGGTACTTGGCCAGCCACGCAGCCAGGTTGGCGGTGCCAGCGCCTGCAAGCATTGTGCAGTGGCCGGCCTCAAAAATCCGCTCCTGAATCAGCCGTGCGGCAATTACCACCATTTGCTCGGTAGTGCCCGCAGCAGCCGGGTCTTCTGATATTTGATCCCGTACTTCGGCCAATTGATAGCGCCAGGCGTCTTTTTGTGTGCTTCCTTTAAGGCTGAGTATGCGTTCGGCGCCCAGCTTTTCGGTGTAGTCCTCAAAAGACGGGCATTTAAGGACCCAGGAGTCGATCCACTCATCGAGTTGCCCGGCATCCTTGCAGGCCTTGTTAAATTCGGTCATAAATTTATAATCTTCGCCGTATGATTCAAAGCCTTCCATGCCCTGGTGCCATACCCCACCAGGATGAGCCCCCATGGGCACTTCCGAGACTGATTTGACCATGTAGGCCGGCAATTTGACAAGATGGGCGTGGCGGCGGATAAATTCAGTGCTTACCAGTTTTTCCACTGTTACAAGCACTCCTCCCTTGCTTGCTTTGGCGCCCCAGAGGCTTTCACTGTAAGGGGCTGTGAGGATGGTGTTTCCCTCGCGGTCTGCAGCGGCTCCATGGACAATTGAGATATCAGGGTTAAGGGCCCTGACCAGTCCCATGGGCCGGGAGCTTCCGAATGGATCGTCAATCTTTTTGAAATTCCGGTGATTCATGTCTGCCAGGCTGCTTCCCATCAGTGAGTTTGTGGGCATGGCAGGCACTCCAAGGGCACCGGCCATGAGCATCAGGGGGAAAGTAAGTATGGTCCACTCCTCAAGCTCAACTTGTTTTTGGGTATATGCCTTCTGACATACAGGGTTGGGGCCGTACCACGGATAAACATTTCCTGAAAAACTTGTGATTACTTTTTTTACCAATCCCATGTGCAGCAGGATTGTCACAGTATCCCGGATGCCACGCATGATCAGTGTAAAGTCCGGTCTGGTACCGTGAAAACGGCGGGCGATCTCAAGAATGGCTGCATACGAGCAGCAATGTGTCACTGCTACGTGGATTCCGGCACCGGGATGGATATGGCGGGCCACTGCATCCTTAAGGTCCATGACCTTGTTTTCGCCCTCGTTTTCAGACAATGTAAAAGTCGATGCGATCTGGTCGTCAATAATACTGTTCATGGCATGTTCCAAGCTTATTTAGTGCCTGAACGAAAACCGTCTTTTCGACAATCTCTGCGTCCGGCTCAAATTTTAATCCTCAAAAGACGTCAGGTATTCCTGCGGTTAAAATTTTCGCTGTCCTTGACCTTGACGAAAAATCCTGGTTTTCGTTCGCGCACTATTTACCGGATTTCTTCTTTTTTAACTCTTTTTTTATTCGACATACAGCCTCGTAATGCCCCTTGCTCTGGGTGGCATGCTGGAAGACCAGGGCTTCGTAGTCCAGGACCTGCTCCAGGGTGGACTGATACCCGTGGCGAAGCAGTTTTTTTGCCTCCTTTATTGCGGATGCCGGTAAATCAGCTATTTGGCGGGCCATGTTTTCGGCTTCAGCCAGAAGCTCTTCCGGCTCTGTCACCTTGTTGATCAGGCCGATATCGAGAGCTTCGTCTGCGTCAAACATTTTTGCGGTAAAAATCAGTTCCGCTGCCTTGCCGTATCCCACCATGCGGGACAGGAAATAGGAACTTCCAAATTCGGGCGTAACCCCTACGCGCGCAAACGCAAAGCTGAATTTGGCGCCGGAGGAGGCAATGCGGATATCGCAGTTAAGCGGCATGGTTATGCCGAATCCCACGGCAGCGCCGTTTATGGCCGCAATTATCGGCTTGGGAAAATTGATGAACGCCTTTGGAAGTTCGGCCCGCTGCGTGCTCTCTGGCTGCCCCTTTTCCCGGAACGACTCGTATCGCTGCTTAAACATTTCAAGATCCGCTCCCGCGCTAAAGGCTTTCCCTCTGCCGCTTAATATCATGACCCGAATATCATCGTCAGAGGCGGCCTTGTCCAGGCAGTCGGCAAGCTCCTTTCCCATTTTCTCGCTAAGCGCGTTTAGCACTTCAGGGCGATTTAGAAACAGAAAACCGATATGATCTTTTTTTTCAAATTCAATAGTGCTGTAGGTCATTTTATATCCTTTCCTTCTTAAACCTTGATGGCACCGTAAAAAGTCCAATATCTGCGTTACGCGCAATTTTTCAGAATTT
>CAZVFQ010000172.1:0-4130 GCA_964626455.1 uncultured Desulfobacteraceae bacterium | reverse complement strand
CGAAAATCACAAGAAATGTTGATCTGCCTCCGAGCACGACCCACAGGATTCTGTCGGTTTTAGCCGAAGAAGGCATGGTTTGCTACAACCCGATGACAAAACTTTATAACCTCGGCATAGGACTTTATGTACTTGGTTCAGAGGCCAGGCAATACCATCTAAGAGACATGTACCGGGACTCTCTTGAAAGGATTGCCCAGAAAACCATGGACACTGCTTTTTTGGTTATAAAGCTTGGATACGATGTTTTGTGTCTTGACCGGGCATATGGTTCAACCCGCATAAAGGTTTTAACTTTTGATATAGGCGAACGAAGACCTCTGGGAGTTGGGGCTGGCAGTCTGGCTATCCTGGCATCGCTTCCCGATGATGAAATCCAGCGTATCATACAGCACAACGAACGCCGCTATGAATCATTCACCGGTTTTTCCCCGCAAGAACTAAAAAAAATGGTTAGTTTTTACCGCAGCCACGGCTATGCCGTAAACAGTGTTACCCCTCACATTATCAGCATAGGAGTTTGTCTGCATGACAGGCATGGTGATCAGTTGGGCGCTTTGAGTGTCAGCGGTATCTCATCGAAAATGGATAAAAGCAGGCAAAAGGAAATCGCAGCGCTTCTACAATCGGAAATAAGCTGGCAGGGGCATCAAAAAAATCCATAAATGATGAAACGGGGGTGATAATAAAATCAAGGCGGAAACTGAATTATATTTACGTATCAAAAACAAAACCCAAGGAGAATAATAATGAGAGCATTTAAAATTGCATTTATCTGCAGTGCTGCCTTAGCGTTGATGATGATTTCCATGGTCAGCGCCGAACCTGTCAAGCAGGTGACAATCACCAGTTATGGCGCCGGAAGTATGGCTTATTCTTTTTCCGCCGGCATAAGCGAAGCAGTTGAAGAAGTAAAAGGAATAAGAAGCAGAATTATACCGGGCGGCAATGACTTTGCCAGGGTGATGCCGATGAGAGAAGGTGAAGTGGAGTTTACAATTTTTACCGGCGGGACCGGATTTTTTGTCAGCCGCGGCGCCGAGGATTTCAGCATTGAAGACTGGGGCCCGCTTCCGCTAAGAGTTGCGTGGCGTGGTGCAGACCTTTTTGTGGGCTGTTATACACAGGGTAATTCTGATATTAAAACCGTTAAGGACTTTAAAGGCAAAACAACAGCAAGATTGCCGGGTTCGCCGACCATAAATGGCATAAATATGGGTTTTGTGGCTTTTGCAGGCTATGATCCTGAAAAAGATGTCAAATATAAATCCTTTCCCGGGCACAGTACTGCAGGCGGAGCCATGGTAGACGGGGCTATTGATTTTTATAATTTTGGAACCACCGGCGACAAGCCAATGGAACTGGCCTCCAGCCCGCAGGGCATTCGCTGGATAAACCTGGATTGTGACGATAAAGAAGCCTGGACAAGACTACGGGAATATGCACCATGGCCTGTGCCGGGCAAGGCAACGCGCGGAGCTGGACTGTCAGAGGAAAATTCCGTTTGCACATTGAAATATCCTTATAATTTCTGGTCTCTTGCCAGCACCCCTGATGAAGTGGTCTATGAATATGCCGAGGGCATATGGGAAGGCTATGAAATTTATAAGGATATGCACTCTGAATTACCCTATTGGGATCATAAAGTTGCTGTTGATCCATCAGGCAACCCGGTGCCGTTCCATGACGGGCTGGTTCAGTTCTTCAAAGACAAAGGCGTATGGACAGAAGAATTGGAGCAGTGGCAGCAAAAGAAAATAGAAAGGCAGAATGCCAGGATAGAACTTTGGGACCAGGCAGTTGAAGAGGCCCGCAAAAAAGAAATCGATTTCGAGAGTGATGAATGGAAAGAGATGTGGTGGAATAAGCTGGCTGAAAACGATTTGCTTAAAGTGTATAATTAGTAAAATGTCCTTTTTTTCTTAAGGACTGAAAAAATAAGCAGAAATATTGTCTGAGGCCGGGGGTTTTAATAAATGAAATACGTGCCCGTTCCCCTCCATGCGCGTTTTCAATAACCCCCGGCCCCCAACTTCATCTTTCAGTTTGTAGCGGTGAAGTCCGCCTGAAACCATGCAACCAAGCAACTTATTAAAAAAGGGGGAGAACGTGCAGAACAACCCGCCTGAAGAAGTGCAGGTAAAAAAACACAGAACATTAAATAAAATATCAAAATGGTATCTTATTATAGCCACAAGCCTTGGTATATATGCAGCACTGTCCTATAATTTTCATCTTTCTTTTTTTGGTTTTGATTTTGATTTTGTGGGATACATATATTTCCTGGTAATGATTTTTTTGCCGCCGGTATTTCTTTTATTTCCCTTCCACAAAAATCTCATAGAAAAACCGGTTCCCTGGTATGATTATATAATTGCCGTCTTAATCTTGGTTTCTTCGGCCTTTATGGTATACAACAGTGAAAACATCTTTGCCAGAGGATGGGAAGTCAGGTCCCCTCTGATTGCGCAAATTATTTCACTGATCCTTGTTCTGGGGACTATAGAGGCGGCAAGGCGTACGGTAAACTGGGCTTTTACCATCCTTGTTGTCTTTTTTGCGTTTCTTCCGCTATATGCAGCCTCGATGCCGTCTTTTCTCTCAGGGACCCAGTTCGGATTCTGGCGCACAATCAGCTATCACGGCATGGGCCCTGAAAGTATAATGGGAATTCCATTGCGTGTTGTGGGCAGCATTTTAATCGGCTACCTCGTGTTTGCAGTGGTACTAAGATATGCGGGTGCAGGTGAGTTCTTTCTTAAATTCGCCTTTTCCTTATTGGGCGGTGTAAGGGGCGGCGCTGCAAAAGTGGCTGTCATAGCAAGCGGTTTTTTCGGCAGTATAAGTGGAAGCGTAATTTCCAATGTTTTAACGACCGGAACCTTTACTATTCCAGCTATGAAAAAAACCGGCTATCCGTCACACTACGCAGGTGCAGTTGAAACTGTAGCATCAACCGGTGGTGTTTTAACTCCGCCGATTATGGGTGTAACCGCATTTATCATGGCGCAGTATCTCGGAAAGCCCTATGCCGAGGTTGCACTGGCTGCAGCCATCCCCGCATTTTTATTTTATCTGGCGCTTCTCGTTCATGTTGACGGCATGGCTGCAAAACTCGGCCTTCAGGGAATAGCTCAGGAAGACCGACCATCGCTTAAAGAAGTAATAAAAGAAGGCTGGTTCTATTTTCTCGTATTACTGCTTCTTATTTATTATATTTTTGTGTTATACAGGGAACTTCAGGCTCCCTGGGTATCCATTGTCCTGCTTCTTATCTTAACGCAAATTAAAAAATCCACACGCTTTAATTTACAGAAGGTCACAGACATGATCCAGGATGCAGGCAGAGTCCTGGCAGAGCTTGTGGCTATTCTTGCTGCCGTTGGTTTAATAATAGGAGCAATGTCGCTTACAGGGGTTGGACATGCCATGGCAAGAGAAATCGTGGCTCTTGCAGGAGGCAATGTTGCCCTGCTGCTGTTATTCGGCGCGCTGGCAAGTTTAATTCTCGGCATGGGAATGACAATTTCGGCATGCTATATTTTTCTTGCTATTGTCCTCGCACCGGCCTTGGTAAGAGCGGGTTTTGAGCCAATGGCCGTACATCTGTATGTCCTTTACTGGGGCATGCTTTCCTTTATTACTCCTCCGGTTGCCCTGGGCGCCTTTGCAGCCTCTTCTGTTGCCGGTTCAGCACCCATGAAAACGGGCTTTACCGCAGCAAAACTGGGTTTTGTCATTTATTTGCTGCCTGTGTTTTTTGTATTGAATCCCGCGCTGATTCTAATCGGAACACCGTTGAAAATTATGCTGGCAATTCCAACCGCTTTTATAGGCATTTGGATTCTTGCCTCCGCCATGGAAGGCTATTTGATTGGACCAGGCAGATTATCGTGGTGGAGCAGAATTATACTGGGCCTGTCAGGTGCGGTACTTGCATTTCCTGAACCTACAACAGATATTATCGGATTTTTGGTTATTGTTGCGGTTGCTTCAATACTGATAGTTTATAGAAAAATCAACTCTCAGAATAAACCTGAAAGCGCCGCTTAAGCGCAACGAAAATATACCCAATGGAGGCTTGATGTCAGCAAATAACGAAGACAAGATAATGAGTGCCAATGAAGCTG
>CAZVFQ010000171.1:0-4151 GCA_964626455.1 uncultured Desulfobacteraceae bacterium | reverse complement strand
AGATGGCGCCGGGAAAAGTTCAAGATCAAGGCTTGCGCAATTTTGAAGAATGCAGCGTACTTAGCCGTACGTGAAATTCTTCAGAAATTGCGCGTAACGCAGATATTGGACTTTTTACGGTGCCATCTTTCTTGAAATTAGAAAAATCTGTCTTATGTTTTTCGATAAAATAAAGGCCTTGACAGCCAGGTACACAGTTGTAAAAAAAGAAGAATTTATAATCATTAATAATGGGAAATGTTCCAAAAATGAGCAACCGCATTAAAACCACAATCCTTCTCACATTACTCACAGTAATTATAATGGCAATCGGCCGTGCCCTGGGAGGAAGCACCGGCATGGTCATTGCCCTGATAATAGCAGGTGCCATGAATTTCTTTTCTTATTGGTACTCGGATAAAATCATACTCAAAATGTACAAAGGACGAGAAGTTGAAAGAAATGAGGCTCCCGAACTTTACGGAGTCATGGAAGATCTCTGCGGCCGTGCAGGGCTTCCCATGCCCAGGCTATATATTCTGCCTCAGGATGCGCCAAACGCTTTTGCAACCGGCAGAAACCCGGATAATTCGGTGGTTGCGGTAACCCGTGGACTTCTGCGCCATATGAACAAACAGGAACTTGCAGCCGTGCTTGCCCATGAACTGGGACACGTTAAAAACAGAGATATCCTGATCGGCTCCATTGCCGCAACGCTTGCCGGCGCAATTATGCTTATTGCCAACTTTGCAAGATGGGCCGCCATCTTCGGAGGATTTTCCCGCGATGATGGCGAAGGAGGTGGAATTTTCGGACTGCTGGCAACGGCCATTATCGCCCCTGTTGCTGCTGTTATGATACAGGCTGCAATTTCGCGCTCCAGGGAATACCTGGCCGACGGATCATCTGCAAATATCACCGGAGATCCGGAAGGCCTTGCAAGTGCGCTTGAAAAACTTGATGCATATTCAAAGCGCATTCCCATGCAGGCAGACCCGTCAACCGCGCACATGTTTATTGCCTGTCCAGTTTCAGGCAAAAGCCTGATGCAGATGTTTTCCACACATCCACCCATAGCCGACCGTGTGGCAAAACTCAGGACTGCAAAGACATCTGCCGGCAATAACCGGGCTGGCAATGCGGGAGGAAACGGATTAGCCCGGGCCGTGCAATTCTGGCAAAATATGAGATAAACAGCACTGTGCAGGAAACAAAGCCTTTTGAAATCCGCTACTGTGGAAAAAATTGATCCGGGCGTTAAAGCTGCGATTTACGAGGCGGTTGAAAAGGAACCGCTTGCCAGGACTTTCGGAATGAGGCTGCTGGAACTGGGGGCAGGCTACTCAAAAGTCGAAATGGCTTATGCTCCTGAATCAATGGCAAACATATACGAACGGGCCCATGGAGGTTCAATTTTTGCTCTGATAGATGAAGCATTTGAAACAGCAAGCCAGAGCTCCGGAACCATAGCAGTAGCATTAAACGTAAATGTGACTTATATTAACAGTCCCTCAGAGGCGGTTACACTGTGCGCCGAAGCCAGAGAGATAAGCTGTTCCCGGAAAACTGCGAGCTACGAAATAAAAGTCACAGATAACAGGCAGCAATTGATTGCAACCTGCCAGGCCGTAGCCTACAGAACCGGCAAACCGCTTCCCTTTATTTAGGATCAGGGCCGATTCTCACCGGCAAGGCTTCTCCGGCAAACCACAGGATATATGAAAACAAAAAAAACCACACAAGGAACGGCCAGATGAAAATCAAACTCATGCTTGTAGACAATCAACTGGTTATACGCCAGGGAATAAAGGAACTGCTGTCCGGACAAAAGGACATGGAGGTTGCGGCTGAAGCGGCAAGCGGCGCTGAAGCCCTGGAAATGATCCGAAAGGTAAAACCTGACGTGGCAGTTATTGAACCTGACGTGCCCGGACTTGAAAACCTGGATAACATTGCGCGTTACCGGCAGGCCGGAGGGGGTACTGAAATACTTGTTCTTACAGCCGAAAAAAGCAGAAAAAAAGTCAGGGACTGCCTCCAGGCCGGTGCCAGGGGCTATGTGTTAAAGACCGCACCGATTTCAGAAATTATAGCCGCAATACGCACCGTGCATGACAAAGGCTATCATTTAAGCCCTGATATCAGTGCGGAAATAATCGACACATTTATGAATAAACAGGATACCGCAACTGAAGCCAGCCGCTATTCAAAGCTTTCCAGGCGCGAACAGCAGGTGTTCCGGCTGCTTGCCGAGGGAGCCACCACGGGCGAAATCGCCGGAACGCTTAAAATAAGCCCCAAAACAGTGGCCAAGCACCGGATGAGTATCATGGAAAAGCTCCTGCTGAAAAATACAGCATCACTGGTGCGCTATGCCGCCAGAATTGGGGTGCTGGACTATAGCTCCTAGGTCATAATCTATTTATCAGCAAAACAAACTGTCCACAAATTTGGAGAAAAGAGACAATCATGGCTAAAATAAAATTAATGCTTGCAGACAATCATGCCGTGGTCCGGGAGGGCTTAAAAGCTCTTCTGGAAAAGCAAACAGACATCAAGGTCGCTGCCGAGGCTGCCAACGGCGATGAAATGCTGAAAAAGCTAAAGGAAATCAGACCGGATGTACTTGTCATGGATGTTTCCATGCCGAATCTGGCTGGAATCAGATCTATACAGCGCATCAGGGAAATCTCTGAAAACACGCAAACAGTTATCCTTACTATGAACCAGAAAAAGGATTATATCAGGGAAGCCCTTCATGCCGGGGCCCGGGGCTATCTTTTAAAAACCAGCCCTTTTGAAGAAGTGCTCGGAGCCATACGAACTGCCTATAACAAAAAATATTTCCTGAGCGCTGAGATAAACGCTGATATTATCAACAAATATTTGAAAAAACAGACAGATAAGCAACAATTGAGCACCTATGACCAGCTGACCCGGCGTGAACAGGAAATATTCAAGTTGGTTGCACGGGGTGCAACAGCCAATGAAATTGCCGGACGACTTGCAATAAGCCCCAAAACCGTGGCAAAGCATCGTACCAACCTTATGGAAAAACTGAACATGAAAAACACGGCTTCCCTGGTGCGATATGCCCTTGAGCTCGGGGTGGTGGATATAGACGAGGATGACGGCGCCGGTTTGCGATAAAACCGCCAATCCCGGCTCCATGAATAATCCATCCATGCAAAGACCAAAAATTATTGTTTTATGCGGTCCCACCGGTATTGGAAAAACCGGAATGTCCCTGGCCCTGGCCCGCAGGTTAAACGGCGGAATTGTCAGCGCCGATTCCATGCAGATTTACCGGTATATGGATATAGGCACAGCCAAGCCTGATGAGGCGCAGCAGGCCGCAGCCCCCCATTACATGATTGACGTTGCCGAGCCGGACGAATCCTATGACGCGGCAAGATACGCCAGGGAAGCAGGCAATGCGATTTTAAAACTGAAAAATCAGGAAAAGCTTCCCCTTGTTGTAGGTGGTACAGGCCTGTATATCAAAGCCTTGCTTTACGGACTGTTTAAATCTTCTCCATCCAGGCCGCAGCTTCGGCAGCGCCTCAGAAAGGAGGCAGACCAAAAGGGAAGCAAATACCTGCACGATAAATTGACTTCCTGTGATCCTGTGGCTGCCGGCCGAATCCATCCCAATGACACTTACAGGATTATCCGGGCTCTTGAAGTCTATGAACTCACGGGACGCCCCATATCAGAATATCAGCAGAATCACGGGTTTTCCGACAGCAGGTTTTACGCCCTGAAAATCGGACTGCACCTTGAACGGCGGCAGCTTTATGAGCAAATCAATCTAAGAGTGGAAAAAATGCTGGAAGACGGCCTTCTCGAAGAGGTCAGGAAGCTGATCGATATGGGCTACAGCCCGGAATTAAAATCCATGCAGTCACTTGGATACAGGCACATGACAGATTATCTTGGCGGCAACCTTTGCTGGCGGGATGCTGTTGAGCAGATGAAAACAGATACCAGACGCTATGCCAAGCGGCAGCTTGTCTGGTTTCGAAATGATCCGGAGATGCTCTGGATGGCTCCCGATGATGTGGATTATGCATGCAGCCGGATCCAAAAATTCCTCTCCCTGCAGGGTTGATGGCATCGTAAAAAGTCCAATATCTGCGTTACGCGCAATTTCTCAGAATTTCACGTACGGC
>CAZVFQ010000170.1:0-4192 GCA_964626455.1 uncultured Desulfobacteraceae bacterium | reverse complement strand
GGCAAATTCCAAATCCCCGCAGACTGATACAACCCATTAACCATTAACCATTAACCATTAACCATTAACTATTAACTATTAACCAACAACAAGGACATTCCCATGCCATCAGCATTCAAAAAGGCCCTGGATTCAAAAAAATTCGTGGTCACCTCCGAGGTCGCCCCCTCCAAGGGGACAAACCTGGAGAAAATGGCCCACCATGTTGAGCTTTTAAAAGACAAGGTGGATGCCATGAACGTAACAGACCACCAGAGCTCTGTGATGCGCTTTCCCTCCCTGGGAGGCGCGCTGCTGGTAAAGGAGCACGGCGGAGAGCCCATTTTGCAGATGACCTGCAGGGACAGAAACCGCCTGGCGCTTCAGGCTGATCTCATGTTTGCCTCCAGCCGGGGTATTAACAATGTTTTGTGTCTCACGGGCGATTCCGTGATGCTCGGGGACCACAAGGAGGCAAAAGCTGTATTCGACCTGGATTCAAGCCAGCTTTTAGCAGCAGTGCGCACCATGGAGCGGGGCAAGGACATGGCCGGAAACGAGCTTGACGGTGATGTCAGTTTCTGTGCAGGCGCAATTGTCACGCCCGAGGCCAACCCGATCGAGCCCCAGCTTATCAAATTTGAGAAAAAAATAGAGGCTGGTGCGCAATTCATCCAGACCCAGGCGGTATATGATCTTGATAATTTTAAAAAATTCATGGACTATGCAAAGCAGTTTGACGTAAAAATACTTGCGGGAATAATCCTGCTTACATCCGCGGGCATGGCAAGGTTTATGAACAAAAACGTTGCCGGCGTCATGGTACCCCAGGCCTTAATCGATGAAATGGCATCCGCACCCAAAGGGGGCGCGCTTAAAAAGGGAATAGAGATCGCAGGCCGCATGATTGCACAAATCAAGGAGGAAGGCATCTGCGACGGGGTTCACATAATGGCCATAGGCAAGGAGGAGGTCGTGCCTGATATCATGGCGGCGGCTGGCCTTGTATAAGGATTAAACTTGGATCACATATGGATAATAGGCTGCGGCAGGTTCGGCAAAATAGCCATAGAAAGGCTTTGCGCGCAAAAAGGCGAAAGAACCTTCGTGATGGTGGACAAGGAAAGCTGCAGTGACTCCGGGCACCTGCAGAATATAAAAATAATAAAAGACGATGGTGTCTTATTTCTTAAAAAATACCTGACCCGGCAAAACGCCCCGAACTGGATTATCCCTGCCCTGCCTGTACATCTTGCAGCCCAGTGGTGCATGACCGATTCCGGCTATATGCGCGTAAAGCGCCACCCCGCGCCCAAAGACATTAAGAAACTGCTCCCGAATCCAATGTCCGGCAAATCCGGAGATATTTACACGAGCATGGCGAATTTCAAATGCCCTGACAACTGTCCTGAACCAGAGGACCACTGCCCGACCACCGGCAAAAAACGCGAAGAAAACCTTTTTGACAGGCTTGAAAAAATAAAAATCCCCGGATTTGAGATGCTTGTGTTAAGAAGCCGCCAGCTTGCCCCGGGAGTGGGCGGCTACCGGCCCGGGGAGTTATTTGACTTATATGAGAAACTCACTGAAAAGCCCGGCAAATACCTTATCGCCACATCCTGCCGCTGCCACGGCGCAGTTACGTGCGTGTCAGTGCAGTTATAACCGCCCTGATACCGCAAATGAATCCATAACCAGCCAGGTCTTTAAATCAACCTTTAAATCCGGGGATGCGCACAGATCTTCTGCCTCTTTTTGTGAAACAAACACTGTTTCTATATCTTCCGCACTGCCTGCATGCCTGTTCGAGGGCTCGCCTTTGCAGTCAACATATACCATCATTACGGACTCATCCGTAAGCCCGGAAGAAACATAAATAGGCGGACTGCAGCGGCGCACGTCTGTGACCTCAAGCCCGGTTTCCTCTTTTAGCTCCCGTGCGGCGCTTTTCTCCGGGGTCTCACCCTCATCCACCAGCCCTGCGGGAAATCCGTACTGATAATCGTTTAGCGGCATCCGGAACTCGCGGATCACGACCAGCTTTTGGCGTGCTACATGCCATGGCACAATGATAACCGCATCCACACTCTCAAAGGCATTTGTTTCAATCTTTGGCGGATTCTGCCTTGAAACAAAATCCCAGATTCTTTCCCTGCCGTTTCTGTCCGAATACCGTATCTCAAACAGGTTGACAAACTTCCTGTCTGTAACTGGCTTTGTGGCCATGATACGTATTTTTTTATTTCCCGCAATCATTATTATTCCTTTTATGAATGTTTTTTTTGCCATGATGAAAAAATTATGCTACTGAAAGTATTTGAAGATATTGTAAACAAAACTTTTCCACAAACACCTTAAAATCATTATAATAGCCTGGCATAATTCATCATATTCATTTTATTTAACGCTATCAAACAAGGAGGTGGGCAAATGAAGTTAAATCATAGATTCCTGACCTGTATGAGTTTATGCCTTGCATTGCTGTGGTTGTCCGCATGTGCCACAGGAGACAGCACCGTTTCCCCCACGTTTAACAGCGCCAACCTTGAAAAACTTGCTTTGATTGATATATCAGGGGATATTAGAGGCAATGCCCCGAAAAATCAAGTGGAGGATTTCTTTACACAGGAAATGTTTAAAAAAGGCTATCGCTTTATTGAAAGAAGCAGGGTGAACAAGGTGATGAATGAGCAGGATTTTCAGCACTCCGATCGAACCACCAATGCCGAGGCAGCGGAAATAGGCAGAATATTAAATGTCCCCGGAGTTGTAATGCTCGATGTCAACGTGACCGGCGAAAAAATAAGTATGACCGGGAAAATAGTTGATACAGAAACCGCGGAAATTCTGTGGATCGGAACAGGACGCGGCGGCAGCGGAGGACTGCTTGCAACAGTTGGCGGGGCTGTGGCCGGTGCTGCGGCCGGCTCAGCGATAGGCGACGGTTCCGGAAGGACTGCAGCGACTGTTGGCGGCGGCGTTCTCGGAGGGGCGGCCGGCCAGACACTGGCGCCGCAAACCGCCAGAGTTGTTCAAAAAAGTGTTCAAAAAATGGTCAAAGATCTGCCGCCGAAATAAGGCTGTTTTAAAACACAAAAAACAGCTCCACGTCTCACACCCAACCATGTAAACATTCACCCGGTATCGCCGATTTGCAAACGACGCTGCCGGGTGAATTCGTTTTTCCCCGGCCAGGGAAAAGTTGACTCGTGAGAAGCAATCGACGGCACAACAATAAGGGAGAATAAAATGTTTGAAACAAAGATCACGAAAATGTTTGGTGTGAAATACCCGGTTGTGCAGGGCGGGCTTATGTGGATCGCAAATGCGCAATTGACTTCCGCAGTGGCAAACGCCGGAGGCATGGGCTTTATGACGGCTCTGAGCTTTGCCGACCCGGACGGGCTGCGCGAAGAAATCCGCAAATGCAGAAAAATGACTGACAAGCCATTTGGCATCAACCTTACATTTCTGCCCACGCTGCGCCAGCCGGATTACCCGGGCTATATCCAGGCCTGCATAGACGAAGGCATAAAGTTCATCGAAACAGCAGGCCGCAGCCCCGAGCCTTACATGGATCAAATAAAGTCCGCGGGCATCAAAGTCATTCACAAATGCACAACGGTGCGCCACGCTCTTAAGGCTGAAAAAATCGGATGTGACGCAATAAGCATAGACGGCTTTGAAGCAGCCGGCCATCCGGGAGAAGAAGATGTGACTTCATTGATACTTGTTCCCCTGGCCCGGGATGCGGTAAGTATTCCTGTTATCGCATCGGGCGGATTTGCAGACGGCCGGGGTCTTGTTGCAGCCATTGCACTCGGAGCAGATGCCGTTAACATGGGTACCCGCTTTGTTGCCACAAAAGAGGCGCCCGTGCATGAGAAAATCAAACAGGCACTTGTTGATCACCGGGAAACAGACACCCGCCTGATAATGCGCACTCTTCGCAACACAGAGCGGGCTCTTCAAAATCCCGTGGTAGACAAGGTTCTGGAAATAGAAAGCAGGGGAGATACCAAAATAGAAGATATCGCACCTTATGTTTCCGGTGACAGGGGGAAAAAGATGCTTGAAAGCGGAGATATTGACAGCGGCGTGCTTTCCGCAGGCCAGTGCATGGGGCTGATAAGAGATATCCCTTCCTGCAGGGAACTGGTCGAGCGAATAATTAACCAGGCAAATGCGGTTATACAGGAAAAATTCACAAAAT
>CAZVFQ010000169.1:0-4219 GCA_964626455.1 uncultured Desulfobacteraceae bacterium | reverse complement strand
TTCATCTGACCAATTATGTATATATAACCTTAAATGCTTTATTTTTAAAGTGTTTATGATATGGGCCCGGTTAAAGGTTTGAGGAAATGCGAAGAGGTCTTGCTAGTAATAGATAGCCCGGCCGAGCAAGGGGACTCTCAACCGGGCTACGCCGCCAACTTATAAGTAACAAACAAGAAGTATAACATAATATTATTATGATCTATCCATTGAGAGGATGTCAAGATCAAATCGGGCACAATATTGCTTAAAAAACCCGGCCAAGTGCTGGCACACCCACAAGGCCGGGTCTTTTATTGGAAATCCCCAAACCCCGAGAAATGGAGATTTATAAATAAATAATTAAGCTAAACAATTGTAAATGTCAAGATTAATTAAAGGATCTGCCAATGCCAAATGATATGTCCGGTCTTGTAGCACATAAACGGCTCAGGGAAGTCATTCTTGGTATACCCCAAAAGGAGGAGTAAGCAACAGCCAGTTTGGACATGCTATGAAGCAGATGAGAAGAGAAATGATTCCCGCTTATTCTCCTGAAGCCCGTGGACGCAGGCGGGCAGAAAGCTACTTTTCGTATATTCCAACCAGACGGTTCATTCCAATAACATACTGCTCGATCCGCTCAAACAGTTTCCACTGTGTAAGGCCCGGTTCCAGGTTCAGCTCTTCGTTCATCGCCAGCACCCACCAGAAGTAATGGTGAACACCGTGGCCGGGCGGAGGCTTGGGCCCTTTATAGCCTTCATTGCCATTTTCATTAACCCCCTTGGTGTAATCCTGGCTTCCCTCGGACAGATTGGTAACAGAGCCCGGTATGTTGTAGAGAACCCAGTGGACATACCCATAAGTGCCCGGCAATATCAGGGGAGCATCCGGGTCATGGCAGATTATCGCAAAAGATTTCGTGCCTTCGGGCACATTTGTCCATTCCAGTGGCGGGGATACATCGTCTCCGTAGCCGCTGTACTTATCAGGTATTACAGCCCGATTCTCAAAAGCAGGTAAAACCGAATAGCTTTGATTTTTATTAATAAATCAAGGAGATTAAACAACACCCAATGATGCCTTAAGGGGTGAGGGCAATCCGCCGGCCGTCGATCTCGATACGGGTTTTGCAATAGGTTAACTTTTCAATGATCCGGCCGTCTTTAAAATGGATCAGATCCACACCGCGGCGCCTTTCGGATTTTCCTTCATAGCCTTTCTCGGGTGATGGCCACTCCAGCGTCCAGCGATATAGTGCTTTTTGCGCATGCTCATCCACAAACAGGTCTTCGAAGACGAACTGAAACCCCCCATGATTTTCAAACCACGGCTGCCAAGCCTTTCGAAGGGCATTTTTCCCCAGCACCTTACCACCTGTCCAGTTTTCAAACAGAATGTCGTCATGAAAAGGCGCCAAAACGCCTTCAAGGTCATGGGCATCCCAGGCGAGATTCCATTCTTCCATGACTTCCACAAGGGCTTGTCTTGAAAGTGACATGAGTTTTCCTTTCCGGATAACCGGTTTGGATTTTTCATGCGTCATTTGATCTCGATACCCAAACGGCACATGGCTCTCTTTAAAGTAAACCCCCTGTTCGCTAAATACCGGCTTAGCGTTTTTCTGCCGAAAACTTTTATTTACAGAATTCTATGAAATTTGTAAATACTTACCAAAGCCCGGCTATATTCCAAGACATGCCAGGAATTACACCTTGAATCTGACAGTCTTCTCTGGCATGAGATTCGCATTGCTGCCGGAGCCGTAAGGTGCACTGGCTCCCCGTAGAAATACTGACAAGCCCTCTGATTCTGTTGCATACCGCAATATCCTCTGATATTTATATAAAAATAAATACTCGGAAATTTGGAAATGTTAAGTGGGATTATGCATTTATTTATAAATTATAAAATTCAGGTATGACCAGATGAAAAATAATAATTATTCAATCCGTTATGAATTTTTGTTTTCCAGGGGCGGTAAGAAGGAATTTGAACTCGTGCTAGATGAAGCTACAATGTCGCTGGTCAATTTCAACTGTAAATCAAAACCGCAATGGGCCAGGCTTACCCATGAACAATGCAGATGCTGCCCTTTCAGCGAGGACGATTCACCTTACTGCCCTGTTGCCGTAAACATAGCAGAGCTCGTAGACAACTTCAAAGACCGCCTCTCCACCGAAGAATGCCTTGTCAAGTGCATCTCGCCGGAGCGCACCTGCATGAAGGATACACGGATCAGTACCGGACTCTATTCAATTCTCGGCATTATAATGGCCACCAGTGACTGCCCGGTGATGGACTTCTACAAGCCCATGGCCAGGTTTCACCTGCCGTTTTCAACCACCAAGGAGACCCTTTTCCGGTCAGCTTCCGTTTATCTGCTCCAACAGTTCTTTGAATACAAGCGCGGCGGTCATCCTGACCTTGAGATGAAGCAGTTGGGCAGAAGACTGCAAATGGTGCAGTATGTTAACACCGGTATAATGGCCCGTATAAAAAGCCTCACCGTTAAAGATGCCGATGCTAACGCGGTTGTTATACTCGACTCTTTTTCCAAAATCCTGGAAATGAACATTGAAGACAGACTTTCGTCCCTGGAATACCTTTTTCAGCCGGAAAAATGAAGGTCTCATGCATCATACGCCCGGCCTGACGAGCATCGCAGTTGCCTGAAATGCCAGAATTTTGATATCAGCCGCTGAATTGATCTACAAACAGACAAATTGCTGCCGGTCGTCTATTACATGGTAACGTTTACTCTGCCATATGAACTAAGGCCCTTGACATGGTTTCATCATCGGCCGGTAAAATCAGCTCGAACTGCTCTTCTTTTCCCGAGAACAGCTCCAGAACCTGTTCTTGTGTTTTTCCAATCCGGGTTTCGGCTTGTTCAAGGGAAAGATCCTGTTCGGCCAGAGCCTGGGTACATTCATCGACCAAGCCCTTCAGAGACTGCATTCTTTCCTCTTCCATATACATATTGTGTTTTTCTGTGGCGTGTTGCGAGGTGGTCATTAAATATATCCTGATTTTTACGCATTTTTTGCCCCGCTCCTTTTGATTTTATAACCTCCCCTCCGAACTGTGGAATAGCAACACGGCAGAAGCTTAGGAGCTATTGTAAAATATATCCCAGTAGAAAATGCCTGGCAAATCGCCAGCCGCCTGCTTTCAGATTGCAAAAAAGATTTGCTATCAAAATCATTCAAAAGTACAGTGGATTTATATTTTTAAAAATTTTGCCGGTATAGAGGCGAAAACTGCAAAAACATCGTGCAGAAAATTCGGGAAGGCAAAAAGTTACGCACGGGGTTTGAATAAACGGTATTTTAACCCGAGTGAAAGCATTCTCAAGGGATTCTGTAGGGAGTATTTATGCCTGAGGCAGCATTAAAAAGACTGTTTCAGATCGAGGTTTTGGTTTTATTATCCCAGACGGGGGAGGGAAAGACGTTTTCTTTCACGTATCCGTTCTTGAAGGGGTAAAAATTGAAGCTCTCGGAGAAGGTGACCAGGTGGAGTATGAGATGGAGATGGGGGAGAAAGGTCCTAAAGCCACTGTCGTTAGGAAGAAATAAAAAATTTCAATCGCGACCGGAAAGGAGCTGCAATTTCGTAAGCGGATAATGGAAAAATAAACTCTTCAGCCTTCCAAAACTGAAGAGGGAGGCGGGAGGCGCTATGAATTTAGATAAAGAGCAAGTTGTAGCAATTTATATTAATGACAGGGTTATTTGTACCAACTGCATGAAGGATGAAGATTGGAACTCACTTACCCAGGAACGTGTTATTACACGCGAAGAAAAGGATGGAATAGACAAGATTATTTTCTGCGACAGATGCGGGGAGCCGATTTAACGACGAGTTCTGGATGTTAGAAGCACTTAGGGCAAGGTAATTCTTGATAGATAGATTTTATGCTTTTAAAGGCGTATTATATGCGGGAAGGGTTAATTTGCCCGGCGCAGCAAAACCGATACAGCAGAAAGAGCCGTATTTTTGATTGAAAAATTGCCAGATTTACCGCCATCAAAGGAACACTTGTTGGAAATAGTTCAGAAGTGTTTAAAAGATGGAAGTGTGGTGGTAAATAAACCGGCCGAATACCCAATTTGCCCGGATTGCGGAAATCCAGCTAAATATTTTCACCAACAGGTGGTTGACGATGAGGGATACCCAATCGTAATTACCTCGTGCCCAGCGTGCGGTTGGATTCAAGGGATGGAATTGCCCA
>CAZVFQ010000168.1:0-4278 GCA_964626455.1 uncultured Desulfobacteraceae bacterium | reverse complement strand
CACTAAGGATGACATGCTGTCTTGCTATGCGCGCCAGGGCAGCCAATCCTTCCTCTGGATGTTCCAGGTGCTCTAAAACCTCGCAGCACACCACCAGGTCCGCGCTGTCCTCATTTTTGCGTAATTCGTAAATGCTTCTGGCCTTGAAAATTTCCGGAGAGACTCCCTGTTCAACCGCGTTGTCACTGGCTATATCAATTACTTTCCGGGAAAAATCGGAGCCGCAAGCATCAAACCCCTCCTTGTTCCAATTTAAGACCCAGAACCCTTCCCCACAGCCGATTTCATGTATGGTCTCCGGCGCTGCCTCTGTTACGAGATCGGAAAGAGCATTGTCAAAGCCTTTTACAAGCTTTTTCACAATCGGGTTGCCTGAGCCGTACTTGTCATAGGCATTACCTACCACAATGCCTTCTTCCTTGAGTCCGCCTGATATCTTCATTTAATTGTTCCCGTTGTCCGAATGACGCTCTTTTCTGCTCTTATACTGCAGCTCTTCTAAGAGTTGCCTGTTTACCCCCAGCAGGTCAGCCACAAAAGCCAGCATAACGGTCTGCGATCCCATCAGGATAAGTATGCTTGCCAAAATAAGGGACTGGATATGGCCTTGGCCCTGGCCGGCAAAGTAGAAATAGAGAAACCTCACCCCCACCAGGAAACCCGCGGCAAACAGCAGCCCGCCTATGGAGGCAAAGAACCTGAACGGCTTGTATACCACAAAGATCCGCAGGATCGTGATAACCGATCTTTGGATATATGACGGAATGGACTTAAACAGCCTGGAAGGCCGCAGGTAAGGGTTGGTCTTTACAGGCACCCAGGTGATGGGAATGTTTTTTTGGCCGGCCTGTATGATGGTCTCCAGGGTATAGGTGTAGTTGTTAAACACGTTTATCCTTCTTGCAGCCTCTGCGCTTATGGCCCGAAACCCGCTTGGCGCATCCGGTATGTCTGTTCCGCTGGCCATACGCACGGTCCAGCTTCCCAGTTTCTGCAGCAGCTTCTTTATCCTTGAAAAATCACCGATTTCTGAAATCGGCCTTGCCCCTACCACGATTTCAGCCTTTTTTTCCAGCACGGGCCTGACAAGATCGGGTATGCACTCGGCACTGTATTGGTTGTCTGCATCAGTATTTACTATTATATCAGCCCCGCGCTCAAGACATGCCCCAAGACCTGTCATAAAGGTTCTGGCAAGCCCCATGTTTTTACTGTGGCGCACCACGTGATCCGCCCCTGCCCTTGCCGCAGCCTCTGCGGTATTGTCAGTGCTTCCGTCGTCTATTACCAGCCATTCAACCCTGTCAATACCCGGCACCTGTCTTGGCAGCTCGGCAAGGGCGGTTTCTATGGTTTTTTCCTCGTTGTATGCCGGGATCTGTATAATAAGCTTCATTTACCGCTCCTTGCTTTACTGCTAATCCATCCCCATTTGTCAGATCCCGCAGCAGCCGCAACAAAGAGAACTGCAAGCGGAACAATCTGGATCAGCATCCTGTTTAGTGAATTCCTGTTGCCCACGGGAAAGGCCACGTCCTGAAAATAACCCATCGGGAAAACAGCGGAATCAGAGTTTTACAATTCATTTTTTATTTTCTTTTGGTCCAGGTAACTTGAGATCAATGATACAGTTATAAAGAAAACAGCAAGAAAAAGAAGCTGCATGATCATCCTGTTTAAAGAATCAGTCACTCCCGCCCTATACGCGCTACCCCGCAAGTAGGCAAAAAGGAGGCTAAGTGGAATAAAGGCGGTAAGGCAATAACGGAGGTAAAACCGGTCAGGGAATTTACAGAACAATAGGGAAATAACCGAAATAACTGCTATCAGAACAATTGAAAAGCCCCATGCGCCTTTATTGAAAACAAGATTTTGGAATGTTGCAGAAATGCTTTCCTCCAGGGTGGAGGGATCTATCAGGAAGAAGAATAGCAAAGCCACCCATAAAAAAATCTCTGCCGCTATAGGAAAAAACTTGTAAGTTTTTTCGTTGAAATTGATCAGAAAAAAGGGGATCGAAGCAAAAGAGAGAAACCCGATACCTAAACGTCCGATACGGTCAAGTGGTATATCCCTGTTAAGCGAAAGCATTGTTCCTATCACAAATAACTGATCAAGAATTACGGCAGCCCCGAACGCCGTAATTAGCAGAACTTTGGTTTTAAAAGTTATTTTGTTAGTGAACACAAACGGAATAATCGCAATTGCAGCAATGAAAAGCCCCTCAGGCCTGGTTAAGACCATCCCCACAATTGAGAAACATTGAAGCGCGACCAGGCCTTTTCCGGGTATTGTCCGTGCAGTTTCCCGGACAAGCAGCCATCCGCTGCCCACAAAAGTCAATAAAAAAACCCCAAAGAGCAGGTGGCCGTTTATATAGAAACTGTGCCATATATAGCCATGGATGCTTACCAGGAGAACCGGTCCGATAAGGGATATGGGTATTAAGATTTTTTTGGTTAATGTATTTGTAAACGAGTTGTATGTAAGCCAGAATAATATAGCAAGGCCGGAAATACTGAACAGCGGCGTGACAGAGTGCAAGTTGAGATTGCCTGAGTAATTCCCCAGGGAATGCAGTATTGAAACAGAAGAAAATCGCTTTGTTAACAAATTCATGGAAATAGAGTCAATGTTGCCGGTATAAAGTAGAGACCCGCTCATAAGATAACGAAAAGAATCAAAATGAAATTTAAAAAGATTTGCCTCGTAAAAGAAATATACAAGCACTGCAACTGCAGAGAAGGACAACAAAATCCGTAAAGGGTTAATCATGATAGTTTCTTTTTTTAATTCTTTGACCAGCAAAATAATTGCAGGAAGCAGGATTGCGCAAAAACCCAGGGGAAATATAAAGGTGGAAGGTACGTTTAAAATTGCTTGTACATATCCGGCCAAGGTAACAATAACAGACCCACATATAAATCCGAATGGCAATAATATCCAACCCTCGAACTCAAATGCCCTCAAGATGACGCCACCGGAAACTAGTATGGAAAGAATTGAAATATATTCAACCAGCATTATCTCTGCCCCGCCCGTATATTTTCTGGAAGAAGGTTTGCGTCTAAAAACCTCCAATCATCGTCATCCTCGCTTGCTATCAGGACAAATGCATCAGGAGTTTGTTCCTCAGCAACGTAAATTTCCCAGGACGTGCTCTTCTCATACATCTCTTTGCGGGCATGACCCGGCCAATTCCATAACACGCCCTTATAAATCTCATGCTCTCTCAGGTTAGGCAAAATATCAGATGCGGAAAGATTAAAATAGGATTCCTTTGCCTTGCCGAATTGTACACCCTTCATAGTTGCAGTCACGATTTCGTCCGGATCATCTTCAATACGCAAAGAGATAAAAACACGATCAATATTTGTTCTTAAATCGCGCGTGACAGATTTGTTTTTAAAGGTCCCGTTGCCGTCAAAATAATAGCTGTCTGCCTGATGACTATAATTGCCGGGCTCACCTTTTCTGTCTTCGATCATTAATCGGGCCTTACCGTTGCTGGAAAGCCCGCTGATGGTAACTTCCTCCACGCTGAATGTAACGGTTTTGCCGTCGTATTCCGAGGCGTCTAAAATAATTCTCGGACCACCTCCCCAACTCTCAAAATCAGTAGCTTTAAATTTTAACCCGTCCTTACCATTATATCCAAGAGCCAGGTCTATGTTTGTAGAGCCAGATTCTTGAATGCTCCATCCTTCGGTGCAACGTGCTTGGCCCGCGCTAAGTGCATTTTCAACAACCGACCCGGAAGTATTGGAGGGTGTAATGATATCTTTGGGTTGTGCAATACTGATTAAACGCGCCCTGTAGTTATGCCCCCGCTTTGATAATACGTGTTGCTTCGGGACGTAAAATATGGGCTTTGTAGAAATTTCACGTAATTTCAGAAAGAGTGAATGTGTATTATAAAAATTGTTGGGGACATGGTCCAAAATGTTTTTGGAATCGTAAAAATGAATAGCTTTGTGATGGGTGCTGACATCATCATTGGTTTTAGGGAAATAAATCAAGTTTGTTAGAAACAGGAGCAGGAAAGAAAAAAGCAAAAGTAAGAAAGATGCTTTTGGATTGGGCTTTAATTTGAAGATTGCTGGCATGCGATGTCCTCCAAGCACGGTAATATACTGCCTGCTATTGGTTCTGTTATCCTACATAATTCCTGCAAGGTTCTTCCACTGACGGGTCGGTTTCTTCTGCCACTATACCCGGCCTGCCGATAAAAATACATGTAACCCCCATTTTTTCAATGTCAATCAAATAGCCTGTCCC
>CAZVFQ010000167.1:0-4298 GCA_964626455.1 uncultured Desulfobacteraceae bacterium | reverse complement strand
GCTCTCCATTCAGGAAACCAAAAGATAGACACGATTTTTCGCACGCAAAAATACCTGACTTTGCGGGCACATACCTGCTTTTGCTGAGAATCGCAGAGCATGTGAAATTGCAGGTAGGCCGTGCCGGGGCAAGGACTTTTAGCCCGGCTTTACCCGGTGTTTGGTTCCCGGTGATTGCAAATAAACCGATTTACGTTCAGCACTGGTTAAATAGTCAATAACCGTCTATAGAAGGGGTAGCTTGATGGGGTCCCTACAAGGTTCAAATTCTTCATCCATTCAATTGGTTGCGTTGATCCATGCTTCTGTCTTTATGCATTTGCCATTTTACGTATTTTCGGATTTGGTCCTCATCGAGCCCTATCGCGCTTACATAATTATCCTTTTGCCCAAAAATGCCGCCCCCAGTATCGTTTCTTAAGTTCCAGCTGTATATTGAAAATCTTGATTGTGCTTTTGCCCTTTATGGAACCCGCTGCCTCAGAAATCGAATATTTCGACGGCACCGAAAGAGCCAAATGGATATGGTCTATCTGGATGTTGCCTTCAAGAATTTCAATCTTTTTCCACTTGCATAGTTGCCGGATAACCTCCAGCATGGAGCGCCCAATGTCGCCCTGTAAAATCTTGAATCGATACTTCGGGCACCAAATCACATGGTATTTGCATTCCCATACCGCGTGTGCTAATCTTTTAAAATGATTCGCTGAATACCTTCTTTTTCCTCTCAGAGTCCCCTGCCCTTGTTTAAAAGGAGGTATTCTTTTTTGCAACTCTCTATGGATACCGCATAGCAAAGCGTGGATCATCAGCGTAGCTGATGGTTTAATAGATTAATTAAAAATAAAAAAACATTGACAGGCATGTGAACTCTAATATAAAGACGTGAAAAGTGTTCATTATTTTAACCAATGAAAGATAAACTAGTAATTGGTCTTTTTCAGAAAATCCAATGTACGAAAGCCAAGGTGCAATGCTCTGTAAAATACTTACAGATACAGGCGGGAGCAAATACCGGAAAGTGCAGTCTTGCAACTCCCGGTCATTTCCCCTATTATTCCCGTGTAACCAGTTATCATTGACATTTCCTGTAGAAAACGAATAGAAATTTCCTGCATTTCTGAAAGGGGGGATTGCTATGATAAGATAATAAATTAAAATACTGGAAAATAAGCCCGGCAAGTACATTCTGATATAACATATTATTTCTAAAGGAGGGTGCAATGAGAAACAAATTCTTGTGGATCACGGTTATAATGATTTTCGTGTTTTTCGGCACTTCACTTACCTGCACAGCGGCGGATAAAGTATACAAATGGAAGATGCAGGCATGGAGAAGTGCTGCAGAGCCAGGCATGGCTTATTATAAGGAAATATTTGAAGAAGTTTTACCCGAACTGACAGACGGAAGACTTCAGATAGATATGTACTGGGGCGGTGAACTGGTTGCAACGCCTGATATGCTCGATGCCGTTAGATCCGGAATGATTGAGATTGGCCTTGCATCATCCTACACTTACCAGGGAGAAATACCGGTGGCAGCGGTTGAATATGGGCTTCCGTTTGGAATAAGATCCCCGGCTGAAAAATATAACTTTATGTACGGCAAAGAAATGTCGGACATCTTCGGTGGATGGAGGGCAATAGATCTGCTCAGAGAAGAATATGCCAAGCGCGGTGTGCATTTGCTTGTTTCAGGGATCGACTGCTGGCCCGGCTCCTTTATGTTTACAAGTCCGATAGAAAGCATAGAAGATATAGAAGGGAAAAAAGTCCGGGCATCCGGCCTTATGATGGATTGGATTAGAAAACTCGGCGGTGACGGTGTTTTTATAACCGGAGAGGAGACCTACTCAGCGCTTCAGAGCGGAGCCATTGATGGTGTGAGCTGGGGCAGTTCCATGGGTATGTACACCACAGGGTTCCATGAGGTGGCAAAGCATTTTCTGTATCCCCCTCTTATGCCAGTAAACAGCGCAAATATAATAATTAATAAAAAAGCTTGGGATTCTCTGCCCGATGATCTCAAGATTGCTCTTGAGCAGGCCGCAAGGCTGGCGGGCATAGCTCATACCAATCATCAGAACTGGACTGGTGAAAAATGGGGCCTGATTCAGATGGAAAAGGCAGACGTGGAAGTTCATCATCTCGAGGGTGAGGATCTTGAAAAAGCCAAAGAGGTTGCTTTTGAACTGTGGGATGAACAGGCGGAAAGAAGCCCTGCATCTAAAGAACTCGTTGGCATGATAAAGGATTATATGAAAACAATGGGTTATTTGGATTAACAGAGCAAAAGAAAAACAAAAAAGCGGGGGGGGCGGCTTTTGGGCCACCCCCGCTTGCAATTATTAAGGAAGCAACCAATGCGTTTATTCATCAGAACCGTAACAAAATTCACCGATATTACCGGAAAGATTTTGATGTGGCTTCCGTGGATACTCATGGCAATAATTGTTTGGGAGGTTGCGCTCAGAAATGTTTTCGGCCGTCCGACAATATGGGCTCATGAGTTGAGCGTGATGTTTTTCGGTGCTTTGGCTATACTTGGAGGCGCCTATACATTGCGCGCCAGAGGCCACGTAAGTATGGATCTTTTTTATAACAAACTCTCAGAACGCGGCAGAGCGGTCCTTGACATTATCACGTTTCCCCTCTTCTTTGCTTTTGTTTTTACCCTTCTTTGGTATGGAACCTTATTTGCGATGCGCTCCTATGCATCCCATGAAGCATCAATAAGTACCTGGGGCCCGCCTTTGTGGCCGGTAAAATTCACCATACCCATTGGCGCGTTTTTGTTGCTTATACAGGGCATTGCCAAGCTTTTTTCTGACATTCTAGTTGCCGTTAAAGGGGAAAGGACAGAGTAATGGAACCCGGTATGATTACACTTCTGCTGGTGATCTGTATGATTTTCGGTCTGGTCTCGGGCCTTCCGATAGCCTTTGTTCTCGGGGCGATAGGTACCATTTTTACCTATTTTTTATGGGGCCCCCATGCAATGCTGATGATAACCTCAACAATCTTCGGCAAGGCCATGATGTCTTTCGGCCTTCTTGCCATTCCCCTTTTTATACTCATGGGCAACATACTACAGCATTCAGGTGTTGCAGACAGATTGTTCAGTGCCTTCTATATCTGGGGCGGGAAGTTGGGGGGTGGCCTGGCTGTTGCCGCAATAATAGTTTGTACGCTTTTTGCCGCTATGACAGGAATCGGAGGGGCCGGAACCGTCACGATGGGTCTTATAGCGCTGCCGGCGATGGTGTCGCGCGGATATAACAAAAAACTGGCTCTCGGATGTATAGGCGCAGGAGGCGCGCTTGGAATACTTCTGCCGCCGAGTATTATCATGATTATCTATGGCATGATTACCCAGACATCAATCGGTAAGCTGTTTGCCGCGGGCATTCTTCCGGGTCTTTTACTGGCGGGATTATTTATCGCATATATCCTTATAGTCTGTAAATTATACCCGTCTTACGGCCCCGGCGTACCAGAGAAAGAAACGCTTACGTTAAAAGAAAAGGTCGTAAATACAAAATCTGTTATCGGTCCTTTGCTGCTTATCCTTGCAGTGCTGGGAGCGATTTTCGGCGGGATCGCCACCCCGACAGAAGGTGCGGCCATAGGCGCGTTCGGAAGTTTGATTTTAATGATTACAAGCCGGAAATTAAACTGGAGTTCATTTAAAGACGTATCCATGGGTACGCTTAGGTATAGCTGTATGGTTCTCTGGATTATCTTCGGAGCCTATTGCTTTTCCACCATTTATACGGCCCTGGGAGCTGCGGCCTTTTTCAGCAATCTGGTGCAGGACTTGCCTTTCGGGTATTGGGGCGTTTTTATTCTTTTGCAGTTAATCTTTTTTGTACTTGGCACATTTCTCGATCCCGGTGCAATCGTTATGATTACCGCACCGATCGCCATGCCTGTTGTAAAACTCATGGGATTTGACCCGATTTGGTTCGGTGTTATTTTCGTTATGAATATGCAGGTTGCCTATATATCTCCGCCTTTCGGGTATAATCTTTTTTATCTTAAAAGTATTGCCCCTCCGGGCATTGAAATCAAAGATATCTATCTGGCAATTATTCCTTTTATCGTGATCCAGATTATAGCCTTGATTATTGTAGCCATCTTCCCTCAGATCGCATTATGGATACCGGATCTGCTGTTCGGGGTATAGTGAAAAGGGTGTTTAAATCAAAATCAAACAATTCCCATGTTTTTGAAACTTATTTTTACACAGCATATTATTTCATCAGGAGAGTAAAACATGGTTGACTTCAGTCTTACAG
>CAZVFQ010000166.1:0-4300 GCA_964626455.1 uncultured Desulfobacteraceae bacterium | reverse complement strand
GGCCAGAACGTGATGATCGGGCCGGAGGTGGAAATCGGGAAAGGATGTAAAATCCAGAATAACGTGGCTGTGTATAAGGGAGTGACCCTGGAGGATTATGTTTTCTGCGGGCCTTCCATGGTGTTTACCAATATCTACAATCCCAGGGCGCATATCAGCAGAATGGACCAGGTGCGGCCCACGCTGGTGAAGGAGGGGGCAACATTGGGAGCCAACTGCACCATTTTGTGCGGGGTGACGATAGGCAAATGGGCGATGGTTGGGGCCGGGGCCGTGGTAAACCGTGATGTGGCGGATCATGAGCTGGTGGTGGGAAATCCATGCCGGCGGATTGGGTGGGTCTGCGAGTGCGGGGGGCGGCTGGATAATAGCTTTAAATGCGGTGAGTGCGGAATGTTTTATGAGGAGATACGGACGTAATTACAGGGGAGGGCATTATCTCTTCCGTTTTTAAATTCCGGAGGGCTTTTTCGATGTCTTCAAGATAAATCGAAAGATGATCATGCAACTTTGTTTACTTTCGCCTCCAGGTCGCGCCTCAAGGCAATAAAATGCTGGTAAGCATTAGCCCATTCAATAACATCCGCGGAATCATCAGTTCGCCCCTTGCAATACTGATTATAAAATTCCTCAGAAGTCATATTATACCGGTCTTCATAGCGCATAAGTCGCTTTGTTACTGTGATTAAGGCGTCTATTGGGGTATGTTTAATGGTATTTTTTGTCATGAGTCGTTCTTGAGTTATAGGTTTAGATTATTTTTAGATTAAAGCATGCAATTTCTTTAGTCAAGAGGATCGTTGTAACTTTATCACAGCAATTCGGTGAAGAGGTTAACATTTCCGTTTTGCGCGGGGTGACGATAGGCAAATGGGCAATGGTTGGGGCCGGTGCCGTGGTAAACCGCGATGTGGCCGATTATGAGCTGGTGGTGGGAAATCCATGCGAATGAGCCGGAAAAAATAATATCATTCAACTTACTGCATAAGGCGCTTTTTTTGTGAGAAGAAGGGGTGCCTTTAATTGCGGGTATAGTCCCTGATCTGATTAAGGAAGGATTCGAAATTGTCCAGATGTTTTTTTATTATACCGTAAATCAAGGCGTTGTCGATTCGATCATAACCATGGACAAGGATGTTTCTCGTTCCCGCCATGGGCATTAAAAAGCTTAAGCTTTCTTTCGTGATAATACCGGCTTCCGCCAGGACAGAGAAGATGGCCTTGTTATCCGAAGGCTCGGGCAGTCCTTGATTGGCTATTATTATTTTGCCAATATCCAGGCAGGCCTCGATAGCCACCTGGATATTTCTTTCTGCAATATCCATATTCTCCGGGGAGGCAGCATATTCTTCAAAAGAATCGAGTTTGCCGGCCAGGTTTTTGAGCTTCGAGATTCGCTGTTCGGCAGTATTTATTTTTTTTTCAATTGATTTCATTTTACAGGTTCCCTGTGCTCCGGGCGGAGCATGCTTTTTGCCCGTATTTTTTCCAAAAACGGCTTGAAATCAAAATACAAACCTCTTATGAGCGCTTCATATTCGAGCCGGCATTCAGAAATGGCTTCATATACGAGAATTCCTGTTGTCACGGCTTGATAGGCGGTTTCTATGGATGCTGAATTCAAAATAATGACATCTGTTTGCCGATCCATCTCCATACCAATTTCTGCGGCGGCCATATAGGCGGGGGCGGAACCCGTAAGCGGGTCCTTTTTGTAAAGGGCGCGGTCTAAATGAAAAGCCAGGTCAATATCGGAATCGGCTTTGAATTTTTCCGGGTGCAAGGCAGAGCCGAAAAGATATACGGCCATGATGGACCTTTTAGCTTCATCCGATTCAGATATATAATTGCCCAACCGTTGCTTAACGGTTTTTATGAGTTTGTTACCGGAAGAAGTTTTTGAAACCATATTCGTCTTATATCATATAATCTGCAAGGAATAAATTTCAAAAAGGTTTAAGAAGTTGCCTGGCTTCCTCAAACAAAACCTCTTCTTTATAAATAGTTGTCAACCGAGTTTGAAATGTTCGGCCACTGTCAGCAGAAATTCATCAATGTCGGTTAAATGCTTCCTGGCAATATTATATACAATTTCCAGGCTCACATCCTCATATTCGTGAATAAGGATATTTCTGAACCCTGCCATGGAAACCATCTTTTCCATCAGGCCCAAAGAAATTACTCCCCTGTCCCGGAGCATATAAAAAGTTTCATTTATACTTGATGCCACTCCCCAGCCGTGGTCAGCAATAATGTGGGCGGCCAAATCTATGCAGCCCTGGACTGCCAGCTGGAGGTTGTGCAGCACAATATCCTGAAGGTCCGGGTCGGTTCTCAGTGTCTGGAGGTCAAAAGGGGTTTTTCTCCTCACCCTGTCAAGATTGTGCCTCACCTGAGATATCTTTTTTGCAGCTATTCTGCTATTGACCATGAACTTCTCCCCGCATGGCCTGCATCATGCCCTTCTGCATACGATCCTGCAGGTATTGGAAGTCAATACACTGGACCATTCGCCTGGCCACAAAGGCGCGGTGCATTTGGCTGTCGGCTTCATATACCAGGATGCCGTGTTTTATGATCTGATAGGCAAGCAATTCACCGGTCTCCTGAAGAAAAACAATGTCCGTATTTTTTTTTATAATGTCTGATATCCCGCGTTGATACTCCAGTTTTGCGTGGAAGCTGTCCAGCCTGGTTTGAAAAGGGGTGGTGTAAATGGCGATATCTGCATCGCTGTGCGGGCGTTCCCTGCCCGCAGCCCTTGAGCCGTACAGGTAGGCTGCAATAACGTTCGGCCTTGCTGCAAGGTAATCGCCGAGGTCTTTTTCTATGCGGCTGAGTTCCGATGTTCTGTCTTCCATTATGACGTTTCCGGGCTTTAAGGTTTAAATATTTTTAATTGAAGTTCCTTAACAGCTTTGAAATGCTTCGGATCGCCTGAAGCAAGTACCAGGTTGTTTTCAACAGCGGTGGCCGCTATTATTGCATCAACTGATCTTAGCGCGGAGGATAAGGTGTATTCCTCGATATAAATAGATGCACGATGTCCTATGTTTTCTGTTAACGGTAAAACTGTAAAGCCAAAAGATGATAGAAAGTCCTTTACATATTTGTGTTGGGTTTTATTTTCAGCATATTGCAGAAGCTCCATATAGGTTTGAACAGAAAGAAACCTCTCATCTGACTTTTCCATAATTTTTGCTGCTTTTCCGTTGCCTCTCTGTGCCCATATGAAAATATCCGTATCAAATATCATTGTATCTGGAGCCCCTCAAATCATCCATTACAGCCTGCACTGATTTTTCGTTGTCATGGGAGGACATACCAAAAAAAGGATGATCAGTAATTTTTAATTGGGATTTTTTCCCTGATGGTATCAAGGTTCCTTTAACTTTTCCCCGGTAGAGAACAGTGACATGTTCATTTCTGTCAAGTGCTTTAAGCACATCATTCATTTTATATCTTAAATCGACAATAGTGGCTTTCATAAGTTGGCTCCAGTCTTTTTATGTATACTAAAACTATACTTTAGAGAAATGAAATCTTCAATGATTTTTTTGCACATATGCTTCTAATTGATTGACATTTAAGGGGTTAATGCGAAAATTGACTGAAAAAACTGGAGGATATTAATGGATAAAAGGCTTTCTGAGCTTTTTGAAAAAATGAAATCAAAAAATTTATTCTGGAGCTACTCCGGGGATATTTCCGTTGATGAGATCGGAGCGGAGCTTTTTGCGGAAAATGTTTTAAAATACGGGGATGTTGATGACATCCGGGTTTTATTTGAATGCTGCCGACATAATGATATCCGCGAAATCTGGATTAAACGCCTTTTGTTTGACGACAGGTTTAAAAAGTTAAACTTTTATCTGGCTGAAATTTTTTTCGAAGTAGACATAGAGCGGCTAAAGAAGGAAAGAAGCAACGATGACAGGGCAAATAAACTTAGACTGCTTGCTTCCCAAAACCAGGGAGACTTTGGCAAAACTTGAGGCGGAAGCCGATTTTATATCAGACTATGTCATTGCAGGCAGATCTGCGCTGTCAATGAGACTTTGCCACATATACAGCTTGGATGAGTTGTATCAAAATGCGCGGATGTTTGTTGAGGGCATAAATTACAAGCTGTTTTCAATGGCCCTGATTTACGTGGATGATATTATTGATGACGATATATCTCACCTCAGCCCCAAATATGATGTTTCCAGGGATGAAATCAGCCGGCATTTTATTGCCAAGCTGAAAAGAGAGTGATAAGACCGTGTCGCAGTAAAGCTGGTCATAGGCTGCAATGGCG
>CAZVFQ010000165.1:0-4348 GCA_964626455.1 uncultured Desulfobacteraceae bacterium | reverse complement strand
ATCATTTTTGCCGGTCGGCAAACTTTGGTGCGCGTTTTTCAAAATTGGCCGCGGCAGCTTCTATCTGATTGGGGGTGCCCATAAGCGATTTCTGCAGGGAAGCCTCCAGTTTTAAACCTTCCTGGGCATCAGCATGCCAGGCGGTTTCCAGCAGGTGCTTGGCGGCGGAAACGGCCGAAGGGTTTCTGGCGGCAAATTCGTCTGCCATTTTATGCGCGTCAGCCAGCGGATCCCCGGATATTCTCGTTACCAGGCCGAGTTTTTCGGCTTCTGCCGCCTCCACTATCCTGCCGGAAAAAGTCAGATCCTTGGCCACATCTATTCTCACCAGGTCCCGAAGGGTCTGGGTGGCAGACATGTCAGGGATGATGCCCCATTTGATCTCCATTACAGAAAGACGCGTATCAGGCGCTGCTATCCTGATATCCGCACCCAGTGCAATCTGCAGTCCTCCGCCGAATGCCACTCCGTGCAGGGCTGCTATCACCGGCACAGGAACCTGCTTCCAGATCATACCGGGCAGCTGTGCGTTGTTGGCGATCTGGCCCTGCTGCTGCTCCATCAGGTTCAAGGCGCCCTTTTCCCCCATTTCGACAAAACCCTGAAAATCAAGCCCGGCACAAAAACCGCGGCCTTCACCTGAAAGCACAACAGCCCGCACGCTGGTATCTTTGGCCACGGCCTGGCCTGCCTCTATGACAGCCTTGAACATATCCGGGCTCAGAGCATTGTATTTCTCCGGGCGATTCAGCCTGACATCAGCCACATGGTTTGCAATTGAAATCTTCACCAATTCAGACATGCTTTTCTCCTTTTCTGTCTCAGAATACCTGTTTCCATACCTTCCGACTGCATAAAAGAAGGTGATTGCAGGGAGGCTATTTTGAAACCCGGTCCACCATTTTGACCACGCTCTTTCCAATGGCCCGGGCCTCACCCAGGGCTGTGCTGCCGGGGCCTCCTCCTGCTCAGTCTCCTTCTGGGGCTGCACACAATGCCTGTAATCTTCATGAAAAATCCTCCCGCATTTCACTTTGTTTTCTGTTTATCATCATATCGGTTTTCTAATTCAATATTGTGTTTACTTAAAACCGCGAAATACGTATTCTGCAGAATCATCAATGTCCGGGATTCTGTGTGTATCATGCGGGCAACAACACTAAAAGTCAAGTATATCCATGCCGGACTAAATCCCAACGCCCCAAAACTCCTGCTTGACACAACCCCGCTTAACTGCTACAGAAAAGCGAATATAGACGCAAAGCATAGGCAGAAACCTGAAGCTTCCTTGAAATCCTTTATTTCTAAAGGGGGGAATAATGGCTGAAGCGAATCGTGAAAGATGGACCAGCAGAACCACCTTTCTTTTTGCCGCCATTGGATCGGCTATCGGTCTGGGCAATTTATGGCGGTTTCCTTATCTGGCTTATGACAACGGCGGAGGGGCCTTTCTTGTAGCCTGGATTATAGGCCTTATTATTCTGGGAATTCCCTGGCTTCTCATGGAAATCGGCATGGGGCGAATGTTTCAGAAGGGAGCCCCCGGCGTATTTGCAGGCATAAATAAAAAATGGGAATGGCTTGGATGGTGGCCTGTTTTTGTAGCCTTTCTCATCGTATCCTACTATGCTGTAATAATTGCCTGGTCAATGCGCTATGTTTTCAGCTCGGCCACAATGGCCTGGGGAAAGGGCCAGGAGGCTGCCACAGCCACGGACGGGTTTTTCTTTGAAAACATTCTCCAGATTTCTTCCGGCCCCGGAGAACTTGGTTCAATAGTATGGCCGACCCTGATCATGCTTGCTATCGTCTGGGTTGTACTTTTTTTAATCATGTATAAGGGCGCCGGCGTTATCGGTAAAATTGCCGTATACACGGTTTCCATACCCTGGATAATATTAATAGCACTGCTGATCCGCGGCCTTACCCTGCCGGGAGCAGCAGACGGGCTCAACTACTATTTAAGTCCGGACTGGAGCGCGTTATTAACAGGCGATATATGGTTTGCAGCCTTCAGCCAGATTGCCTTTACCCTGTCTGTGGGCATGGCAGGCATGTATGCCTACGGAAGCTTTATAGCCAAAAAAGGCGATATTAATAACAATGTCATGATTGCGGGCTTTGCCAATAACGCCACAAGTTTTTTTGCGGGCTTTGCCGTGTTCAGCACACTGGGCTTTCTGATGGGCGCTCTTTCAGCCCCGGCCGGCGAAGTAGCCGAATCCGGCCTTGGCCTTGCCTTTGTCATATACCCGGCAGCAATCTCAATGATGCCTGCGGCAAATGCCATAACAGGGATCCTGTTTTTCCTGTGCCTTTTCTTCCTGGGGCTGGATTCCGCCTTTTTCCTGGCCCACGGCGGAGTTACCGCGCCGCTGAGGGACAAGTTCGGAGGACATCTTACCATGGTTACCGGCATAGTCTGCGCGGCCGGATTTTTGGTGGGAACGGTATTTACAACACAGGGCGGCCTGTATTGGCTGGACATGGTTGACAGGGCGGTTGCATTCTACGGACTGCTTATTACCGGAGCTATTTCCTGTATCGTAATCGGCTGGTTCTGGAATCCCGCACTTTTACGGAACCATGTAAATGAAACCTCGGACGTAAAAATCGGTGTATGGTGGGACTGGGTGATAAAGGTCGTGGTCCCGGTCGCCCTGATTTTCGTGCTTATCTACGGCGGCTTAATGCAGGATATTCCAAAGGCATACGGCGGCTACGAAATGGGCGCCTTAAACGGCTCCCATGTTGTCTGGATTATCCTTGTGGTTACCCTTGTTGCATCCTTTGTTCTTCAAAAGGTAAAAACACGCGGAGAAGGGGGCAAATAATGGAAACAGGAGCAATCTGCACGCTTATCGTTTTTGCAGCAATTCTTATCGGCGGCCTTGTCTTCTGCTTTATGCAGACAGGAAAGGGCGGCAAGTGGGAAGACTAGGCTGATCTTAAATTCTGAAATATTTAAGGCCGCTGCTTTAAACTGGCAGCGGCCTTAAATATTCATGCCTGCCAGAAATCCATGAAAGCCGGAAATCGCCCGGAGATGCTTATCTGATTTTCCGGCCCGGAAGACGTTTGGCTGACAACCTCTTGAAAACCGAAGAGCAATGATATTTTACGGTTGGTACATTGTTGGCGCATGCTTTATTATCAGCCTCTATGTGGCCGGTGTGATGTTCTACGGCTTTACCGCCTTTATAGAACCGATCGTTGCCGAATTCGGGTGGAGTTATACAAGCGTGTCTTTTGCCGCAAGTCTTCGCGGACTGGAAATGGGGGTTCTTGCCCCTCTGGTGGGAATGTTGGTGGACCGGTTCGGCTCCAGGATTTTCATGTTTCTGGGTGTTTTCTTTCTGGGAGCCGGCCTTGTCATGCTTGGTTTTACCCACTCGCTGTTAATGTTCTACGCGGCTTTTATGCTTATTGCATTTGGTGCCGGCGGATGCACCACGGTTGTGACCATGACCGTGGTGGCCAATTGGTTTGAACAAAAAGTCGGCAAAGCAATGGGTTTTATGGCCTCGGGCTTCGGCGCCAGCGGCCTGCTTGTACCAGTAATCGTGTGGCTGATAGCGGTCTATGGCTGGAGGGCGGCCGCGATCATTCTTGGCCTGGGGATGTGGGCCATTGGTTTTCCGCTGGCCTGTGTTATCCGCAACAAACCAGAAGACTGCGGGTCTTTCCCGGACGGCATACAGCCCTCCGGGCCGCAGCCTGGAAAGTCCACGTATGAAAGCGAACCCATCGGGTTTTTTTCCGCTGTTATGACGCGGGCTTTTCTGTTTTTAAGTCTGGCGGAAATGGTGAGAATGGCCGCACTCGCCGCTGTAGTCACCCATATTATGCCATATCTGGGCAATATTGGAATCTCGCGGACTGCAGGAGGATTTATTGCCGCTGCCATTCCCTTGTTAAGTGTTGCCGGCAGGCTTGGTTTCGGGTGGCTGAGCGATATAATGGAGAAAAAATACGTCATGGCAACGGCCTATGCCATGATGTCCATGGGCATCCTTGTATTTTCATACATTGAAGGAATGCCTCTTATTTATGTTTTTATGGCCATTTTTTCCACGGGTTACGGGGGTATAATGGTTCTCAGAGCCGCCATAATACGCGAATATTACGGAAAATCCTCCTTTGGCAAACTCATAGGGATTCTTCTGGGGGCATCGGCCGTAGGAGGCATTATAGGGCCTACGGTTGCGGGCTGGGTCTTTGACTCAACCGGCAGCTATGTGCTTATATGGCGGATTTTCTGCCTTGCGCTTGCAATCGGCGCTTTTTTGCTCATAACCATAAGGTCTCCGGTAAAAAAAGCCTGATGGTTTTTTGAAAAATCGATTTT
>CAZVFQ010000164.1:0-4422 GCA_964626455.1 uncultured Desulfobacteraceae bacterium | reverse complement strand
ACAACCGAAGATTTTGAAATGCTTGTTGTCGCAGACAAGAAGGGTTAGGCCCAACGAACAAGGATAGATCGTGCGAGTGAAGCGAGCCACGATCTTATCCGGGGTTGAACAAGCCCGCTGATCAGGCGCTTTAAGAAAATATTATTTTCAGGCAGGAGGCAAACGGCGCAAATCCGGGAAGGTCAATTTTTGCAGGACGCAGGTATGCCGCAACCTGTAAGCAGGTTTTCAAAACGTCTCTTTTTCTCATAAAGTGAAGGCCTCCTGTTTTCAGTTGCGCCACGGCGATAGCCGGCGCAGAGATTATCCGGGCTTCCAGGCCGCGTAACGGGAATCCCATGATAATCATCGGTCTCCGGCAGCAGGGGCACAAGACAGCAGGCCGCGGGCGTCGGTTCTCTGCCCCGAGCCGGACATGCAGGATCAATTGTACCAGCAGCAGCGTTTTTTTTGGCGTTACCATGAAGGAACCCGTAATTACGCACCCTGCGGAAGCCTTTGGGAAGAACATGCTGCAATATGAGCTGCAGAAAATCCTCGCCGGCAAGAGTGCGGTAGCGGGTCCGGCCGGTCTTGCTTTCCGTATACTTGAAGGTGATCCGGCCGTTTTTGTTGGCGACAATGTTTTTTTTGCTGATTACGCCCCGGTATAAGTACCGGGACAGATATTTTATGGCGGCAATTCCGCTGCGCTCCATTGCCGCCGGTGAGCTTAGTCGTTATGTAAAGGATTGATGCACATGCTCAAGAACGGAATCAGGGTCACTAGATCAAACGGATTGCACTTCATGGTCGGAGCTGACGGCAGGCCTGTGAGGTTCAAGCCCTGGCTTGGCGATTCATTCGCATTCCTCTACGATTTGATTATGGAGAGATCGATCTTCCCAAGGAAACTGGCTGCCGATATGACTATGCACTGCGAGACGCTTCGCCAGGAGCTGAATGGTGTTCATGGCAAGCGAGTTCTCGAGCTTGCCACAGGAAGCGGAAGCGCCATCGGTTTCCTGGGGAACGACAACACGTATATTGGGACTGATATCAGCCCCGGCCTTCTCAGGAAAGCAGCAAAGAGATTTCGATCCGCCGGATTCAGGAATCCTGAGTTCTATGTGTCGAAGGCCGAGGATTTGCCTTTCAAGGATGAGTTGTTCGACGTGTGCCTCTGTATTCTGTCCCTGAACTTCTTTGATGACCAGGAAAGGGCCCTGAAAGAAGCCCACAGGGTTCTGGCTCCCGGATCGATCTGCTTTTGTGCAGTGCCTGTGCCGGAACGAAACAGGCGAGGGAATACAATCAGAGGCACTTTGCACTCGGAACAGGAATTAAGGGCACTCCTCCAGGAAAATGGCTTCACCTTTGAGGCCATTCCAGGTGAAAACGGTACAATACTTTATTTCAGGGGAATCAGAGAATAGGGAAGAACAGGGATGCATAATAAGCCGGATGCACGCGACGGCTTACAGCCGCACGTAATCCGCAACGTTAGCCATAAATAAACTTGACAATCTGTACACTTTTATGTACACTTGTGTACAAATAATTAAAGGAGTTACAGATGAAAACAATAACATTCACTGAATTTCGTAAACATGCGTCTAGTTTTTTTTCTGCAGTTGAGGGTGGTGAAATTATCACCGTTTTGCGTCATGGGAAACCTATTGCGGAAATCTCTCCTCCATCTAAACCTGGAGGCCTACCTTCATGGAAAAAACCCGGTTTGAGACTCTCCGTAAAAGGAATGGAATTGTCGTCAGCTATTTTAGAGGAACGCGAACGTGAAAACGTTCTTTGATTCTTCAGCATTTGCAAAAAGATATATTGAGGAAAAAGGAAGTCAGCTTGTTGACGACATTTGTTATAAAGCGACAGAGGTATGCCTCAGTGTTATCTGTGTCCCGGAGATAATATCCGCTCTGAATCGTCGTCTTCGGGAAAAAAGTCTTTCCCACCAAGACTACCTTACTATCAAACAGCATTTATCCGATGATGTTCGGGATGCTGTAATAATTAATCTGACATCAGAGGTAATAAGGATATCAACGAAACTCCTTGAATCCTCACCACTTCGGGCAATGGACGCCCTTCACGTAGCTTGTGCTTTAGCCTGGAGCGCCGAGTTGTTCGTATCATCAGACAACCAGCAACTTTCAGCGGCTAAGAAAGCTGGCTTGAGGATTAAATCTATATAGAATGCCCAACGGCGGGCATCAGCAGACCGCAAACAGCCGCGGCTGCTGATGCCCGCCGTTGGGCGGATAAATACCAGAGAGGAAATACATGACCGAAAAAAAAGCAACGGTGCTAATCTCGGCTTTGAGAACCAGATGTGGGCTGCCGCCGGGTTGTGTCCAGAATTCTCCGAACTTTTAATTTCATCATGCAGCCATCAATCTGATGGTTCGGATTATAAGGCCTCCAGGGTGTCATGACACCCTGGAGGCCTGGCCGTCAAGCGACTGACTTGGTTTCTTCATGCAGCCGATCCCTATTCATATATCTGCTCGTTCCCCACTTGGTGCTGGCGATATGCCGCAGGCGCGCGGCTACCAGCATTAACGCCGATTGACCGTCCGGGAACGCGCCGACTACCCGGGTCCGGCGTCTGACCTCGGCGGTGGACCCCATCGTTTAGACAGTCAGGCCCCCATATGCCTGGGGTTGGCACCAGGTTGCCATTCACTGGGTCAATAAATCCGGGGGAAAATAGACCTTATCCCAAAATTTGTAATGTTTTTCGATCCGCTTCTTAAATTATAAAAAGGAACCCGCGGTTTTTTAATTTTTTCGCCCGGGGTATGGACTTGGTAAGACTCTCCGCTTATAGTAAGAGGTAAATCAATCATAAAATACAGGAGGTAGGGATGCATCTCACGGATTTGGCCCCGGTGGAAAAATGGGAGGAGCTGGAAAAAGAACTGCATCAGAGTTCAGGTCTTAACGCCTGCGTCTACGATGATCAGGGAGCGCGTATAACCAACTATGTGGCCTGGGGAAACGAGCTCTGCCCGATCATAAAGGGACATCCCCAGGGAGTAACCAACATCTGTGCCGTGGCCAACCAGAATATGACCAATATGGCCCGCGAGGCAGAAGAGCCGGTTGTGGATGAATGCGACGCCGGGTTTGTCAAATTCGCGGTACCGGTCGTAAAAAACGGCGAATTCCTGGGCACTGTGGGCGGATGCGGCCATGTCTATCCGGACGGGGAGGTGGAGACCTTTTACATCCACAAATCAATCGGTCAAGACCAGGACGAGCTGGATAAACTCGCCGCCCGGGTGCCCCAAACCGATTCCCAAGAAATCCAGAGGCACATAGAAGTGGTGCAGAAGCTGCTGTCCCCTCTCCTTGGCTGACGATGGTGTCCAGAATTTTTCGCGTTTTTTATTTTATCTTGCAGCCATCAATCTGATGGTTCAGGACGATTCACACCCGGGCACCGGCGTGATTTTATTTGCCCGTGTGGATGGCTATCCTGGTTTTATAGGCGTGATTTTTTTCTAAGTTTTCAAGAAGTTTAACATAGTCATCCCAAAGGCTTTCATCCTGTTTTTGAGCCCCGAGGGCGTCTTGCCCCATCTGCCGGGAAAGCGCGACAGCCTCGTCCATTTTGTTCTGCTGCATAAGTTCCTGTATTTTTTTGGACATTTGTTCCAGTGATTGGGAGGCTTCCATAAACCCGGGGTTTTTCTCCTTGAACCCGGCTATCATCTCCTGTGCTTTGTTCAAAACCCTGCCCTGGCTGTCTTTTTTATCTGTTGGCATAAAATAGGAAAAAGCCAGGCTTTCAAACCGTTTGCAGACAGCCTCATAATCTTTTCGGTCTTTTCCATCCAGATGCGCGGCCTGTGTCTCCAGATACCGGAAATATTCGTGCCTGTACAAGGAACTTTTATCGGTTGTCGTTTTTTTTATGTTCGTGTTTATGATCACCCCGAGTTCGCTTGGCTCATAGGTGTCATAATATCCGCGGTCCACCTTTTTGAGTATTTTCTTATATCCTGTTCTGCTTTTTAACTCCTGCATTTTTCCGATTTGGGAATCATAGAATTTTTTCACCTTTTCGATGGGATCCCGGGAGTAGAAAACCTTAATATAATCTTTCACGTTTTTATTAACTTCGTGTGGCGCGGGTGTGGCATCGGGATAAATTGGCGCCATTAAAGCTGATACACCGGCGGGAAAAGCCGATAACAAAATGAAGCACAGCCAGAAAAATCTGTTTTTCATGTGAAGCCCCCCTCTGTTGTATTACTCAGCCCTGTTCCTGAAAAAACGGTTTTGCGCGCTACCTGAGACAGGATAGCACGCAAAACCCTCTTTGCGCATCACTTTTTCCTCAATCCTCAGGCCAGAAGCGTCCGTGGACATCGATTCTTCCTTTTTTAAGGCTTCCGTTGTAAATACGGGCGAGCCGCTGCC
>CAZVFQ010000163.1:0-4451 GCA_964626455.1 uncultured Desulfobacteraceae bacterium | reverse complement strand
TGAAATTCTGAGAAATTGCGCGTAACGCAGATATTGGACTTTTTACGGTGCCATCCGTTTTAATCCTTTAATAATTTTTTCCAAACGCGAAAGAGCTCACTTGCCCCCCACGCCTGGGCATCGCAGCCGCGCTGCAGGTGCGGGGCGTCTCCGTCTAAAATTTCAGGGACATGGCCCAGACACCCTTGATTTATCAGGCCTACAGCACTGCCGAGTCTTGCCAGTGCCGCCGGCCTTGCGGCGTCTCCGTAAACCTTGGCCCATGCCTCGCAGAATGAAGGAAACACCCATGTCCATGCGGTTCCGTTATGATAAGCCGGTTTCCGGCTTGTATCCTCGTCTCCTTCATATCTGCCCCTGTACGGGTAATAAGGATCACCCAGCAGTTTGCCATCGTGCCGGATTTCAATGGGATTTTCAACCCTGCGGTCTGCAAGGCTTCTGATCGCGCCCGGCACAAGCAGTTGTTCGCATGCTGCCAGTACAGACCTGCAAATGTTCGTATCCGAAACCGCGTCCATGGTTACGGCAAATAACTGATTCGGCCTTAACGCATCATCCTGTTTTGCTTTGCCCGGGGGTATTTGCCGGCTGCAGAGCAGGCAGTCTGAGAGAAAGCCTCTTTTATTGTTAAAATAATATTTTTCAATGGATTTTGCCACCTTTTCATGGATATTTACCGGGTCGAATTCCGGTTTAACCTCCAAGTGTGGTTTTAGTTGCGCGAGAAACGATAGGCCTGCATGCCAGAGAGCCTGGATTTCTATGGGATAGCCCTGTCTGGGAGAGGCTGCGGGAAAATTGGTGTCCATCCATGTAAAATGGGCCGGACTGAAAATCAGGCCGGATTCCGGATCCATGCAAATGCCGTTTTCTGTTCCTTTTACATACCAGGCTGCAATGGAAAACAGTATTTGTCTTAATGTACGGCCCTCCATGGCCTTGTCCAGAAAATCCTGACTGCCCGATGCTGCTGCAAGGTCCCGGCAGGCGATTATCAGCCACAGGGGCGCATCCGAGGTGTCCCGGTTTGCAGCATCTGCGCCATGGATCATGTTGGGAAGGGTTCCGTTTTTCTCAAAGCGTCCGAAAAGCCGGATAATCGAAAGGGCGTTTTCGTATTGACCGTCAGCAACAAGCCCCCGGCAGAAAATAAGAGAGTCTCTTCCCCAGTCCAGAAACCATGGGTATCCGGCAATAACGGATTTGTATCCGCTTCGCTCGACAAGGTAATGTTTTATGGCCTGCTGCATGGCATTTATTACAGGCAGGGTTTTGAGCTTTGCTTCTTCTAAGTGCGGGGCTGAAAACGTTTTATTTTTATGCCGGCCGGCTGATTTTCCCACCGAGGCCTCCAGGGTCAGACATGTGTTTCCTTTGAGTTTCCCCGTGAAGTATCCCGGGCTGAAAAGGTCTGAGTCCGGATCAAGGCCGCGCTCTGATTCCACCGGGCGATGTTCCATGTACTTCCATTCAGGTTCGTATACTAATTCTGCTTCCGGAAGGTCTGCTTCGAGAGTGTGTTCTTTGTCCGGACAAAATGAAAACCCCTGTTTTCGCTGGTGAACAGCTCCCGGCCATGCATGTTCAGGGCCTGTGAAGGCCTTGGTGGTTTCATGAAAAGATCTGTTTTCCACATCCGGCCTTACAATTAGTTGAACCGCAAGATCGTCTTCGAGCTGATCAGCGCTTTTCTTGCCGTGGCGGTGGAAAAGAATGCGAATGCGGTTTTTGCCGTCAATCATTTCCATTTCCACTGACAGCATAATGTGTCGTCCCAGGCCGGTGGGAATCATATATAGCCACTGCGCCCGGTTGTCATAGTCGTAGAAGAATTTTTGCAGACAGTCCGTGCGCAAAGCCTGGGAATAATCCTGATACACAACCCAGGCCCGGCATCTTGCAAGCATTACCCATCTGTCAACCGGAATATCTTCATTAAGGTTTGCCGCAAGCAGGGCGTCATATCTGGAATGCATCCGCCTGGGATATGTGGCGGCCCGCATCATGGCGCCCCTGCCGTTGGTGGCCAAAAATATAAACGGCCGCTCTGTGAGCTCATTGCGGTTTAGAACACGTCTTACAGCCACGCTGTCATACGGGGCAAGATAGAGAATCTCGGCTGATGCGTGTGAAACCTTATCCTTTTCGTATACCACGGTTTTCAAGGTGACCTGTCTGTGAGCAGAAGGGGCCGGCTGCGGGGGGATAAGCAGAAAATAACCGCCGTCGGCCGGATAGAGTGCATATCCTGCGTAAATGGTATTTTCTCCCTCCACCAGGCGGGCACGAAAATAAAAAGGCGCCCTGATAAGTACAAAATGCCCGGGCGGAACCATCACCTCGCGTTTTAAATCCGTCGGCCACTGCCATAGGATCAGCCTTGATTCTTCGCTTTCCGGATTCATCCGCCTGCAGAAGCCTTCCGGGTCCCGGCAAAGTTCCTTTGCAGCCCGATCCGGATTAAAACCGGCTGTATCCACTGTTCCGTGATAATGTGTAAATACTTCTATTGCGGCTGCCTTGATTTTCTGACACATTGCGGCCCAAGAGTCTGCTTGCACTTTTTCCGCACGATCTTCAAGCAGTTTCAGATCTGATGGATCCGTGCTCAGGCAAAGCGCCTGGCCCGGGGCCATTGTCAGCTCGCATACACCGGCGGGCAGAAGGCCTGCATTTATCTTTTGACCTGTAATAAGGTCATAAAAGCAATCGCTTTTCAAAGCTTTCGGATCCACCTGCCATCTGGCTGTTGTTTCATGTTCATGCTCCAGGTTGACAACCACTACAAGAGACTTTTCAAGTTTTGTATCCTGCCTGAGCACGGCTATGAAATTTCCCTGCCCCACCATTACAGAGCGCTGCCTTGTTTCTGTTCTGAAAAATACCGGATGGTTTTTTAACAGGACAGCAAGGCGTCTTATATGTGCAATCTGGTTTTCTTCCGCGCCCCAGTTGAGTGCCGGTGCGTCATGTACATTTATTTTTTCCGTTGCATACCATTCAACCCCGTTTGCAAAAGCAAAACCTCCGGCCCTGGAAAGAAGCGCACACAGGGCGGTACGCATTTTTGCGTATTGCTTCGAAACCGAGGCCAGCCGGTCGTTGTCATGGGTTTCTGCAAAACGGATAGGAATGCCGTCTTCTGCTGCTATCTCGTCGGTCATCGGCAGATAGCCGCATATCTGCTCCCTTGTATAATTTTGGAAAAGTTCGGAGTATGTCCAGTTGAAATTGGCTGTATTTAGTATGGCCCGTGTAACTGAAATTTTACCGCCAAGGCCTTCAAGGAAAAACACGGTATCAGGAAACTCCTCGCGTACCCTGGCCACTATGTATTTCCATGCTTCAACCGGTATCATATAGCCTGCATCACACCTGAATCCGTCAACTCCCCGTCTGCACCATACAAGAAAAACTTCGGCCATGTATTGCCAAAGATCCTTGTGGCTGTAATCAAGCTTGGTCAGATCCTCCCATGTTACTCCCCAGGCTCCGGGCATTTGGATTTTGCCATCTTGTTCGCGGCTAAGCCAGTGGGGGTGGGTTTCATGGATGGCAGCCCCCCACCCTGTATGATTTATTGCAAGATCCAGGATGATTTTTGCTCTCCTGGAATGGATCGCATCCACAAGTTCGATGAACTGCTCCAAAGGCGTTGACCTGGGATCAAATTCCGCCATGGCCGGATCCACTGCTGTAAAACACTGGGCCGCATAGGGGCTTCCGAATCTGCCCATTCTGCCGTATGTGGTGGGAGGGGGGTGAACGGGGAGAAGCTGTATATAGCTGCATCCGAGTTCATATATAATAAAGTCAAGTTCTTTTATCAAATCCCTGAATTTGCCGGATGGAGGAATTACGGTAAATCCCTGCCTGTCAAGCGATCCCACCAAATCCATGTTAATTGGCGATACGCGGCGGCGTTTCTTGTTGGGCCCGAACTGGCGCACAAACGCATTGTAAATAATATTTCCGGCGACCGTTTGCGCTGGCTCAACATTGATTACTGTATTTTCGCCCTGCGGCCAGACCGGCTGGCCGCTCTGATCAGGGAGAAAATACGCCTTTGCTTCAAAATGGCCGTTTTCGCTCAGCGGCACACAGAGTTCAAATCCGCCTTCTGCGGCCGGTTTCATTGCAATATCCATCCAGTCCTGGTGAAGAAGCGCTTCGTTTTGCTCCACGTGGCGGATTATTTCCTGTCTTGCCGTGTGTGCTTTTCCTATGTTTGTCCTCAACCAGGCGGTTCCATTTTCATTGCCGGAAACTTGAAGTCTGAAGGCAAACACATCTCCCCGAAAAACCAGATGCTTGGAGCCTGGGGCAGGGTGCTGGACAATTTTTTCTGCAGCTGTCATTAAATGATGCCTGAATTAGAAGAAATTATATTGCGCCGCCTTCCGGGCCGAAAGGCTTTATCCATATGATAAGCTGCGGCAGAAGCGTCA
>CAZVFQ010000162.1:0-4473 GCA_964626455.1 uncultured Desulfobacteraceae bacterium | reverse complement strand
ATAGTACTTTCCGCCCCCTTTTTGTTTGGATGCAATGAATTTTAAAAACCATCAAATCATGGCATTATTGGTTACAACTATTTGTAATTATAATAACTGAAGTTTCGCAGTTAAAATTTAGCGCAAAAAAAGGGATAATTTTTTGAAATTACACATAAAATAATTGAAAAGCGGCTCAAACTTTAGTATATTAGACATCTCCAAACACCTAATAATACTAAAAAATAAGAGCCGCTATGAAATCAATTAATACATTTTCCCTCTCTTTGCAAAAACGAATTCAAAATCAAAACGTCTCCATTGACACTGAGATCAACCGCGCGTTTCAAGAGCTCAAATTCAGGTCGCTTTTAAAACGCAGCGGTATTACCAAAAATAAGGGATATGCAGCGATATCATTGATGTTCCTATTCGTCCTGCTTCCCTTTTTGAAAAGAAAGTTGACCGATTTTTGGTCCAGCAGGTACCTCGAAAATCAAATAGAGGCCCGAAAAGACACATATTATCGGTTTATTAACTATGAACGTTTTAACTGGCGAAAATTCGTCTATTTTCTTGCTTTAAAAGTCATTGCCCATAGCGATGACACACCTTTAAAGGAAAAGGTACTGATCGCCGATGATTCAATATCAGCCAAAACCGGCAAAAACATCGAGCTGGTAAGCTATCACTTTGATCATAAAGTCGGCCGTTCGATTTTGGGCAACTGCTATTTGCAATTGGGTTATCACAACGGGATCAATTTTTTCCCTGTTGATGTGGCATTTAACAGCTCCTCGAATCGGCCCAATACCCGATTAAGAGCAATTGACAAACGCACCTGCGGTTGGAAAAGGCGCCAGGAAGCGCTGGATAAAAAGACCAATACACTGCTGCAGATGGTGGACCGGGCTTGGCAGCAGGGTATTGATGCCTCATTTGTCCTGTTTGACAGTTGGTTTGCCCATGATGCAGTCATCAGCAGTATTTATTCAATCGGATACGGTGTGATCTGCCGTCTTAAAAGAAACCGGGTGAAATATGTATATCAGGGACAGCACTATACCCTCAAGCAGCTCTGGCAACAGGTGGTAAAGAAAAAGACCCGCTGGTTATCACAGCATAACGTAAAAGGTGTTTGTCTGAATGTGACCTTGCCGAAAACGGGCGATGTAAGGCTGCTATTTGTCTCCGATGGTCACAAAAGCTGGCAAGCCTTGCTTTGCACGGATCTTGAGATGGAGGAATCAAAGATCCTCTCATATTACGCTCGGCGCTGGTCCATTGAGGTGTTTTTTAAAGATGCCAAGCAGATGCTGTATATGGCAAAGGAGCAAAGCAACACCTTTGATGCCTTGGTGGCCTGTCATTCCCTGGTGATGATCCGCTACCTGCTGTTGGTTTACATCCTAAGCAAAAGGAGACTCATCGGGCCCGTGGGTCCGCTGTTCCGGGAACTGGCAGAGGATCAAAGCATGCTGATGATGGCCCAAACGCTGTGGACGAATGTCAAAGAGCTGATTATCAGGTCAAGTGATGTACTTTGCTATAAAATTGAGCCTGATATTTTGTTCCATCTCATTGATATCATTGAAGATACAATTATCAAGCAGACGCGATTAGCATCTGCGAAACTTTAGTATAATAAATAAAAAAATCTAGACATTGTGTATCATGCTTGATACACTTCCCTCATCCCTTAACCCAAGCTGATGAGGATTTTATGGCATAATTTCCAGCACCAGCAGAAGATTTTACATTTGCACACGTCGGACACCTTCCAATCGTGAAGCATTACGCGAAAAACTGAAAAAAGCCACAGAAAAATATTCCACTTGCCCTGGTTTCCGGAACAATAATCGTGATGGGGCTATACCTTCTGCTAAATTCCGTATTTATTTATTCCATGCCTGCGGATCAAATGAAAGGGGCGGTCGATATCGGCGCTCTTTCAGCCGGCTTTCTTTTCAGTATTGCCGTGGCAGTCGGTATTCTTTCTGCGGTAAGTGCCATGATTATGACCGGCCCGAGGATTTATTATGCAATGGCCAGAGATGGTGTTTTTTTCCAAAAGCTTGCCCAGGTTAATCCAGAAGGCCATACCCCCGGGCCTTCCATTTTTCTGCAGGCCCTGGTTGCCTGTTTAATGGTCATCACCGCCTCATTTGACTCTCTGCTGATATATATAGGATTTACTCTTTCGATATTTGCCATGCTTACGGTTTTTGGCATGATGCGTATCAGAAAAACCCGGCCGGACCTTGTCACCGCCTACCGGACCTTTGGTTATCCGCTCACCCCCCTGCTTTTTATTGGAGGAAATCTCTGGATCATCATTTATATGATCAAAAGCCGGCCTGTCAGTGTATTTTTTGGCCTGAGTACCATTGCTTCAGGTCTGATGATTTATTTACTCCTTTTAAAATTCAGGCCAACGGTTGCCTTGAAAAAAATACAGTAGCCAAAGTACCTTTGTACAGAAAATTTCCGTATAAATATCCTGATTAGTAAAAAATAGTGTTCAATGATGTACTCAGGATTAATAAAAGCAAACTTTAAAGACAACAAAGCTCACCCGCCGAGTCCGGAATTTCAAATTCCTCCAAGCCCTGTTCTGATCTGCTTGTTTCCGCAACAATTTTACCCTGTATGTCTGTTTTGTCTTTTACCGCTAATTTTTTGGCTTTAATTGTTAGTTTTTATAAATTTCTTTTTGTATATCTAACATTTTTAGAACTGGAAAATGGAAATTTGTTAACATCATGTTTTCACTCATCAGGTAAAGGAGGCGGGGGCAATGCAGCTTAAAAAATTACGGTGGTTGGGTTTAGGGCTGGGTGCTTTTATGGTCTGCCTGATTGCTGTCGTCCAGGCAAAAGCTGAAAATGATTTGGTTGAAACCGGAAATGTGGTGGTAACAGCAACAAAAACCGCCCATTTATTAAATGATGTGCCCATTAAGACTGAGGTGATCACCCGGCAGGAAATTGAAAACAAAAAATATAAAACAGTTCAGGAGGCTTTGCAGCAGATTGCCGGGCTCAGGGTGGATATGACCGGCGGCTCCTGGGGGGACAAGGGAAAAGTCCGCATCCGGGGTCTTGATTCAGAGCATGTCCTTGTTCTGGTCGACGGCCACCGGGTCTATGGCGGGCACTCTGCATCAGTGGATCTGCAGTCTTATCCAACAGAAATGATCGAGCGCATAGAAGTGGTCAAGGGGCCGGGTTCCGCGCTTTATGGCAGTGAGGCAATGGGGGGAGTGATTAATATCATCACGCGTAAGCCCGGCAAAGGCAAGGATTTTTCAGCCTCCGCGGCTTACGGCAGCCGTAACAGGCAGATTCTGGAAGCAACAGGCGGCTGGAAAGAAAACAACCTGGGTTCTTTGTTGAGCTACACATATAAGCATTCGGACGGAATTGAAAGTGATTTCGACAAATATGACGAGCATGCGGTCCATGGGACTTTGAGTTATGGTTTTTCATCCAGGGCCCAGGTCAGCCTCAAACCATATTTTTCTGAACACCGTATAGACTATGAGGACAGGGTGCAGCAGCGCATCGGACTGAATCCGGAATGGGAGTGGAAGCCGGACGCACTTTCCACTATCAGGGCATGGGGGTCCTGGTTTAGATACAACCATGAATCCGATGAACCGGAAACAGGAGAGAAAGGTACTGATTATACACATGATATGTATGAGACTGAACTCAACTACAGCCGCCTGGTTTTTGACCGTCATCTTCTGACTGTGGGCTCCCAGTTTGAGAAAGAAGAACGCGATGATACAATCAAAGGATATGATGCAGATGAGGATGTGCTCAGTTTTTTTATATCAGATGAAATAGACTTGCATCCCCTGGTCCTGGTTCTGGGGGCCCGTCTTGACGAGCATGATGAATGGGGAAGTGAGTTTACTCCCAAGATTAATATTTCTTATTCGATAACTGATGCAATTAAATTGCGAGGATCTGCAGGGCGGGGGTTTAACGCGCCCACCTTGAGCAAGCTTTATGGTCAGTGGCGAATGGGGCCCTATGAGGTGCAGCCGAACCTGGACCTGGAACCTGAAGAATCCTGGGGATACGATCTTGGGGTTGACTGGCAGGCAGGCCCCGGCTTTTCCGTGTCCACAACCTTTTTTCAAAACGATGTGGAAAACCTGATCGTCTCCAGGACTCTGCGCCAGGGTCCGCCGCCCTGGGACCTTTTCTGGGAAAACGTAGACGAGGCCAGGACCCGGGGCGTGGAGATCAGTGCGGCCTTGGATTTTCTGGAAAACTGCACCGCAAATATCGGCTATACATACCTGGACACTGAAAACCGTGAAACAGGCAAGGAACTCGTTGAGAGGGCCGATCACAAGATAGACATGAGCCTGGGCTGGCGGTACCCGTCATACGGTATCTCGGCTTTTCTGGAAGGTCAATATCTGGATCGAGGGTTGCGGCCGGATATTTGTCAGCACGGAAAGACTACAGAAAATTGTCC
>CAZVFQ010000161.1:0-4490 GCA_964626455.1 uncultured Desulfobacteraceae bacterium | reverse complement strand
TAATCCAAGGGGGTTAAATATCACGGCAGGGTTTTATTTGAAAATGTTTTTTTATTGTGTTTTTGCAGAAAGGAAGCCCTGCGGTCGGGGTCAGTTTTTTCGGTCCTGGAAAAACAAGTTTGACTTTTCCTGTTTTTTCGCTGCGGGCCGTCGGGGCGGATTTGTTCGCTGCTGACCGATTTCGGGATTCGGCCTTCGGCTTACGCTGGAATTTCAAAAACTCGGGCTTGCGCCCTCAAACAGTTTGAAATTCCTGGCGTAAGCCTTCGGCCGAATTAACCCGAAACCGCTCAATGCAGACTCACAAACCACCCCGACGCCCCTTGCCCCAAATTTCGGGTGTGTATTTACAATTATGCATTTAGAGCTTGCATGTATGGTTTAAAAATATTATGATTTTATTATATATTTTTATTTTAACCAAAAAGGATGGCTTCGTAGAAAGTTTAATATCTGCTTTGCCATCCCAAAACCGACTTTTTAGAAACTGTCACAAAGAGAGTAAATGAAACAGCAAAAAATGATTGACCGGCCCTCGGACATTAACCCCGGGGAGGCTGGCGAAGATGAAGAAACCCGACAACCCACAGCACCTGCAATACAGAATTGCCGCTTTACCGATTTTGACCTGCCCGATTCGTTAATGCGTGCCATTGAGGACCTTGGCTTTACCCGCTGCACACCCATTCAGGCAGACATCCTGCCCGCGGTCCTGGCCGGCAAAGATGCCAGCGGCCGGGCCCAGACCGGTACTGGAAAAACAGCGGCCTTTTTAATAGCCCTGTTTGCAAGGCTTCTGAACAATCCCTTAAATGAAAAACGAAAAAAAGGTGCCCCCAGGGTGCTTATCCTGGCACCCACCAGGGAGCTGGTCATGCAGATAAGCCAGGAGGCCGAACAGCTTGGCAAATACTGCGGTTTAAACATTCTTTCTGTTTTCGGGGGGATGGACTATGTTAAGCAGCAGAACCACCTGCGCCAAAAGACTGTGGATATCGTGGTGGCCACCCCGGGCAGACTGCTGGATTTCAACAGGCGCGGGGTGGTTTCATTAAAAGATGTTGAAGCACTGGTTATTGACGAAGCAGACCGTATGCTGGACATGGGATTTATCCCGGATGTGCGGAAAATCATACAAAGCACCCCGCAGAAGGGCCGGCGTCAGACCATGCTGTTTTCTGCCACGCTTACCCGTGAGATAATGCGGCTTTCCGAACAGTGGACAAAGGATCCGGTAACCGTTGAGATAGAGCCTGAACAGGTGGCAGTGGATACAGTGGACCAGGTTATATATATTGTAACCATGGAGGAAAAATTCGGCCTGCTCTATAATATTATAGAAAAGCAGGGCCTGGATCGTATATTGGTGTTCTGCAACCGCAAGGACGAGGTCAGGCGGCTTACAGAAACGTTTTCCTCCTACGGGATTGATTGTGCAATGATATCCGGAGATGTTGATCAGAAAAAACGCATGTCCAGGCTCGATGCCTTTAAAGCAGGAAAGATCCGCGTGCTTGTGGCAACCGATGTGGCAGGCCGCGGCATTCACATTGAGGGTATGAACCACGTGGTTAATTTTAAACTTCCCCATGACCCGGAAGATTACGTCCATCGCATAGGCAGGACCGGCAGGGCCGGAACAGCCGGAACGGCCATCAGTTTTGCAGACGAAGACGATGCTTTCTACATACCTGCAATTGAAGAGTATCTGGGTCGCGCCCTTGCCTGCATCGAGCCGCCCGAAGACTGGCTGGTAATGCCCAAGGCCCCGCCGCGCCGGGAAAAATCCGGAAAAAGACGCTGACCTCTTCCGGTCTTTTGTCAAAATCCTTTCATGCTTTTCATTTCTTTGTTTTAACGGAAAGTTTTAAAAGATTTGCAGCATTATGCCGAAGAGTACACTACGGGATAGGTGAATTTTGTTCTTGACGCGACCCGCCTTTTCCCATTATTGGAACAAAAAAAATCATGCCGAAAGTTATTGTGCAAAACTCGTAACTACGGAAAGCAGAAAGGCCACAGGAGGAGGCCATGCCCAACCCGAATGTAATATCCGGGCTGATTCCCAAAGACGAACACAGGGATTTTTCAGACTTTATATATATGCTGCGCACAGGCGACAAAAAATACCTGCTGCGAAACGATATCTGGCTCAAGTGGCTGAACTGGTGCCGGGAAAATGAAAAAGATGAAAAATTCACCGAGAATTCGGCTATCGCCAGATTTCTTTCCAGGGTGCCTGAAATGCTGTTTCCAGACAGCATCGTCCTGATTCTTCATCGCTACACTATGGCAAGATACCGGATTTACAGATTGGGCGCTGACAGATCCTACATGGAGGAGATTTCGGTAAACCGCTACCTTGATTACAAGGACGCCCATGTGCTCAAAAACGGTGCAAGGGCCAACCGTGATGCACTTGAACTCGACTTTATGCCGTTCTACGATTACGCGCCGACAATCAAGAATGTAAAGAACGTGGGAAACGGCATCAGCTATTTAAACAAGTATATGTCGAGCAGCCTGTTTTACAATCCCGAGCAGTGGGGCAGAAAACTTTTTGAATTTTTGCGCATTCACAAGATCAACGGCCAGCAGCTGCTTGTCAATCCTGACATCTTAACGGGCATAGATGATTTTCTTTCAGCCCTGGAAGAAAGCATAGAGGAATTGTCGCACCAGGACCCGGAATTTCCGTTTGAACAGCTCAAGCCGGATTTAAAGAGCAGGGGCTTTGAGCCGGGCTGGGGCAATACCGCAGGCCGGGCACGTGAAACCATGGGGTTGCTTCATGCGCTTTTCTATGAGCCGCGCAGTGCGGATCTGGAGGAGTTTATTTCCCGTGTACCAATGATTTCAAAAGTGGCGATCCTGTCGCCCCATGGCTGGTTTGCCCAGGAAAACGTGCTCGGAAAACCCGATACAGGCGGCCAGGTAATTTACATACTGGACCAGGTGCGGGCCCTGGAAGCCCACATGAATAAACAGTTCGAGCTTTCCGGCATTGACGTTACCCCGCGGGTGGTTGTTGTGACCCGCTTGATTCCAAATGCAGGAAACACCACCTGTAATCATCCCAAAGAAGATATAGTGGGAACAGAGTTCTCTTATATTCTCAGGCTTCCTTTTTACGACAGCGACGGCCGTCCTCTGGAAAACTGGGTGTCGCGTTTTAAGATATGGCCGTATCTGGACAGGTTTGCAAGGGACTGCGAACGCGAGCTTCTGGCTGAATTCCACGGGCGTCCCGATCTTATAATCGGCAATTATTCCGACGGCAATCTGGTGGCCACCCTGCTTTCCGACAGGATGGACGTGATCCAGTGTACTATTGCACATGCCCTGGAAAAGACCAAGTATTTGTTTTCGGATCTTTACTGGCAGGATATGGAGCAGGATTATCATTTCTCCTGCCAGTTTACAGCAGACCTTCTGTCTATGAACAAGTCCGATTTTATTATAACAAGCACTTACCAGGAAATTGCCGGTACAGAGGATCGATTCGGGCAGTATGAATCATATCAGTTCTACACCATGCCGGGGCTTTATCAGGTGGTAAACGGAGTCAACCTGTTTAATCCCAAGTTTAACGTGGTTCCGCCTGGAGTTGATGAAGACAACTATTTCCCGTATTATAAAGAAGAGCGCCGGCCTGCGGGCAGACGCGGCCAATGGGAGGAGAGGCTTTTTTCACTGGAGCATCTCGATATATTCGGCAGGCTTGAAAATCCCGAAAAACCGCCTGTTTTCACCATGGCCCGGCTGGACAGGATAAAAAATATCACCGGCCTGGTCGAGGCATTCGGAATGCACCCTGAGCTGAAAAACCACTGCAACCTTGTGGTGGCTGCCGGAACAATCCATTTTGAAGAATCAGAAGACCCTGAGGAACAAAATGAGATTCGCAGGATGTATGAACTCATTGATACCTATGATTTAAAAGGCCATATAAGGTGGCTGCCCAGTGTTCCCAAGGAGGAAACAGGCGAAGTGTACCGTATTATTGCAGACAAGCGGGGGATGTTTGTTCAGCCTGCGCTTTTCGAAGCCTTCGGCCTGACCGTGCTCGAGGCAATGCAGTGCGGCCTGCCTACCTTTGGCCCGATATTCGGCGGCCCCTCTGAGATTATCCGTGACGGGGTGAGCGGATATCTTATGAACACCAGCCAGCCCGATCTGATAGCCGAGGTGATCTGGAAATTCGTCTCAGCATGTCAAAAAAATCCCGACAAATGGGAACAGATTTCAAAAGGGGGCATGAAACGTATAAAAGAGGCATATACCTGGGATATTTACAGTGAGAAGCTTTTCAGCCTGACAAAGCTCTACGGTTTCTGGCGCTTTACCGAATCTCAGCAGGGCATGGTAAAGCTTGACCGCTACTGCGATCTTCTTTACCATCTGCTTTTAAAGCCGCGCTCAAAAGAGATATAGCAGTAATGCCGCCGCGTGTGCTCGCCTATAACCCCATGAATTTTGCCGCAATGTTT
>CAZVFQ010000160.1:0-4493 GCA_964626455.1 uncultured Desulfobacteraceae bacterium | reverse complement strand
TGGCAAGAAGCCTTTGTTTGAGATGAAATAATTCAAGGGAGACCCGGTATATTTCTGGCCAATCTCAAACTGTTCGACGGCTGGGATCTGCTATTGGAGATAGATGACGGCTGCCTGATTCAGATACTGATGAAGCAAGGAGCTGACTGCAGCTTTATTGTTGGCACGGAATTGAAAGAATGTGAATATCTCCTTCACATTCACCACCGTTTTCGTTCATTATACATTTTTCGATCACGGGTCGTGTGGAACATTTGAATCCCAAGGCTTCAAGCCAGCACTCAAATCTGTAAATGACGCCACAGTTATATTCATCGATTGCACCAATATAATTTATCCCCTTGTAAGCGAAGCATTGGTATTTTTCCCATTGCCAGTGGATACAATTATCGGCAGGCGCGGTTACATGAAGCCTCTTCATAACTGAATCCGGCAGACTCAATTCCAATACAGCATTCATAAATCGTACAAGGTTGTCAAAGTTTACGAGTTGTTCCTGGTTGACTCCCAGGACTTTTTTCATTCTTTCCATCTCAAGTGGCGCAAGTGATTTTAGAGCTGACTTGTTCATTTCATTGGCTTTGTCTATCCCTACTTGACTGAAAGCCTGCAGAAACCACATGGCATCATGACTCAGCCACCTCTTTTCCAGTAAATTCTTTAATTGTGTTTTTTCAATTTCAGCCAGTACTTCCATTTCACCCTCCTTATGAATTTGTTTTGGCATTAAAAATATCTCTGGAATCATTACCTGGGCGTTACAGATCAGCTGAAAATAAAAATTTTTTCAAATTGACAAAAGTACAGGCATGAAAATCTTCACGCGGGGAAATGCGCCATGCCCTTCAGAGCTTAACAGATACAGCTGTGAGAGGATGCTTAATTTGATGCAGGGGCAAAGAAGTAAAGGGTCATTGATTCAGGAGAGAGTTTTTTAACGCCTCGGTTTTTGCAGAGGGGCTGGTATTCAGGTTTTCGGCCATAACTTTTTTGCACCGGTTATAAGCTTCCCAGATCCCGGGTTTGCCCCCGAGCCGGTGTTTGCAGACCATGAGTCCCCGATAAAAGGACTCCACCAGTTCATCTATTTTCAGACCCTTTTCATAGAGGGCAACAGCTTTTTCATATTCTTTTCTGCTTTGCCGGTAATCCCCCAACTGTTCAACCGCCTGGACAAACCGGTGGTGAAGGTGCTGGCGCAGGGAAATGGCCATATCCTCATCGGATTGAAAAAGGGGGCCATTATAGAGATCAACGGCTTTTTGGGTGAAACTGGCCGCCCTTTGCAGCTCTTTTTCGTTTGCAGCAGATTGGCGAATTTTATCGGCGGCCGAAAGTGCGCGTTCGAATGCCCAGGCATCCACCCAGAAATATGTCGGGTTAAGCGTGATATTTCCGGAATTAAAATAGATGGCATCATGATAACCAAACATTTTGCGAAGTCTGTGAAGGGTGGTCCTGAAATTACTCCGAGCGAGATCCCCATCTGCATCCGGCCAGAGAAAATCGGAAATTCTGTTTACGCTGACCCCATGGCCACCGAGTGAAATAATTGCCTTCAGGAGAAACAGGGGTTTTTCCTGAACTTTTCCGGCAAATGATATCGGATTTCCGTCCACAAGAAGTGAAAATCTACCCAAGGTAAATACTTTCAGCGGCCAGGGGAAATTCTCAACCTGCAGAGGCGGATACTCAGGCATCAACCTTCGACTTCTGATCAGGTGCTGCACATAATCGACTTCAATATTTTCTTCAAGCGCCCTCAGACACAGCCTGGTCATGGCATCTGCTCGCCAGAACCAGGTCGTCACATATTGCTTGGCTTTACCAATGGACATTGCCTTTTGCAGCAAATCACGGGCAGCGGTTTCATTTCCTGCATCAAGGGCAAATTCGGCCTGTATCAGATAACAGCCAAAGGCAATCTGATGATATCCGACCCTATTTGAGATCAACAGCGCCTTTTCAAGGTATTGTAAGGCTTCAACCTGGTTGCCGGATGCTTGCAATGCAATTGCCATTCCCTGATGCCATACAGCATCGGTCATGGGCATGCCTGAGTCTCCCACATATGCTTTGGCAGACTCGCTTTGGAGCAATGCCTTTGTATGGTCCTTTTCCAAAAACGCCTTCCACGCCTTTAATATTCTGAAATAAATAAAAATCCATTCAAATGAATGGGCATATCCGTCCATGTTCCGGAGATGCTCGTCGGCACTGTCAATATCTCCGGCGGACAGGGCAGCGGCAGCGCCATGGCCCAGTACAATAGGAGATATAAGATGAATTCCGGTTGTTGAGGCCAGGTCCAGGGAATCGGCAACCATTTTGCTGCATGCTTCAGAATCGTTGCCTAAAAAATGGTAAAAGGCCTGCAGGTTCTTCAGGCCGAGAAGCAAATAAGGGGCAATATTTGGCGAATGAACAAGTTCCCGATACATTTCAATAAAATGCCTGGCCTCGGCCAGATTGCCCGTAAAAAGCCGATGCCAGGCCCATGCCACAATCAAACGGAGCTTGATCTCTCCCGGATTATTTTCCTGGAGTATTGTCTGACCACGCTTTTCCCAGGTTTTGAATTCGGGATGATCCGGAGACCTGAAAGCCAGGGAAAAAAGCGCAGTGGCCGAGAGTTTTCCACGGACCTCAGCAGAAGGCAATGCTTCATATTCCCGGGAAAGCCGGTTTAATTTCGGAATCCACTGGTCAAGGGGTTTAAAGCTGTCCAGTGCAAATGTTATCGAGTTCAGTATCCCGCATAAGGAAAGACATATCCCGGCGGTATCCTCCTGTTCCTCAAACAGGGACAATGCTTTCTCAAAAAGCTCTCTGCCCTCGTCGGGAGCAAGACGATGGCGGCAAACGCCCAGCCAATAGACTGCATAGGGAAGTTCGTAAAAGACTTCCTCCGGAAGGCGCCGCAGCCATTGTTCCAAAGTTTGGTTGCGCCCTTGACTTACCAGCATTTGCGCCTGGCTGAGGGTTAACCGAACCACCTCATGGGGATTGCCGGATTCAAAAAACAACTCAATTGCAGGCTCTATCTGCCCCTCGGCTTCCAGCAAACATGCAACCGCTTCCTTGAGCCTTGTGATATGCTCGCCGGTAAAGGTCAGCGCCGCCTGACTCTGCAAATATTCCCGGAATAATGGGTGATATTGATATCTCGTTTCCCTGCCGGGGTATCTTTCCGTAAACCATTGTTTTTGCCTGATTCTGTCCAGAATCTGCTCTGCATTCTCCGAACCGGTAAGCTTTTGCGCCGTTGTGGCGCTAATGATTGGTAAAACCGATGTGCTGAGTAAAAACTCCCGGGTTTCTTTATCTGCCTTGTCAAATATCTCACTGGTAAAATAGTCAAACACCTCGCTGCTGGTGAATTGGGTGAAAGCTTTGGGATCTATGGCCTCGGTCTCTGCCCGGTTTAAAAGAAGGAGTAAACCCGCCAGCCAGCCGTCAACCTTTTCATGCAGCGAATCGATAACCGCCTCAGATGGTGGGGTGGGACTCAATAACCGGACCAGTTCCCTGGTTTCCTGGGCTTGAAGCCGAAGCGCCGGCCACCCGATCTCGGAGAGGAGATTGCTTGCCATGGCCCTTGCCAGGATCGGAGGCGGTTCAGTTCGGCTTAGAATAAAGAGGTTTATATTTTCGGGGGTTACTGACAGGGCGTTGCGCACCACCTCATGCAGCAGACAGTCAGGCGGGGCTTCCTGATAATTGTCCAGTACAAGAACCCACGATTTATCCAATCGGTTAAACAGATTCTCGAAAAATCGCCGTGTGAAAGTGGAAATCCCAAGTGCGTATTCCGGAGTCAGAAGGGGCAGATCTTTTTCCTCACTGGCAAGCCCTTTGCCTGCCAATCCCATGTAATAGAAAAATGCGGCGATATCGGAGTCGCCCTCATCGATTTGATACCAAAGACAGGGAAGTTGGTTTTCCTCTATGTAGCTTGCGATAAAAGTTGTCTTGCCTGATCCGCCCGGCCCGCATACCCAGGTGGCCTGACAGGCGCGGGTTTCATCCAGCAGATCGAACAGTCTCCGACGCTGCAAAACTTTCTGGACGCGGGGCCTGCTGATCTTTGCCAAAGAGGCCGGGGCATCGGGCCGGTTGCATAAGAAGCTTTCTTGGTGGCTACTTAGAGTCATCCGGATGCAATAAGCATTAGGGATAATTGAAAGACCTGTTATTTTTACATCTATACTATAATTTATTTAATCATGAATAAACTCAGGTGTCAAGATATGCTTGACAATATTGTCAATATATAAGCAGCACATAATCTGATGGTTGCATATAGCCCCCAAGGAGGTTGTTTACAATAACCCCGAAAACCTAATTTTTCTTGACAGATCTTTTAATTTGCTGCTGCAGAATACGGCTATTGCATGGCACAAGTGTTGCGATGATGCCAGTGAACAATCTCGATTTCAACAGGAGTTTAAGAGTTAAACCGCAAAAAAAGTTATAACTTCCCGAATAAAAAG
>CAZVFQ010000159.1:0-4504 GCA_964626455.1 uncultured Desulfobacteraceae bacterium | reverse complement strand
ACCGACAACCGCTGCTGCCGCAAAGGTGGTAAGCAGGTTTATCGACAGCCAGGGCATCCGTTTTCGTACCGAAAACCAGGCCGTGGAAAGGGCTTTTTCCTCCCTGCTGACCCCTGATATGGCACTATAAAAACTCCCTCCCGGAGGCCCGCCTCACCTTAACCTGTTTTTGGATGTTTTTGGATTGAAAACCCTTTCAGAAACCGTTATTATAAGAATTGTATTGGCAAAGTTAATCGGGATTGGTGCAGCCGGTCCTTTGAAATCCCTTTTTGACAGAAAAGACCAAAGCAAATGCCGGCCACACAGCCAGATTTTTTTATTCCGGTTTTAAATAAACAGGAGAAACATTATGGGAAATATACTGGAAAAGGTTTTTAATCCCGGGTCGGTTGCTGTTCTCGGAGCCTCGGAAGTCCCGGGCAAAGCAGCCGAAAGAAGGACCCGGAGCCTGATTGAGGGAGGATATTCCGGTGATATCTATCTGATTAATCCCAAGCGTTCTGAAATATTTGGCAGAAAAGCTTATCCCGGTATTACGGAAATAGGCGCCCAGGTTGATCTGGCCATGATCATTCTTGCCCCGCGGCTTCTTGTTAGTGCTGTTAAAGACAGCATCAGCATGGGGGCAAAAGGCATTATCATTATTACTGCCGGGCTTGGAGAATCAGGAGAAGAAGGCAGAAAGATCGAAGAGCAGATCCTTGAGGCAGCCTCTAAGTCGGGCACCGCCATTATCGGTCCGAATTGCAGCGGGATGTTCAGCAGTTCGGCTTCAATGAACATGCTGGGAATCCCGGGTATCCAAAAAGGTTCAATCACGGTTCTGGCCCAGAGCGGAAACGTGATCGACTCACTGACCCATTATGCCAAAACCCGGGGGCTGGGATTCAGCAAAATCATCAGTCTGGGCAATGCAATCGGGGCAAACTTTCATGAATACATTGAATATCTAAAGGATGATCCTGATACCAGGGTCATAATGACTTACCTGGAAGGAATAAAACAGGGCAGTTCCCTGGTTCGGGTTGCACGGGAAACAGGAGTGAAAAAACCGATCATCGCCCTTAAAGTAGGACGCTCAGGGGCGGGAGCCAGGGCTGCTGCCTCGCATACCGGATCCATGGCCGGAGATGACGCAATAGTTGATGCGGCTTTTCGCCAGGCAGGCATTGTAAGGGTCTCCAATGTGGATGAAATGTTTGATATGGCTGATGTTTTCAGCAAATGCCCTCTTGCCCGCGGCAACAGGGTGGCGATTTTGTCCGAAGGCGGGGGGGACAATTCCATTGCAGCAGACAATGCCGAAAGATTCGGCATGCAGGTCCCTGTATTACCCGAAGAAACACAGGAAAAGATCCGGCCGCATCTTTTGGCAGGAATGCCTGCGGGCAACCCGATTGACTACGGAGGAACCGCAGAAGAAAATCCAATGGTTATAGCTGATTGTGTCCGTGTCTGCATGGAGGACGACAATGTGGACGGAATTTATATAACCGGATTTTTCGGAGGTTTCCAGGAAATTATCGCTCCGCATGTAGCTGAAATCGAGGAAAAGGCCTCGCGTGAACTTGCCGAACTGGTCAGAAAATATCAAAAACCACTTTTTGTCCACACCAGTTTTGCCGGCCAGGACATCAGGGCTTTAAATATTTTGCGAAAAGCAGATATTCCGGTCTTTGAATCATCTGAAAAATGCGCCGGATGCCTTGGCCAATGGATGGCTTATGCCCTGCGCAAACAGAAAATGCAGAACATGGCACTGCCTGCTGTTGAAAAAAAAGAATATCCAGCTGTAAAGGATCTGTTTGAAGAAGTTCGCAAACAGGGCAGGACCAATCTTCCGGAAACCGAATCCAGAGCTGTATTGGAACAATACGGCCTGCCTCTGCCTGAGGGCATTCTGGCTGCAGATCAGGATCAGGCCGTTAAGGCTGCCGAAAAGATCGGTTTTCCCGTGGTTTTAAAAATTATCAGCCCGGATATCATTCATAAATCAGATTTCGGCGGGGTTGAACTAAACCTTAAAACCGCACAGGAAGTTAAACAGGCTTTTGCAGCCATCATGGACAGGGCTTTTAAAGCAACAAACAAAGATCGCGTGCACGGAGTACTTATTTCGCCCATGGCAGCTAAGGGGCAGGAATGTATTCTGGGCATGACCCGTGATGCCCAGTTCGGCCCGGTAATCATGTTTGGCCTGGGGGGCGTTTTTGTGGAACTGTTAAAAGATGTCTCATTCAGGGTTGCTCCTGTAACCAAAGAAGACGCCCTGGAAATGATCTCTGATACCAAGGGGTATAAACTGCTAAAAGGCCTGCGGGGCGAACCTCCCAAGGATATCCGGGCAGTTCAGCAGGTTTTGCTGCAGCTTTCTGAAATCGCCCTGAGCAACCCGGAAATCAAAGAAATCGATCTGAACCCGGTCATTGTACATGAACAGGGCCTTTCCATTGTTGACTCCAGAATTATTCTGACATCAAAATGATATAAGGGGAACACCATGAATTTTGAGTGCATTATTTATGAAAAACAGGCAGGCGTGGCCACAGTCAAACTAAACAGGCCCAAGGTGCTAAATGCCATGAACAAACAGCTCTGGGAGGAATTCCAGGAAGCCCTTGACGACTGCCGCAATGATGCCGAAATAAAGGTGCTGATTATTACCGGAGAGGGACGAGCCTTTTCTACCGGCGCTGATCTGAAAGAATCAAAAACCAGAAGCCCTGAAGACTACCGGGCCTATCTTGTGGAGCTTCAGGAGGCCTCAAGGAAAATTATTCGTTTTGAAAAACCTACCATAGCAGCTATTAACGGGTATGCCCTGGGGTCGGGATATGAGCTGGCCCTGGCCTGTGATATCCGTATTGCAGCAGAAGAAGCCCAAATCGGTTCCCCTGAGGCAAAGGTCACCTCGTCGGTAACCGGAGGGGCCACACGCCTGATCCAGGAGCTTGTAGGCCCGGGAAAAGCACGGGAGCTTCTTTTTACTGCCGAGTATATAGACGGCAAAGAAGCCGAAAGAATCGGGCTGGTAAACAAAGCAGTCCCCCTGGATCAACTCATGGAAAAAACCCGGGAAATGGCTGATAAAATAGCTGCAAATTCAGGCTTTTCCCTGCAGATAATCAAAAAGGGGCTCAATATGGCCGGGGAAGGCATCAGCCTGGATTCTCTCATGGACTTTGAAATAGAGGGCTGCCTGGCATGTGTCTCCACCAAAGAGCGTCAGGAATCCTTAAAGGGCTTTGAGGAACGTAAGCGATAATTTGCCTGGAAATAAACATTGTTTTTTTATTTCTATCCTGGTAGAAATTTTGATAGAAGTTATTATAAAAGCAACAAAGCAACTTTCCTTAACCCTCACCCCCAAAAAAGGAGGAAACCATGTCCGCAAAAAAAATCATCATCACCATGGCCGTACTTCTTGGTTTTATATTCAGCGGTTCAACTGTTCAGGCTCAGGATATGCTTTTCGGAGGCGCCTCGACAACAGGCGTTTATTATCAGGTTGCTTTGCAGATCAGCAAGCTGATGAACAAGCACCAGGCTGACAACTATAATTTCGTGGGCCGGCCCACAGGCGGATCTGTTTTCAATATTAACGCAATCAAAAAAGAAGCGTTTGATTTTGGAGTATGCCAGTCAGACAGAAACTGGCAGGCCCATAAAGGAAAAGCCGACTGGGAAGGCGAGCCGGTTGAGGACCTGCGCAGTGTATTTAGCATGCATCCGGAAACAGTGCTGCTGGTTACCAGGGAGGATACCGGCATTAGGAGCGTAAAAGATCTTAAGGGGAAAAAGGTCAATATAGGAAACCCGGGCTCGGGTCAAAGACACAATGCCGAAGATGTACTGCGCATTTACGGTATTGACAAGGATAAAGACATCAGGGCTGAAGGCCTGCAGCAGCAAGAAGCCTCAAGGGCTCTGGTGGACAGAAAAATAGATGCTTTTTTCTTTACAGTGGGCAACCCCAGTGCCGCAATAGAGGAACCCGCAAATTCCACTGATATCCGCATAATCGATATAAACAACGATAAAATCAAAGAAATGGTAGATGAAAGGCCCTACTATATTATGACCACGATCCCTGCCGAAACATATAAGGGGGTGGACTATGATGTTGAGACTTATGCCGTGACCGCCACTGTTATTACAAACGCAAAACTTGGAGAGGATGCGGTTTACGATCTGACAAAAACCGTATTCGATCACCTCGATGAACTCAAGGACTCACATGCAGCTTTTAAAAACCTCGACCCGAAGGAAATGCTTAAAGGACTCTCGGCCCCATTCCATCCCGGGGCTGAAAAGTATTACAAAGAAAAGGGCTGGATGTAAACAGGCATGACTTATAATAAAGAGGCGGGTAAACTACCCGAACCCGCCTCTTTTAACTTTTTACCCCCTTTTGCTAAATAATGCTTCACAACTTGCGAGTTAAAAGTTATTAGTTAATTGTTAACAGTTTAAGAAAAAAGTTAAACAATTTCAAATAGTT
>CAZVFQ010000158.1:0-4520 GCA_964626455.1 uncultured Desulfobacteraceae bacterium | reverse complement strand
TCAAAATCCTCCGGGCTTTAAGCCTGTGCGAGTTCAAGTCTCGCCTCCGGCACCATATTTTTTCCTGTCTGCACAAATCCTTTTTATGCGGCCGACCATATTGATTATACCCCTTCGTATTCGGGCACGATCTGTTTGAAAAGCGTTCTGACTTTTTCTGCGTCCTGGGCGGCCGCGGCTTGTGTAAGGGCTCTTATTTTGTTTTCCAGATCTTGCAGGTTGCATTCAGCGCCTTTTACAACCATTATTTTTTCATGATTTGTGTTTAAAACGTCTTCGCCCTCTGTGATCAGCTCCTCGTAAAGCTTTTCACCGGGCCTGAGGCCGGTGTAGGCAATTTTGATATCAGTTTCAGGCTCAAAACCCGAAAGCCGGATCATGTCATGGGCCATGTCTAAAATTTTTATGGGCCTGCCCATATCGAGTATAAAGATTTCGCCTCCGTGCCCCATTCCGCCAGCCTGGAGGATCAGCTGACAGGCTTCCGGTATCATCATGAAATACCGGGTTGCCTCCGGGTGTGTAACCGTGACAGGTCCGCCTCTTTGTATCTGTTTTTTAAAAAGCGGCACCACGCTGCCCTCGCTTCCCACAACATTTCCAAAGCGCACGCTCACAAACCTAGGCTTTTGCGCGCGCCCGCCGCTGTTCTGGTTTTGTATCAGCATTTCAGCCACCCGCTTGGAAACCCCCATTATATTGGCAGGTCTTACAGCCTTGTCAGTCGAGACAAAAACAAAGCGTTCCACCCCGTATTTTTTGGACGCCTCTGCCAGGTTGGCCGTGCCAAGTATGTTGTTTTTCACAGGGGTCCAGGGCTGGCTTTCAAGCATGGGCACATGTTTGTAGGCTGCAGCGTGAAAAACGGTCTGCGGCATGTACCTGGAAAAAGCTTGTTCCACCTGTTCGGGGTCCTGGATATCAGCAAGCAGGGGTATGATTTCTATGTCTTCAAAATCGCTTAAAAGCTCCATTTCAATGTGATAAAGAAGATTTTCCCCCCGTTCGAACAGCAGCAGGGTTTTGGGCCGGTAGCGGCAGATCTGCCGGCACAGCTCAGAGCCTATGGAGCCTCCCGCACCCGTGACCATTACACACTGGTTTTGAAGATAGGCGCCGATTTTTTCCTTGTCCAGCCTTACTGCCTCGCGGCCGAGAAGATCGCTGTATGCAACATCTCTAATCGAGTTATACGTGATACGGCCGTCAATGAGCTCACCCATGCTAGGTACGGTCTTGTACGCAATATCGCTTTTTTTGCAGTATTCAACGATCCGGCGCATCTGTTCTCCGTGGGCGGAGGGTACGGCGATTAAAATTTCATCAGCTTTCAGTTTTTCAACAATAGCCGGAAGATCTTCAACTGATCCGCGCACAGGAATACCGTGGATTTTTTTGCCGATTTTTGTTGGATTGTCGTCTATGAAACCTACCACCTTGTATTTGAGGTGGGCATTGTCGCGTATTTCGCGGAACATCTTTTCCCCGCAGTCGCCTGCACCAATTATGAGAAGCTTTTTCTGGTAAGCCGGGGCATAAATAAGGCGGCCAGCGATGTTTTTCACGACCTCACGGGGTTTCATCCCTTCTGTAATGCTTTCAAAATAAAACCGGACAGCAACCCGGAAGCCCGAGATCAAAATAATGGTCAAAAGCAGGTCAATAATAAATACAGACCTGGAATATCCCGCAAAACGGTTAATAAGAAGCAGGATAAATATAATTAACAGGGTGCTTGCAAAGGCTGCCTTTATTACGTTTATCAGATCGGCAATACTTGTATAGCGCCACATGCCGTGATAAAGATCAAAAAAGTAGAAAAGCGCAGTTTTGATGATAATTGCCACCGGCAGGGCCTGAAAAAAAAGCGATTTATGGCGGCCGGGAATGTCGAGCTCAAAGCGGATCAGATTTGCTGCATAAAGCGATACGGCAATGAGTGCGATATCTGCAAGAAGAACAATGTAGAAGTTTTTTTGTATTTTTTTCATTTGTTTTTAAAATTTGCGAGTTAATGGTTAATGGTTAATAGTTAATGGTTAATGGTTAATAGTTAATAGTTGATGGTTGATGGGTGATGGTTAATGGTTTAAGGAAAAGCTCAGCAATTTCAAATAGTTGTAATTTTAATGTTTCCGGGCGGTTTAGACCTCGAAAAATACAAGAATTCCAGTATGTTGTGCAAAAATTTTTGACTGCCTGGTTTAGAAAATTTGAGATTTATTCGGTCTGTTTTCCTGCGTTAAACATTATAGCCGCCGCTGCTGCCGGGACATAGCCTATAATTACACCCAACGCTCCGTCAAGGATTTCCGCTGTCACCAGTGCGGCTATTGGCAGCAGCCAGAACAGGTTGATTGCGCCAAAGGCAAGCGAGACCGGCCAATGTGCACCGTATTTGCGCGCCGCATGCTGGTATGCGTGGCTTCGGTGCGCCTGGTAGAATTTTTCCCGTCTTAAGATTCTGCGCAAAAGAGTTATTGTAGCATCCACGATAAAGGCGCCGAGAAGAATCAGCCATCCCCAGAATAATTCAGAAGATACCCATGCCGCCTGGATGGAAAGCACACCAAGCATGATGCCAAGAAAGCCGCTTCCTGCATCGCCCATAAATATCCGGGCCCTGGGAAAATTCCAGAACAAAAATCCCGCTACCCCGCAGGCAGTCAGTACAGGCACGGTCCACAAAAAATCTTTTCCATCAGACATCAAACATAAAACCACACCTCCGGTGCATACGGTTACAGCCTCAATTCCGGCAATTCCGTCAATGCCGTCCATGAAATTGTAGAGATTCAGCAGCCAAACCAGGTAGAGCAGGGCCAGTGTATTTATAATAACTCCGGGATTTATAAGCATGCCGGCTATGGATAACTGCGGCAGTCCGCCCAGCCAGAAAAGCGCCCAACCCGCTGCAATAAAATGCCCTGTAAGACGAAGCCGGGCCGGGATGTCTTTTTGATCGTCTGCCCAGCCGATAAGCGCTACCAATGCCCCGGCACCTGCAAGGGCCCAAAAAAAAGAAGCCGGCATACAGCCGGCTGCCCTCAGAAAAATAAGACCCACAAGCACGCAGGCCACGATTGCAACCCCTCCGCCTCTGGGAGTGGGCGCGCTATGAGAGCTTCGCTCGTTTGGAATGTCCATTAAGCTGCGGGCCAGGGCGTAGCGCCTGAACACACCAGTTAACACCAGGCTGCCTGCGGCAATAATCAGAAAAAATAGCCAGAGAATCATCGTCTTGTAAAATTATTTATTGATGAATTTGTAAAAAGCTTTTTGCGGTGCCATCATTTATTCATTTACAAAGCTTGCGGCAGCCTCTTTTATGGCTTTGTCAGCACAGACAGGCGGCTGCCAGTTCAATGTCCGGCATGTATGGGAAATATCGACCTGCAGGGAGCCGGTTAATTTTTCTATTTCTTTGGATTTTCCCGTTATCAGTCCGGTCAGGCGCAGCAGCGCCGGCGGCACAGGCACAAGCCTTGTCGCACACCCCATGGCATCGGCCATTTTGCGGATCAGTTCAGAGGTGGAAAAATCCCGCCCGTCTGATACCAGAAAAGTCTGTCCTGCTGCTGCAGGATGTTTAATACACACTGCAATTAAATCAACCAGGTTGTCTATAGCAGCCAGGCTGCGCTTGTTTCGCACTGCCCCCAAAGGAAGGGGGATCCCTTTTTTTACCATATTTGCAAGGCGTGCAAAGTTGCCCGGCGCTCCGGGACCGTAGACAAGCACAGGCCGGATAATTACAAGCTCCATTTTTGTTTCCTGTGCAAGCCTGGCCAATCCTTCTTCTGCCTCAAGCTTGGATACCGCGTAGGGCTCTGTGGGGTTGGGCGGGTCATTTACCGTAAACGGCCGAAAAGACTTGTTTCCGTTAACTCCGATTGAGCTGATAAATACTAACCGTTTTACTCCGGCCCGCACAGCCTGTTTTCCAAGATTAAGAGAGCCTTTGACATTAACTTTACGAAAAAGCTCCAGTGAATTGCCTTTTGATTCATTTCGCACATGGGCGCGCGCGGCAAGATGCACAATCGTATCAACACCGGCCAGGGCGTCATCCCAGAGGGTTTTTCCGCTTATATCCCTGCCGGGAACCGATTCTGTTTCCCGGTTCCTGCTTAATGCTTCATTTTCTCTTCTGCCGGGCATGACCCTTAGCCGAAAATCCTTGTTTTCCGAAAGGTATTCAACAGCCCGTCTTCCGATAAATCCGCCTGCCCCGGTTATAAAAACACGCATTTTCAGGTTTGCCCGGCCAGTTGCTTATAAACGCCAAGTGTCTTTTCTGCCATGCGTTCAAAAAGAAATTTTTCCTCAAAGCTGCGGCGTCCGGCAAGTCCCATTTGTTTTCTTTGCTCAGGGCTGCCAAGCAGGGTTTTTATTCTGTCACACAATACATCACTGCCCATGCGCGGCACAAGATAGCCGGTTTCCCCGTTTTTAACCGCCTCTTTCACCCCTCCCACATCAGATGCGATCACAGGCAGACCCGCGCGCATGGCCTCTAA
>CAZVFQ010000157.1:0-4556 GCA_964626455.1 uncultured Desulfobacteraceae bacterium | reverse complement strand
GTTCCCAATCGGCCGAACCTGTCAACAGGGACAACAAAGTAGATGCCCTGTCTTGGCCACGGTAATAATTACTTTATCATCTTATTCAGATATTCTGCAAGATTTTCATTTGCCACTGACGCAGGGCATAGAGAAAGAAACTATTTTTCAGGCAGTCTTGGGCCTTGTACCAACGGCTATTGCTCGCCAATATTCCGGATTTGGCCGAACTGTAGAAAGGTGAGTGCAAGGTGCAGCCTCGTGGATGCTTGGGAATGCAGCCCTAATGGCAAGCTATGATGCACTCAATCAGGAACCGAGCCGACCCCCTCTAAGACTGTTCCCCCAGCTGTTTACGAAGCGGTTTCCGCAGGCCATTATTGCCGAACCAGGGATCGGCAACGGCCACGACCGGAGCATCCATATGGTGAGCTGCTTCAGTTATCATTGCAACTGCTTGGCCCATTTTGTTTTCAAATTCAATTTTGTTTTTTCCCGGGCGCTGGTTGACCTTCTCAATGCTTTTTTGGAGATGGTAGAAACGGTAGTTGAGCGGCAGGCACGCCAGCGCCCCTTTATAACCTTTAACAGCCCGATGGTCACAATGTTTTGCGCCCAAGAGTATTTCGACTGATTTATCTTGGCGGCATGATCAAACACCTTGTCGCAGGCGAAAATCTTGCGCCCGGTTTTGGGGTTGATATAATCGTCAATGGCAATGATAAGCCGTCCTTCTGTCAATGGTGCGGGATACTGAGAATTCGTGTTTGAGTTTAGTCAGAATATCGTATAGGATCATCATGTGTGGGGCCTTTCTTGTGCTGTTGGTTTTTATTGTGATAAAAAAATTATAGCACAATCTGGCCTCATATTCAACTATAACGTCCTGTTTTTTAAAAAAATATTAACAAATATCGGCCTGGCTCGGAAAATATACCTAATTATTCCAACGGGTTATCAGAACGACTATCTTTGCTAACCCTCCGAATTTATTGGGTTTTAATTTTTGCTCCAGCCGCCCCCGCCAGGCCGAAATTTAAAAAGCGGGAGACTTCAGAAGAATGATTTATTTTTGATTATTCAGTTTCCGGCACAATCATTGCTTCTGATTAAAAGCTTAAAAGCTCTTTCCTTTTTTCGAGGTTTGTCAGGAGGGAAGTCCTGGGGCCGGGGTCAGTTTTTTTACTCCGGATCGTTTTTTGGCAAAAACGCTCCATGTCGCTTCAAAAACAGATCCCGCCCCTGGACTTCTCCGGGAAGGGTGAAAAGAAATGCTTGATCCCGGAAAACCATTGAGCCGGTTTTTCGGTGCGGTAGTCCTGCGGGACGGCTTTCCGGGGCCACTGGAAACCACAAATGATATCAAGGGAGGATTTATGGATCGGCAGACCTATCTGAATGAACTGGAAAACCTGTGGAAGGACAACTGGCCCCCGGGCATGCCCGGGGCGGTGGAATATCCCCTGGGAGAAATCCCCATGACCGGGTATTTGCGCAAACAGGCCCGGCAGATGCCGGACAAGCCATGCATTATTTATTACGGGGCAAAAATGACATTCGCCCAGCTCGATGACTACAGCGACCGGTTTGCTGCCTGGCTGGCCGGCCAGGGCCTGGAAAAAGGCGACCGGGTGGCGGTGTTTATGCCCAACTGCCCGCAGTTTTTAATCGCTTTTTACGGCATTCTCAAGCTGGGCTGCATCCACGTGCCGGTCAATCCCTTGTTTAAGGAGGCCGAGTTTGTTTACGAAATCCAGGATGCCGAGCCCAAAGTCATCGTTGCTCTGGATCTGCTTTACGGGGTGGTGGCCCAAACCCGGGACCAGACCAACCTGGAAGCCGTGCTTTCCACGAGCCTGACCGACTGGCTGCCGGACACACCGGCCATTGCAATCCCGGATCTGGCGCAGGTCCCCCGTCAGGAGTGTCCCGGCTCCCTGGATTTTATGACTGTTTTAAATGAAGAAACCCGTCCCTGCCCGGAAGTGAATATCCAGCTTGACGATACGGCCGCGCTCAATTATACAGGCGGCACTACGGGCATGCCCAAGGGATGTGTGCATACCCACGGGGATATGCTCTACACGGCCGCATGCGGCTCCATTTTTGCCCTGGGCCGGCCCGGGGGGCAGGACGTGCTGCTCAATTATCTGCCGGTGTTCTGGATTGCAGGCGAGGATGCCGGGATCCTGTCTCCGGTGTTTTCCGGGGTGACCGAGGTGCTCATGGTCCGGTGGGATGCCGCAGCCGTGCTGGCAGCCATTGAAAAATACAGGGCCTCGGTCATTTACGGCCTGGTGGACAATATGGTTGAACTCATGGAACATCCGGAGGCCTCTGCCACGGATTTTTCGTCTTTGCGCGAAACCCTGGTTTCCTCTTTTGTGAAAAAACTCAACAAGGATTACCGGCAGCGCTGGTATGAGCTCACCGGCACGGTGATGCGCGAAAGCAGCTACGGCATGACCGAAACCCATACACTTGACACATTTACCGCCGGCATGCAGGAAAACGACATGGATCTGGCCTCCCGCCCGGTGTTTGTGGGATTTCCCATGCCGGAAACCCGGTTTATGGTGGTGGATTTTGTCACAGCCGAGCCCCTGCCCCTGGGCCGGGAGGGCGAGATCCTTATTCAGACCCCTTCCTTGATGAAGGCGTACTGGAAAAAGCCCGAAGCCACTGCTGACCAGCTCAAGGACGGCTGGCTGCACACCGGTGATATCGGCGCCATCGACGAGCAGGGCCATCTGATCTATCTGGGCCGCAGCAAGGAAATGCTCAAGGTCAAAGGCATGAGCGTGTTTCCCTCGGAAGTGGAAACCCTGCTGGGCCGGCATCCGGCAATTGCCGGCAGCGCGGTGCTGGGCCGGCCGGATCCGGAAAAAGGAGAGGTACCTGTAGCCTTTGTCCAGCTCAATCCGGACCAGGCCGAAACCCTTGATGAGGCGCAGCTGCTTTCCTGGTGCAAGCAGAACATGGCCGGCTACAAGATCCCGGAGATCCGGATCGTGGATCAATTGCCCCTGACAGCCACGGGCAAGGTGCAGAAGGAACAGCTAAAAGATAGATTATAATGCTTCCTGATCAACAACAAGAAATGAAAGAAGCTTTTACGGGGAAAAATATGGAAAAAATACTGGTGGCCAACAGGGGCGAGATTGCCGTGCGCATCATCCGCGCGGCAGCAGAGCTGGGCCTGGCAACTGCGGCGGTTTTTTCTGAAGATGACCGGAAATGCCTGCACACCCGGTTTGCGGATCACAGCGTTGCCCTGCAGGGACTGGGGGCGGCGGCTTATCTGGACGCAGGTCAGATCATTGCCGCGGCCCGAGACAACGGGTGCATGGCCATTGCCCCGGGATACGGATTTCTTGCGGAAAATGCGCAGTTTGCCCGAAGGTGTGAACAAGCCGGCATCGCCTTTATCGGCCCCACGCCCGAGAGCCTGGAGGTGTTCGGCAACAAGGCCCTGGCCGGAGACGGGGGCCGGGGCATACGGCCGGTATACAGCCTGGAAGACCCGGAAGCGCCTTTACTTGGGTCCCGGGGGGACAAACTATTGAAAATGACCTTTTTATGATTTTTGTTCTTTAGTGTCAGCACGTAGTGCAAATGTCTCATGTCATCCATGACGTCTTCAGCGCTACGGTTGATACCTTAAGCAGCCAGCTTGAGTTCGATGCGACTAAGATAGACCATTGCCAAAACGCATGTAAACAAGTGACACCGGATTTTGCTGTCTGTCCAGTGACGGATGGGACCGACGCCCACTAAGTCGTCATCATTGCTAACCTGGAACTGGTCCTCAACCTGCCAGCGATCCAGGCTGGCTTCGACGATCTCAGGGGTGCTCCAGTCCATGTTGTCGGTGATGATTATGTTTTTGCCCCTCCGGGCAAGTTCGGAAGGGGTCTTGGTGGCCATGAAAGTGTAATAGTTAGTGGTGTCAAAGAGTAGGCAGTCAGCTTTTGGTGACTCGAACTTCCATAATCGCCGGAAAAACGTACGGCTGATTTTCTCGAGGGTTTGCTCATTGATACGTTCTCACTTTTCCCAGTAGCGCTTGCTGGTTAGCGCATCGAGATCCACCGGCCGGATATGCTGGATTGCGGTACGCTGATACCACCGGGTCAGTTGGTTTTTGCTTACAGCCTCAATCATGCGGTTCCATATGCAATACAGGAAGTATTCACCTGTGCTGGGCCCGGTTTCCCGGGCACTTGGCGGGACAATCTCATCGATGATGGCGGCGATATCAATGTCTTTATCGATTTGATTGGCCAGCCAGAGGGCCCCGAACTCTTCGACCTTGAGGTTATGGATTTGATCTTCCTGCCCCCCGGCAAGCTCGGCGACCTTTTCAGGAGAACCGATGTAGGTCTGCGAAATGACCGTAGGTTTTCCGTGAACGCGGGCAATCTCACGAACATAAAGGTAGGGTCTTTTTTCTTTTTAATATGAAAATGTGCCATACCCATACAATACATAGTAGGGCCTTACCTATCAGGCAAAGCATGCATGAAAGATTGAAAAAATATGGTTTTTTTGGATATGGCCATGATAAATTACAGGGG
>CAZVFQ010000156.1:0-4620 GCA_964626455.1 uncultured Desulfobacteraceae bacterium | reverse complement strand
CGGTTCTTATCCTGATGACGATCCTGGGCTCCATTACCCTGGGCTATACGCTAAAGGCCATGGTAAAAGAACAGAGCGGCTAAGTGCTTTCCGGGGATATTTAACATTTCGAGAAGCTTTTGTTCCAGTATATCATAACGGTTTTCAAACTCCTCCGGTGAAACAATGTTATCCTTTATATTCTTCTCACATCACGATTGAGCCCCCGTCCACCACGATTATCTACCTGGTAATAAAAGAGGCGCCTTCCGAGGCGTGGAACAAAACTATTTTTACCACGTCTTCAGGCTCGTGGCTTGGTATACAGTTAACTTGGATACCAATTTGTGGATTTAAAAATGCAACATGCTTGCCACGGAATGGAATATTCCTGAACCTCCAGAAATTTGCACATTGCAGCATCGATAATATTCCGGGGACTCCCTAAACTTGCACAATGGTTTTGGCATGTTATTTTTATTATAAACAGGGCTTGGCCTCGCCTTTTTGAGCAATATATAGACGTAGCTCGGGCAACTGCAGTTTCGAAGTTTTACTTCCAGGACGAGCACAGTGCCTGAGCATATCGGAAACGGGGCGTGAACCGATTAGAATAATGCAGCGTCCCTTTTTTTAAGAATCTATCCGAGATGCGATTCATTGTGAGTGGCTGATGAAAGAGCAGCAATATTATCGGGAAGTTATCGACCGGCTGAAAAATTGCTACCAGTTCAGCCACCATTTTATCGCAACCGGTGAAGCGCTCGCCGCGGAAACCCGCGATCCGATATTCCCTGCTGTTGCAGCCGAAATGGAACGGTTGGAAGAATTTACCGTGACGCGGGGCCTTGAGGTTCACCTGCCGGTGGTGGGGAAAAGGTCGCAGGCGGTGCTAATGCCCTTGGATATCGAAATTTTTCTGGGAGCTGACCAGCACCGACTCTACACGGACAAAGAAGAACAGAAACAACTGTTTCAGCAGGTGCGCCCCTTGATGGATTTTGTGCAAGACCTCTTCCGTTCCAGGGAGATGCCGTATCTCTTGGATTACACGCCGTCCGGGGGGCATTTCCTGTTCCAAAACGTCCTGGGCTACCGGGCTACGGAAGAAGTGCGGGGAATCGGCTTTGTGGAAGAAGACCTTGTCCGGGCGTGCAATTACATCGACCCAGGGGATATCCGGCGCCGACACGGCGTTTCCATAGATGCGGCCCGGGTCTTCAGCGGACTGGGCAGGCTTGCGGAATATCTGGCCCTGCTGGCCATGAAGGCCTTCCGGGAGAATGAAGACCGGGGACTTTTGCCGGTGACCATCTCAGACAGTGCCGAACACTGCGTCAACTTCGATAATACCTGGAGCGAAGGGCCGCCCTACCTGCGCGCCATCCGGAGTCCTTTCAGCCTTCACAAGAAGAACCGGGAAAAATACGACAACCGGCACCAGCCGCCTCTGGCAGATGTCATCGGAGCATGCTTTGACGGACATCAGGCAACCGAAACCGCGGATATCGACTTGATCCTGGACTGCATGTGGGACCTGGAAAAGGCGGCAGCATATGCACAGAATTTTTCCGGTTTCATCCCCTGCTCAAATGAAACCATGATTGACTTTGTCCGTGAATACAAGGCATCGGATCTGTATGCGTTCCACCATGATTTTGATCGCCAGCAGGACCTTGCCCGTGGCCGCGCCCTGGAATCTGCAAAAAACGAACCCAATATTCCCGACTGGACGCGGGAAATCCTGGCCTCCCCCAACCCGTCAGCGCTTCAGCCGGCCAAGCTCATCGGGTTTGTCCACGATTTCCTTGTTCATGCCGGGTGGCAGCCCAAACACATAGCAAACATCCTTCGAGACCTGTATCAGAACCCGGATTTCAATTGGACGCAAGATTTTTTCACGCATCCGGCAGAAGAAAAGGCGAATTTCTGGGCGCGTACCTATGGCGCGGTTGTCCTCTGGAAGACAGGCAGGCTTCATATATAGACCATGTACGCACATTATATGATTTTAACCTTGGACTTGCAGCGCTGAAAACTTGCCAGGATTTTTTCAAGTGCGGCCTCCTGACTAATCTGCACCTTGAATCTGGCAATTCTCTTTGGCCAGAGATTCTGATTATTGCCGGAGCATAGCCACGTGGTGTAGCGACGTATGAAAAAAGTTTGCAGCATATCCCGATGGCATTGTAAAATACCCTAAACTTTGCTGAGATTAAAAAAAGCAACGCACTCGGGTGATTGGAGATATGAAGCGGTATAGCGCCTTCAGAATGGTGTCGGCTGAACCGTTTGGAATGAAATCCACCGTCCAGGAGGCCTGACATGGCTCTCACGAAAACACATATCATAGACCGGGTCAACGAACTCGGCTATACTAAAAGGGATTCAATCGAGATAATAGAGACTCTTCTTGAAATTATAAAAAGCACCTTAGCGAACAGCGGTGAAGATATACTTGTTTCCGGGTTCGGAAAGTTTCAAGTAAAAGAAAAGTCTCCAAGGCGAGGGAGAAACCTTGTAACTGGCGAGGAAATATTTCTCGATGCCCGCAAAGTAGTTACCTTTAAATGTTCCGGAAAACTTCGAGCCCGAATCAATGAGCACAACAAGTAATGATTTTCCTTCTGCAGCAGGGAAGATGAAAGGCGCTTTTATATACGCCAGACTTGCTGTGTAGTGACATGGCAAGTATTCTAAACAACCTATCTTGAACAATTTATATCATGCCGGTACTTTATTTAAGGAGGTATTATGGATTTTAATAAAGAGCAAGTTGCAGCAATTTATGTTAATGACAGTGTTATCTGTACCAACTGCATGAAGGATGAAGATTGGAACTCACTTACCCAGGAACGTGTTATTACACGCGAAGAAAAAGATGAAAAAGACAAGATTTTATTCTGCGACAGATGCGGGGAGCCAATTTAACGACGAACTTTGGATGTTAGAAGAACTTAGGGCAAGGTAATTTTTGATAAATTATATGCTTTGAAAGGCCTATTATATGCGGGAAGGGTTAATTTGTCCGGCGTAGAAAAACCGATACAGTAGAAAGAGCCCGATTCTTGATTGAAAAACTGCCAGATTTACCGACATCAAAGAAGCACTTACTGGAGATAGTGCAGAAGTGTTTGAAAGACGGGAGTGCGGAAGTAAATAAACCGGCCGAATACCCAATTTGCCCGGATTGCGGAAATCCATCTGAATACTTTCAGCAACAGGTGATTGACGACGAAAATTACCCAATCGTAATCACCTCGTGCCCCGCGTGCGGTTGGATTCAAGGGATGGAGTTGTCCAGCAAGCACCAAACACCGGGCTGAAGAACCACAAAAAATAGCTGACCCATGGCCTTTCCTGATTCGTATAGGAATTATCAGAAAGCCCGACGACTGTTAGGCCGGGGCAGAAAGTCCCGGATCTTCGGACCGTGATTTCTTAAGGCATTCCTTTCTTTTGCCAATCCGATAATCACGATTCAGGGCTCGATGCTGCGCTTTCGCTCTGGTTATATTGCGATTTTTCCAAATCAAAATATATTTACTTCCATGGAACCGGGTTTTCAAATGCTGTCTCTTCCTGCAACCGTGGGGATCTTTTTTGCAGCAGCCATAGCCATTGCCCTTGGCGGCTGGCGTTTGTCCAACCTGGCTGACCGGCTGGCGGATCGCACCGGCATGGGCGAGGCGATTACAGGCGCTCTGTTTCTAGGGGCGGTGACGTCACAGCCCGGCATTGTTACCTCGGTGACCGCCGCCTGGAACGGCCATGCGGAGTTGGCCGTCAGCAATGCCATCGGTGGTATTGCGGTTCAGACACTGTTTCTTGCTATTGCCGACTTGCTCTATCAACGAGCGAATCTGGAACATGCGGCTGCTTCTTTAAGCAATATGATGCAAGGGGTTCTTTTGGTTGTGCTGCTTTCCATTCCGCTGATAACGGCAGCTACGCCGGATTTCACTTTGTGGGCGATCAGCCCGGCGACACCATTAATGTTTGGGTTTTATATCTACGGCATGCGAATTATTTCAGGTGCTCGCAGCAGTCCTATGTGGCTACCGCGATTGACCGCCGAAACCCGCCAGGACAAACCTGCGGTTCGGGCCCAGCAGGAAAATTTGCAACGTCTTGTCCTGGGGATTTTTATAATTGCCGCCATTGTTGGGGGCTCCGGCTGGCTGGTGGCCCGGACAGGCATGGCGATATCCGAGCAAACCGGATTATCGGAATCTGCGGTCGGGGCATTCCTGACTGCCGTGGTGACTTCCCTGCCCGAGCTTGTGACAACGATTGCAGCTGTCAGACAAGGTGCGTATACACTGGCAGTAGGCGGGATTATCGGGGGAAATGCGTTCGACACGCTTTTTGCCGCAGTAGCGGATATCGCTTACCGCGATGGATCCATCTATCATGCCGTTTCGAACCGGCAGGTATTTTTTATTACCCTGACGATCCTCATGACGGCTGTTCTGCTGCTGGGCATGCTGCGGCGTGAAAAACGAGGTATCGCCAATATCGGGTTTGAAAGCTTCCTGATACTGGTGTGCTATATCGCCGCAGCCGCATACCTGTTGTTTTCCGGAAATGGTGCATAGATGAAGATTGACATTGCCAGCAGGTAACGTTATAGATTTATAA
>CAZVFQ010000155.1:0-4648 GCA_964626455.1 uncultured Desulfobacteraceae bacterium | reverse complement strand
CACGCCACAACAGACCGCTTTCTGCGCAAACGGGCAAACATCCGGGATCTGCGCCAGGCCATGCGCCAGGCTGAAACTTCCGGCATAGAATCAGGCCGCCTCAAATCAGCCCGGCGAAACAAAAGGCCCCACCAGCAGCCGGGACAGCATCAGCAGCCGGAGAGGGAGTGCGAGTATTGCGGAGCGTTTCCAGCCTTCCGCGTTGTCTGGGTGCAGGAAAGCACAGGTGAAAGGTGGGTCAATTTCCTTTGCGCGGATTGCGACGAGCGCGAGATCCGGGAGCTGAACGAATGACAGCCCGTTGCTGCACAGCACAAACCCCTTGGCGCGAAATTTACCCGGCACACATTTTCCCAGGCATAGCAACGACTTGACGCATGACAAATAAACAAGGGCGCGAAAGATGCGCCACGCTAAAAATAAAAATAGGTGCCGGGGATGCGCCACGCGAAATTCACCCGGCACACATTTTCCCGGACGCGGCAGCCCGTTGCCATGAAGTCCCAAGATTTTGGCGCGAAAGATGCGCCACGGTCAAAAATGAAAATTAACCAAAATACTGCTTGACATTTATTGGCTTATCATTAACTTGTCATTAGAAAGCAAGTTTAATTTACAAACAAAAAAGAGAGGTACAGCATGTCCAGAAAAACTTTTTCATTTTCACTGCCCGAACACCTGGTGGAACGTCTTGATACCAGAATCGACAAATCATGGGGCATATCCAGGTCAGAGGCATTAAGCCGGGATCTGGACACTTATTATTCACTGCTGGAGATTGCAGTGCGTAAGGTGCGCCGGATGATAACCAGAAACGAGGCGTATCTGATCCTGGACGCCATGAACGGCACTGTTGTTGAAACAGGTCAGGCAGCAGAGTTATGGATGGGCACTGCCCTGCAGCATAATATTGCAGACGCCATTGCCTATGATGCTTTGTCCCAAAAATGGGACGTGGATAAAGACGAGCTTTTAAGCAAGCTAAACTCCCTGGAACACTTTGAGCGTTATGCCCTGGCAGACTGGTCCAGGCAGATGTGGTCACTCGCTGGCTCGCCAAAGGAGAACGCAGACACATGGGAAAAGGAAATATCCAGGTTTCAGCCAAACCCGGAATAGACAATGCTTAAGACACAGGGAGGGCCGCCTATGTCAAAATCAAAGCAAAGAATATTCCTGACCGAATCAGAAGCTGATCTGCTTATTGCCTCAGCAGGGCAGGTCGGCCGCAATCGCCACCGGGACAGGACTATGCTGCTCATCGCTTACAGCCACGGACTGCGTGTATCAGAATTGGCAAACCTCACCTGGACACAGGTTGATCTGGAAGCCGGAAACATCTATGTCAACCGGGTCAAAAACGGAGTGCCCAGCACCCATCCGTTAAGATCCAAAGAGATCCGGGCCTTGCGCAAAATCAAAAAGGACTACCCCCACTCAAGGCATGTCTTTGTGTCTGAACGGGGAGCGCCCCTTACTCCGCGCACCGTTCAACACATTGTCAAAAGGGCGGGGCAGAAGGCCAGCCTGGATATTAATGTTCACCCGCACATGCTCAGGCACGGCTGCGGATACCGCCTGGCTAACCGGGGAATAGATACCCGCTCTATCCAGGCGTATCTTGGACACAGAAATATCCAGAATACAACTAAATATACTGAGCTGTCACCCAGCAGATTCAACAACTTCTGGGAGGATTAAGAACTAACATGGCAAACGACCGAGTTTTTATTAAATGCAGTGAATGCGGCGGATGGAAGATGCTGCTGAAATATTACCCTGGCACAGGCTTAAGGACAGCCCCGGACCTTGGGATTCTCGAATGGCTTGACAGTCACTCAAGATGTCATCCTTCCTCAAAAGCGTTTCACCCGAACTTGGACGGGAACCCTGGATTTTCCCTGCACACCGAGGATGATCTTGGAAAAGACCTGTCTTTTGAATTACAAAACAGCAGCCCGCGCAAAGACTAACCATGTATGAACTCATCACCACCACAAATGGCAGCGTGCTGTCACGTGAACCATTCGAGTCCATCCTAGACGCGGAAAAGGCCATGGACCGGGCCGTAAAAGAAAATAAATGGCCCAATCAAAAACCGGCCGTCATCAAAATCGAAGCACTGGCAGACGTGCGTATTATGACCAGGATGCACCTGATAGAATAACACCCGGCAACCAGCTGCCACAAAACCAGCAATCAGGGGCGCGAAAGATGCGCCCCTGATCATCTTGTTGACGTCAACAAAATGGTTACAGACTTAAACCCTTGTCCCGCTCATCACCTCAACATAAAACCCTTCAAACCCCATGGCCAGCCTGGCCTTGAGCAAGCCCAAATCCCGCACGTCGGCAAAGCTCAAGGCCAGGCGCTCCAGATACTTTTCCAGGGCCTGGCCGTCCAGGGTTCCATCCAGCCCGATACCGCAAAGCCACAGGGCAACGTCCCGCACCGGTTCGGTCTGAGCATCCAGCAGCCCGGCATTGTTCCTGCTCAGTAAAAACACCATCATCCCGTCAATAAGATGCTGCGTTTCCATGGTAGGCATTGCCTGATTCCCGTCCAGATATACTTCCCTGGCAACTGCCCTGGCAAAACTTGTGACTGGCGACTTATTTATCATGGCTATTGTCCTATAATTTTCAGCCCGCTCCCAAAAGGATTATTCGGGCTGTCGGGAGAATAAGGATTTCCGGCCCCATAAGGGTTATTGATGCTGTCCGGAGAATACGGATTGCCGTAACGTCCGTAAGGATTGGACACCGAATCAGGATCATGAGGATTGTTGCTCAGCTTGCCCCTGTATTCCCCCTGGCTATTGTAGAGCTTGGGCGCGTCCGTGGCGTATGGATTTGTGGCCGACTTACTGCTGTAAGGATTACCGTATTGACCATAAGGGTTATTGATACTGTCTGAATTGTAAGGATTACCAGCACCATAAGGGTTGCTTATAGAGTCCTGGGCGTAAGGATTAGAGCTGAAGCTTCCAATTTCATTTTGCTGCGAATCGCCGAATAAATCATCAAACGCTCCGGCCGCACCCGGCATACTCAGGATCGCCGCAACCATTATAGTTAATATGATTTTTTTCATGCCTTCCTCCATGGTTTTGGTTTATGAGATGTATATAGACCAGGCCTGCCGAAATATTGCGGCCAGGCCCGTCACTCCAGATCGCTGCCTGCGTCATCCGCCTTATCAGAGCTCCTGCCTGCCTTTTTCATGGAAACAATATTATTCTTAAAACCACTCAGGTTAATACCCAGGAAAGACTCCAGGCATTTAATCTTCATCTGCCGAATTATGCTTTCGTGTTCATCTGAAAAATCACGGTCAAAAACCTCCATTGTCCGACGCAGACTGTAAGCCATCTGCATATCACTATTATGCTTTTCAATGGATTCATAGAAAGACGGAGTCTTTTCCGCCACCTTACGAAGGATTTCGCTGCGAAGCTTCTTATTGACGGATTCGCCCAGGTGATGCCTTACAATCCACAACAACACCTCGCACGGAGATAAAAAATCATCACATCCATTACGCCCATATTCAGGGGGCGCGGGCTGCTGTACTCCAGTCACCCCAAAGGCTTTTTCTTCAAGCTCCTCCCTGGTGATACCATGTATTTTATGCATATTAATAAAAAACCAGCTCTGAAAATGTCCGGCATCTTTGGCGTAAGACAAGCGGCCCTCTTTTTGACCAAGGCTTTTTGCTAAAGCTTTTTGATTTTCACTGCCTGTCAACTCCTCAGCAGCCTCAATAATTGCTTTCACCCATTCCCGCTTTTTTTTAAGATCAGGATCGATCTCTTTTTCTTTAGCCTTGCGACTGCCCATCTCAGCACTTTTCTCCAATAAGAGTAAACATCAAACAAATAATAAAAATCCCCGAATTTTTCCGAATTTTTCCGAAGTAAAATTTACAAACAATTCCGAATAATTCAGACCTATTCTGAAAATTTTAGAATTTTTCCGAATTTTTTAGAATTTAGTCTTGACACACATCAAAAAATCAGTTTAAAAAGGCAACCAGCTAATCACACAAAAACGGAGAACATTAAATGAACCAATGTCCGCATAACAAGGTCCGACTTCAGGCGCTCAGAGCCTGGATGGAGCTTCAGGGTTTAAGCTATGGAAAGATAGCTCAGGACATTAATGTGTCCGAGCAGTTTATTGCTCAGGTCATGGGCGGCATCAAAAAATTGCCTGCCAAAAGGCGCGAGCAGTTGTTGGATCTGGGGCTGCCGGAGCATCTGCTTCCAGCCCCAGGATGTAATGCAAAAGATATGCAACAGAAAAGGAGATAAAAAATGCCGGACCAGTCAACAAGATTTGCAGCTTCAGAACACCCAGGCCGCGAAAAAGTCACCTTTGAATGTCCCACATCATTATTCGACGAAATTTCCGAATGTTCCGCCAATGGCTTCCAGGAAGATATTGGCCTTTCCAGGGCCGAGATAATCCGTGCCGCTCTTTCCATGTCCCTTCCTCTGCTTACTAAACATCCCTATTTAGTTAAACTAATAAACCAGAATTTGCACCTTAGCAACCAGTATGTCAAATAATTAATACTTAAATTATCAGGGGTTTAGTTTTTCCGGGTGAGGTATTTTTAAATCACCATCAAATAAAAACAGGTTTAA
>CAZVFQ010000154.1:3471-4762 GCA_964626455.1 uncultured Desulfobacteraceae bacterium | reverse complement strand
GACTGAAAAAACTGAAACCCGGGGACTCCTTTCTCTGGATAAAAAATTCGCGGGCCAGAGTTTGCCGCAAATCCGCTTTCGGCGTCCAGCACATTAATTTGACCGATCCCAGGCTTCGCGCCAGCGCCTTGGCAAACCGTATCGTCCGCCGAGGCTCATCCTTTTGTTCAGAACGCCACCTCAAATCTGCAAGCATTGCGCTGATACCGTCATGGCGAACGGCACACCAGGAAACAACACGGCCGTTTCTGCGCCTGGCAAAGCAATGGTATCCCCGGTGCGGCGGATCAATATATCGCCAGTTCATTTCATCTGCCGTCTTTTCCACCACTGCTGCCGCTTTTGGAACCACCTTTTCAAATTCTTCGGTAAATCGCTCGATCCTTGTGTAATCGGAAAAACCGGACAGTTTTTTCCGCACTCCATGAAGCCTTATATCTTTACCCGTAATTTTGCCCACTGCCCACCTCACAGGCGAAACCAGGCAAGCCAGGTAATTGTTCGGCTCTATCACGTGATACCCCATTTTCCGCAACTGCCTTAACATCGGCGCCGTGGTCCCCTTGGAAAGATGCAGCGCACCATCTTCGGCTGCAAGCATATAAAGCCGGCATATAAGATTCTGCCCCCGGAATGCCGTATCCACCATCGAGTTGGTGGCAAAAAATGCCGGATATAGCTCCTCGCCAACTCTTAGATAAAGGGGCATTCTGACCGTCATCCCGGCCAGCTCCCCTGTTTCACTTTCTGCAATGAAAAATTTGAACTTGTCTGACATGGGGTGCTGAATAAACTCCCAGTTCCACCTGATTCTGATGGCACTCGAATCGCCGTATACTTTTTCATAGAGCCGGAAAAGCTTTTCCGGATCCTCATTGAGATGGTCAAATATTTTAAAATCCAAAGGCATTTATCTTTTTCTCTCCGAGCAGAGCCTACTATCTCAGCTCCTTGGAAATAGCGTTATCAAAATACAGGTAGCTCCTATTAAGAAGTCCTGCCCGCTTAGAGCGCAAGCATTTACTCACAGCCTTAATATCCTGTTCAAAACCCGCCTGCAGGCAGACGGCAGATAAGCCTGCCACTTATACACATTCCTGAGCAAACGGGTCCTGGCATACTGCCGGGTAAAAAAATCGACACGCTCCCCCTTGTAACGCTCCTTATAAAAAGTATTTTTCCCTTCTCCCGCAAGAAGATCATATGTCCTGATAGAATCATTTCTAAACGCCGACTCTATGGCATAGCCCATGTGGAGATACCCCAGAGAGAGCTTTTTATTAAAATGTTC
>CAZVFQ010000154.1:0-3371 GCA_964626455.1 uncultured Desulfobacteraceae bacterium | reverse complement strand
TTTGCAGTATTGATAAGGATTCCTGCCGCCTCATCCCGCGCCACCTCCGAGACCTTACACCCGGCTTCCCGAAAGCCGTCTCTTAACTGCTGTAAAGAACCGCAACCAGCATCACATATCACAACCTCGTCCCACAACTCATCCCGCAGATAAGAACAGATCGCGCCGGCAACCTGCCTTTCAAACCCGCGCAATGAGATTAACCCGACATATTCTGTCCTCACTGTATCGCTGATGTGCCAGGCATTTCCCAGAAAATGAAGCCGTGTGACGGAAATCCCAACAGGGCTACGATAGCGGTGACGGTATAAAGGAGCGATGCCTATGAGATCGTCTTTGTTGTCGGTCACACCCAGCAGAAACAATTCAAGGCCAAGCTCCCTTCCCCAGGTCTCCCACCAGGTGAAAAGCCACGGCCAGCTCATGAATAACGGATCGGAATCGCTCCGGGCCAATAACCCTGACCAGGAAGCTCCAAGATCCGCAAATGCCCCTTCATCTATTTTTGAAACTTTCAGGGCAGACAAACCTAACGCCCGGCTTTCTTTAAGGTGACGGCCATAAACGCCCGCCAGGGAACCCTGTAAAACGGCTTTTCGCGGATTGCTTTCCACAGGCAGAGATATGCGGCACCGGGATGCCCTGAACCTGCAAGATATTTTGCTTTCCGGGTGTAAAAATAAGCAAAAGCCTCTGCAAATTCATTACGCGTTAGGGCAGCAGAAAAATTTTGCCTGAAATCCTTGATGATCGCCTCATTTGCATAAAAACGAGCTGTCTTGTCAGATGAAATCTGTTTTTCCATAACCCGATAGTAGGCAAGATATTCCGGAATATATTGAAACAGATAGCGCGAAGAAAATCTCAGCCAGAGATCATAGTCATCTGCAACCCGGTATTTGGCGCTCATACCTCCCAACTCTTCAAAACACCTGCGCCGGACCATGGCTGTATTCATGCTCACACAGTTGTCCTTTAACATCTGAAAAGCTATATAACCGGAAAAGCGGGGCTTATTCCGCCTTGAGATCTCTTTGCCTGCGTGGTTTATAGTTATGATATCGCCATATACGACATCTACCTCGGGATGCTGCCGGAAAATTTCCAACTGGGTTGCCAACTTTGAGGCCACCCAAAGATTATCCGAGTCCAGAAAACAAATAAAATCCCCCCGGGCCTTAGCAATCCCAAGATTGCGGGCAACGCTTTGGCCCTGGTTTTCCTGGTAAAAATAGCGAAACCGATCATCTTTTAGAAAAGGGGGCAGTTGCTCCCTGGTATCATCTGTAGAACCATCATCTACAATCAGGTGCTCGAAATGCTCGTAAGTTTGTTCCTTGACACTCTGCAGCGCCTCGCCTATAAAGTCAGCCCTGTTGTATGTAGGCGTGATCACGGATATAAGAGGAGAATTCATTTTTCTTCCCGAGCTGAAACCTGTCTTAACGGCTATTATGCTATGAATGTGTCTGCAGAGCTATGCCCGCTTTATCAAACCTGCCAGCAAATTGCGTTCATCCGCGTCAAGGGATAAAAGCCAGAAAAACAAAGAATAAACCAAACCACCCATTGCTATACATGCAAGGATTTGGGAGTATGAATCAAGACCAATCTGAATCTTAAACCATATAACTGTAATACCCATAATTCCTGCTGGTAAAACCCCCGGCACAATGCTTACTTTTACATACCTCATTACACTCAGGCCGAGATGTTTACAGGAATAATGAAGAAAGATCGGCAGCGCCACGCATACCGGGAACACGGAGCCAAGAGCAGCCCCGACCACCCCTAGTTTTATGACCAGAAGAATACTCAATCCCAGATTTGCCAAGGCAAGTATGGGAGAAACCCTTGCAAAGATCCCGTGCTGGCCAATTGCCGTCAAATAACGGCTGGCAAGCGGATTGAGCTTTGGAATGGTAAAATACAGCGCCAAAAGAAAAATAATCATATCCACCTGGCTGCGGTCAAACTGCCCGGCCATCCATACATCTATAAAAGCACCGCCCACCAGTGTAATGCCAACTGCCATTGCCAACAGAAGCCCAACTACTGTCTTGCTTGTACTCAGGTAAATCCTCTGTATTCTGCGATGTTCGCCGCGGGCCTGAAGATCGCTGAACAAGGGCATAAACACATGCGTCAGATGCATGGTGATGCTGTTTATATAGCCCACAAGGGTTGCCGGAATGGTATACAGGGGCACGGCGGCAGGCCCGACAATGGCGCCTATTACAATGCGGTCAGAGGCGGTTTCGATTTTGGAGGCCGCCCCCTGAACAAATGATTTCAGGCCAAAGGAAAGCATTTCCTTGAGCTTTGGCCAGGAAAAACTGGATAACTTCGGCTTGATCGCACCCATTGCCGGTCGCATCAAGATTGCTGAAAAGACAAACAGCTTGACCACCGATTGCGAAGCTACCAAGCCTGTCAGTAGAATCAGTGCGTTTTGGGGGGTTATAAATAAATAGCTTAAAGATGCAACAGAAACCCCAAGAAAGATATTTATGATATTTTTTATATAATAGCGCTGCAGCCCTTCAAGATAGCTGACGGCAACCCTGTTGGGAAACGCAAAAATGAGTTGAATACCGACAAGCAGAAGAAACAGGCGATATTTATCTATTGATCCCGTGTCACCATCCGGCAACAAAGTATTCGGGAAAATCGCCGCCCAAAGAAAAAAAACCATTGCCAGCACAAGCCCCACAACCCCCAGAAAAACAAGGCTGCTGGCGTATACCGCCAGCAGTCCCTCGCTGTCTTTGCGGGCGTTGTGCATGGAGGCAAACCTGCTGATGGTCGGCCGCAGACCCAGGTCCAGCATTCCCATATAGCCGGCAAACGCCATCACCATTTCCCTGAGGCCGTAATCATAATGCCCCATGTTGGACAGATAAATCGGCGCCATAATAAAAGTCACACTCACGCTAACGAAGAATGCGACCAGATTAGAGCCGGTATTGTAAAAAAGGCCCTTGATCATTTCCTGATAATTCTCAAAAACTTGCTGAAAAAGTTACGCATTTTCTGCGGAAACCTCATCCATAAGACTTCTGTCCAACGAGCGGCCGAAAGCTACTGCCATGCCTGCGAACAAATACCAGTAATACTGGGAAAGCCCCCAGTAATTCAGGCTGTAGACAACATACATCCAGAAAACCGCAACCATGGCCATGTTAAGCCGGCCATAAAAATGGTGCTGATTGTAGCCCAGTTTTTTAAGCTTATGCTTGTTGGATCTAAATCTCTGATATATGCGCTTTAAAAAAACCAGATATATTATGGCTCCGATAATGCCGATTTCTATAAGAAGCTCCGCGTAAAGATTATGGCTGGCCTGTGTTGATCCATAGGCATGATACTTC
>CAZVFQ010000153.1:0-4768 GCA_964626455.1 uncultured Desulfobacteraceae bacterium | reverse complement strand
GATTTGCGCGCCTTGATCTTGAACTTTTTACGAAGCCATCTCAAAATCGACTTTTCCCGAAACCGTCAAAAACTCATCCTTTAAAATTTGGGAGCGCCTATGAGCAAGCAGACATCGTTTACCAAGCATGAACGAAAGGTACTGCCGGAATTTAGAAAGAAAATCAACAATTCAGAATCAACCGAGGATGTGAAAAAGTTTTTTTCATACACCGCATCGTCCCTGTTCAAGGATATCCTGCCTGAAGGCGAGGAACTTGAGTTCGATGACATCCGGCTTTCACCCCAGACAAACCCGCCTTACCAGGTCAGCAGCCGCCTGCTGTCTATGCCTTCGTTTGCAAGGGCGTGGGAGAATTCAGATCTGTCAAACGTGCTGGGCAGGTTTGCCGAGGCGGCATTAAACCGGTACAGAAGGCTGGAAAAGAATCCTGAAAAGACGGATTCAAAGATCCAGCGCCGGTATGAAAACAGATAGGGCGCCCAAGACAGGCAGGGTTAGAAATTTCTGGGCTTGCAGATAATTTCCCTGATCCGCAGGTCAAAAATATTTGACTGATGGGCGGGTTTGATCACTATGGCGGTATCGGCGCCTCTGCCGGTGCCGCCCACGGCGATCACGTCCTTTCCTGAAAGGGCGCCTCCGTCTGCCGCCATGATGGTTATTTCCACGCCCACTTTTGTTCCCTGGCCGAAAAGACGCAGGGTATCTGCCATGATCAGGGCAGGGTAGGAGCCCCCGTGTTTTTTTGCAAATGAGCGCTCCACGCCGGAAAGAGCGTGCGTTGCCTCTATGACCTTTATTCCTTCCTCCTCGAGGTCTTTTCTGACATCGGCTTTCATGGATTTTTCAAAGGGCTGTTTAAAACCGCAGTGATAGGTAACCGCTATGATTGTAAAGCCCTTTAGTATCTCCATGGCCTTGTAGGCGGTATTGCCGGTTGACGAAGCCACAACCACTTCTTCTATCCCCAGTTCCCTGCCACGGTCGCAGGCAAGTTCAAGAGTCTGGTGGGTGTTTGAGCTTCCTGGTTCATCAAAGTGCGTTAAAAGTCTGTCCATGTTCATGACGTCCTGCCCTGTATTCGGGTTAAGAAAGTGATTATCGTTGTGATGATCAATAATATGTTGTATTGTATATGCCGGTCAAGAGCTGAAAATCTTTTTTGTAACAAATGTATCCGGGAAGCCGAGATGATAATCGATATTCACACGCACCTGTTTCCTGCTGTTATCAGGGAGAACCGCGATCAATACTTTCTTGACGAGCCCGCCTTTGCCCTTCTTTACCGCGATCCAAAGGCCAGAATGGTGGGATCTGATGAAATGATAAGGGCAATGGATGAACACGGGGTTGATATGTCGGTGGTATTCGGGTTTCCATGGCTGGGCAATGATACCTGCAGGAGCCACAATGACTATATAATTGAGTCGGTCAGCCGGCATCCCGACCGGCTGAGAGGGTTGTGCTGTGTCAATCCCTATACAAAAGGGGCTGAACATGAGGTCCGGCGCTGTCTGGATGCGGGTTTGAGCGGCGTGGGCGAGATCGCCCTTTACCAGGAAGGCGGGATAACACAGGATGCGATAGACCGCATGGCGCCGATAATGGAGCAGTGCAAAGATCGCGGCTTGCCGGTGCTTTTTCATACAAATGAGCCCGTAGGGCACAAGTATCCCGGCAAAAGCGACAATACCCTTGCCCAGATATATAATCTTGTAAAGACCTATAGCGAAAATACCATCATTCTTGCTCACTGGGGCGGAGGTCTGTTTTTCTACAGCTTGCTGAAAAAAGAGGTAAGGCAGGTGCTTGCAAATGTCTATTTTGATACCGCGGCATCGCCCTTTCTTTATAACCCGCAGATATACCGCGTCGCAGCGGAACTGGCAGGAGAAGACAGGATTGTTTTTGGAACAGATTACCCGCTGATTGCCCCGGAGCGCTATTACCGGGAAATCGAATCAGCAGGCTTGGCAGGTTCGGCCCGAAGAAAGCTGCTGGGCGAAAATGCAGCAGGGATTTTTTCGATTTCCTATGATAAAAAGAGTCTATAAACAGCTTCAGCAGGAAGCAGTAAGAATCGCGGGCCAGTATCCTGGCCCTGCTTTTTACAATGATTTTTCTGCTGAGCTGGAGCGCGCAGAGAGTTTTTTTGCCGGCGATGAGGTGGTCTGCAGCCTGTGGCGGTTTGTGAGTGAAAACATTGAAAACGATTTCGGCCACGGCCTGGAGCATGTAAGAAACGTGGCCATGGATGCAGGCGCCCTGATATTGATCGAGACCGGCGGTGACAGCAAAACCGGAGGACAGCTTGAACACAGGATGCGGCTGGCACAGGCAGCAGGCCTGCTTCATGATATAAGGCGGAAGGAAAAAAACCATGCCGCAGCAGGTGCAGGATATGCAAGGCAGGTGCTGCGCGATTTTCCGTTTTCAGAATCCGACATAGAGGATATCTGCCTTGCAATCGCCAACCATGAAGCTTTCGGCCAAAATCTTAAAGGAGAGACAAAAATCTCCTTGCTTCTTTCCAATTGCCTGTATGACGCGGATAAGTTCAGGTGGGGGCCGGAGAATTTCACCCATACCCTCTGGGCAATGGTTTCTTACAGGGATGTTCCCCTGGAAGTGTTTTTATCTCATTACCCCCGGGGCATGGCATATCTTAAAAAGATACGTCACACGTTCAGGACCCATACCGGAAAACGCTACGGCCCGGAGATTATAGACCTGGGAGTCGCCATAGGCGAGGAGCTTTACGAGTTTATCCGCGAACAATATGCAGATCAGCTCCAATCCTGACAAATCCGCGGATTTATCCTCCAAAAGAGGCATCAGGAATTTCCACGGCCGATCCGTTTGCCGCGGCAATGGTCTCAAGCCTGCCCATGGCTGCCGGAAGAAGGTTCATTACGAAAAATTCCGCGGTTTTTATACATCCCAGATAAAAGGCGGCGTCTTTGTTTTTGCCGGCCTTTTCCATGATTTTTTCCATGTCTTTTCCGCCGGCAAGCTTTTCGAGTTTTTTTACTGCAATCCTTGCGCGCCACAAATGCATCCACGCCATGGTAACATCCCCTGTGGCATCCAGAAACGGATGGGCAAATGCAAAAGCGTTTAAGGCGTTTTCAGAGGCTGCGGCCTGTCCGATAGATTCGGCAACTTCGCCGAGGCGGTTTACCGCCTTTTCAACCCGGCCGGTGATTTCATCAAGGCTGCCGGTTTTGCGGGCCTCTTCAACGGTGTTTTTCATTTCTCCTATGTATTGCATAAAGGCCTGCCCGTTTTTCATGCCCAGCTTTCGGCCCATAAGGTCCATTGCCTGTATGCCGTTTGTGCCCTCGTAAATCTGGAATATCCTGCAGTCGCGCATGAGCTGTTCAACAGGGTATTCCTGGATATAGCCATAGCCGCCGTAGACCTGGATTGCCTGGCTGGTAACCTCAAGGGCCCGGTCCGTGATATAGCCCTTGATAATCGGGGTGAGAATTGCCGTGCGCTCCGCGTATTTCTCTTTTTCCTCATCTGTCTGTGCAAGGCCTTCCAGATCGTGGCTAAGACCGCCGTAGTAGATAAGGCTTCGCATACCGTCAACATATGCCTTCATTGTAAGAAGCTGGCGGCGCACGTCTGGATGCCGGATAATGGGCACTGACGGGGCGTCTGCGTTTTTGCCTGCTGTCAGGTGTTTGCCCTGGATTCTTTCGCGCGCATAATTTACAGCATACATATATGATGCGGTTGCAACTGAAAAGCCCTGGAGTCCGACAAGCTGGCGGGCCTCGTTCATCATCAGAAACATGGCTCGCATGCCCTTGTTTTCCCGGCCCAGCAGGGTGCCGATGCAGTTGCCTTTGCCGCCAAGAGTTAGGGTGCAGGTGGAGTTTCCGTGCAGGCCCATTTTTTCCTCAATGCCCGTGCAGACAACATCATTGAATTCCCCGGGGCTGCCGTCGTTATTTAGCCTGTACTTGGGCACCAGGAACAAAGAAATGCCCCGGGTTCCGGAAGGGGCTCCCTCTATGCGGGCAAGTACCGGGTGCACAATGTTTTCAACCATATTCTGTTCGCCGCCCGAGATAAAAATCTTGGTGCCTGAAATTGTAAAAGTGCCGTCGTCATTGGGGGTGGCGGTTGTTTGCAGGGCGCCTACGTCCGAGCCTGCCTCGGGCTCTGTAAGGAGCATGGTTCCCGACCACTGGCCGGAGTAGAGTTTCGGCAGGTAGTGTTTTTTCTGATCTTCTGTGCCAAAGGTTTTTACCAGGTTTGCCGCGCCGTGGGATAAGCCGTGATAAAGCATAAAAGCAGGGTTTGCCCCGTAGAAATATTCCTCTGCGGCAAGTGCCACTGTTTTGGGCATGCCCTGGCCGCCCCATTCAGGCTCGTCTATCATGGCAAGCCACTCGCCGTCCCTGTAGAGTTTGTTTACCTGGTGGAAGCATTCCGGCACTTTTACCGTGCCGTCTTTTTCAAGGGTGCAGCCCTCCTGGTCGCTTTGCTTCTGGGTTGGAAGAATTTCTTTTATTGCAAGGTTGCGCGCCTCGGAAACGATCATGTCCACGGTTTTCTTGTTGAATTCCGCGAATTTTTCGTATGCGGTAAGCTTGTTTACCTCCATCTGTTCGTGGAGGACAAAATCAACATCCCTGCGGTCTGCAATCAGCTGTGCCATTATTCCCTGATCTCCTTGTTCTTAACTTTGGTCTGATTGTAAAAAGTCGATTTTCGACGGCAAAGTAAAAAGTTCAAGATCAAGGCGCGCAAA
>CAZVFQ010000152.1:0-4800 GCA_964626455.1 uncultured Desulfobacteraceae bacterium | reverse complement strand
CAATCATATCCGGTTTATTTGACAAATCAGATAAAATCCGCCCTGTTGTCATACCTCCTCCTCCCTTCACAGCCGGGCTGTCATATGCCTTAAGCGGCTTTAAAAAATAAAAAGCTTCTTGATCCAGGTCAAAGACAATGGCAGTTCAGTATTGCATATATATTATATTTTTTGAATTTTTCTTTATACGAAATTAATGTTTTATAAAAAAAGCGCAATATTTTTCCTTAAACCATTTCTCATACAGGATAACAAGTTATGCGACATTTGCTCAAAACTTTGTCCGTTCTGATCCTGGTGCTTGTTGCCGCAGGGGCCGTGCTGCTGGTACGGCAGCGCAGGGCGGAACTGGATAACATGGAAACAGCAGCCTTGCCTTCTCTGCCGGTGATCATTGCAGAAGCCCGGCAGGGGAAAATCGAGGCTGCAAAACACTACATAGGTTTTATCGAACCTGAAGAATCCGCGGTTCTTGCAGCAAGAATAACAGGCCGTCTTCAGGCCGTGCGCATAGACACGGGCGACAGGGTAGAAAAAAACGATCCTGTTGCGCTCATAGACGACCGCGAGCCTAAAAAAAGCTTTCTGCGCTTCAGGCAGAACTCGAAGGCGCAGAGGCCGAACTTGCAGACAGAAAACAGCGCTAAAGCTTGACCCTGGCACATCTATCAGGCTTACTTACAGCGGAAAAACCAGGGATGCCGAAATATTTCGTCTCCATCCGACAGCAGACAAAAACAGACTGTCAACAGCTGAAATCCGCACTAAAAAGCCGCCTTTTGACCTGCCTTCAGGGGCTGTACCGGGGGTGGACATTTTGTTTCCCACACCCGAGGGACTTGTGCTGCCAAAACGTGCTGCAGTGGAGATTAACGGCAAATGGCGGGTTTTTGTCGCTGATGCTGACAACCATATAAAACCTGCCGAGGTATCAGTGCTCGGCCGCACCGGCGACCGGATAGCTGTAGAATCAGATGATGTAAAACCCGGCGACCGCGTGGCGGTGGGCGACGAATCCATGCTCATAAGGCTGGGGCCCCACACCCTCATCCAGCCTATTTCAAAGACCAGGGCCGCGGCAGGGGAGAAATGATGAGCTGGATCGAGGCATATATGAAACGCCCCCACGCGATAACAACTCTGCTGCTGCTCGGCGTGGTCTTCGGACTGTTAAGTTTCCGGACCCTGCCGCTGAACCTTTTTCCTGATTCCAATTATCCCCAGATGGCGGTACTGCTCATATGGCCGGGCGCGTCTGCAGAGGACATGACAGATCGGGTTTCAAGGCAGGTGGAAAAAGAGCTTGCCTGAATTGACAAGGTCCGGCGCGTCAGAGCCTCGGTACGCGATGAAACTGCCGCGGTAAAGGTTGAATTCGAATACGAAAAGAGCCTTGATGCAGCTGTTGCTGATGTAAGTACGGCCCTTGACCGTATTTTGCCGTCTCTTCCCGCCCGGATGCTCCCTCCCCGGATTTTCAGAATAAGCGATGCTGTTGAACCGGTTATGACCCTTGCGGTTTCGCCCAAGCCAGACTCGCATCTGTCCATGGAAAAGGTGCGCCAGCTTGCAGACAATGAAATCCAGGAAGCCCTCCTTAGAGTCAGGCACGTGGCTGACGCCGAGGTCTTCGGCGGTTTTAAGCCCGAGATCAGGATCTCTGTGGATCGCGATAAAATAGCAGGATACAATCTTACAGTTGAGCACGTGCTTGCCCCCGTGGCTCAACAGCACAAAAATACGCCCAGCGGCACGCTTTACCGGGATAATGACCGGGTGCTGATAAAAATTGAGGGCGAAAAGAAATACCGCGAAGAACTGGGCGATATTGCAGAAATCAGCACCACCCATGAAGAGTTGGATTCCTTTTTCCGCGGAAACGGGAAAACCGCCATAGGCATAAACCTCCTGCGGGCTGAAAGCGGACACGTCACCCCTGCCATAGAAGCCGCAGAGCAGGCTTTGGCCGAACTGGAAAAGCAGTTCTCAGAGCTTCGCTTCGAGGTGGCAGACACACAGGGAGAACTCATCCGCACCTCTGTGTCAAACCTGCTGACATCGCTTCGCGATGCAATAATTTTAACGATCTGCGTGATGTTTCTGTTTCTGGCAAGGGTACGCATAACACTTCTGGCGACTCTTTCCATACCCGTGCTTGTCCCAATAATGTTTGTGGGCGGATATCCTGAAAAAATCCTGCGCCCCCTGACAGTGGTGCTTTGCCTTGCACTTGCTTCCTCGTTTATTGCCTCGGTTACCGTTATACCGCTTCTCGGAAGCCGGCTGCTAAAGGGAGGAGGGATAAAAAACCGCCTGGAACAAGGAATTGAACGCATAAGAAACTCGATCCTGTCGCCTCTGCAGCGGTTTGTGACCGCAGCGTTCCGGGCAGGAACGACCCGCTGGTTTTTCCTTATTGCACCCCTGCTGATTTTGCTGCTGCTTGCAGGGCTCAGGCAGATGCCGATTGCCGGCCGGGATCTTATGCCGCCTATGGACACGGGCTTGGACTGGAAAGACTTTCGCCCCTGGCCGTGGTTGCCATATCCGGGCTGGCGGTCTCAACCCTTCTGACTCTGATATACGTGCCGGTGATTTACGTGTGGATCGAAAGGGCGAAAATAAAATTCACCCCTTGATCTCCCACTCGTGTCCTGCGGTGTCCTCGACTTCCTCCCAGCCCGTAAACATTGCCTTTATATGGGCAAATACAGTGGGGCCGGTCGTGGTCATGTATACATGGACTATTAAAAAGATAAGCATGGCAAAGCCGCCGGCTGTATGCAGAAGCGCAATCGGCGCAAGCGCCCAGTCCCAGCCCAAAGAAGGCCAGGCATTGTAATAATAGTAAAGATATCCGGTTATAAGCTGAAAAGGCACGAGAAATGTTACAATCCCCAGATAAGTAAGCCGCTGCAGGGGATTGTGCTTGGCCCGCGTGGTCTTTGGCACCGGATGCGGCTCTCGGGCAAAAATGCCGTACATATAAAAGCGCGCCACTGCAAACAGCTTTTTATATGTGGGTATGTATTGTTTCCACTCCCCGGTCACTGCCATCCAGAAAATTATAAAAATATAGAGAACCAGCCATGACCATGCGCAAAAATTGTGCACATTAAATGCGGTTTCAAAGCCAAGCAGGCTCCATGCCCCGTGGATCTCAAAACCAGTGACAATCAGCACCAGGATTAAAAGGCCCTGGACCCAGTGCCAGAATCTTTCAAACCTTGTATACAGATATATTTTGTTTGCTTCTTGCATATCTCATATCCTCCCGGAGCTATAGTTTTCTTCTGCCTGCAAGTTTTCGCATAAAACCGTGAAGCAGCACGCCTGCAAGCGATCCTAATACAGCCAGCCATCCGAGAAAATCCAACAGGCCGCTTTTATCCCTGCCAGGCATATAGAATCCTGCAAGATCGGCAAGCCGACCGTCATCTGAGTGACAGGCGCTGCAGTCCAGGGCATCTTCGGCCGGGGCCACCATGTGGGTTATTTGAAAAAAATACTCGGTTTCCACGAATTCATACTCTCCTGAAAAATCAAGCCCGTGGGCTTCCATTCCCGCCTCAAGCGCCATATCCCAGTCATAGGATTTCCAGTAAGCCTCTTTTTCACTGCCGAACAACTTGGGCGAAAGCATGGTTTTATTTTCAGTGTCAAAGGGCATCTTTCCTTTGTGCACCTTAAACGGATAAATCCGGGATTTTGGATCCTCCATGGATCCAATAACACGGTTTAACTCGATCGGCTCGGAAGAATCGAGTTCATCAGTTAAAAGAACGTATTCCAGGGAGCCGTTAAACCAGAAATATTCCGGAACCACATTTTTTTCCCAGCGAAATGTTCCTTTATTTCCGTGATAGGCGTCCTTGCCAAATTCGCCTTTTTCAACCACAGGCTTTCCTTCATCTGTAAGCCTGCCCGCGGTATCCCAGTCCCATCTCATCTTGGTCGGATTTTCTCTTGCAAAGGCCGGGATGTGGCAGCTCTGGCAGGCCACCTTGTCGGTGTGATCGTCAAGCTTTGATCCTGGCTCGTGCGGAGTTTCCGTATGACAAGAAGAACAGGCGATCCGTTCAATCATGTCATCGTCAATAAGGCTTTTGCGCTCATCAAAGGCAGGGGTCTTATAGCACCTGCCGGATATAAAATGCGCCCTGGTTGTATGGCACCGGGTGCAGTCAAAGCCGCCCCCGTCTTCAGACATGTGCACGTCAAGATCCTTGTCCGGCTCAAAAAGCGAAGAATCGAGATCTCCGTGCTTGACTCCGTCTCCCCCGCCTCCGTAAAAATGACAGACTCAGCAATTTTTGCGCGAAGGACGGGATACAGACTGGGCAACTTTCTGCCAGTCAGGGGGATAAAATGTCTTTCCTCCTAATTTTTTGGGCTCTTTTACGGGATTGCCGGCTCCGGCAGGAAATTTTTTGTAGGTGCCGGTTTGTTCATGACAAACCAGGCAGTCGATGTTTTCGTGTTTTGAAAAATCAAATGAGTCGTCTTTCCATCCGTATCCTGCATGGCATGATGTGCAACGAGCCTCGTTGCCGCCGATATTGACTCAGAAGTTATTTAAGGTAAGCCCGGCCTTGCCCATCTGCTCTGTGGGGTCTGCCGGACAAATCCAGCTCCAGTGACCGGACTGCGGCAGGGTAATCCGTGGGCGTATAAAGCAGGGATCAAACGCATAATTGCTGTTGGCGAAAAATCAAGGACGCAGAACAAAGCCGCGAATTGACGGAAAAACACCCGCCGGCTATGCTGCGCGGTTGTCTGGGACTTTGGCAGAATCGCTTT
>CAZVFQ010000151.1:0-4892 GCA_964626455.1 uncultured Desulfobacteraceae bacterium | reverse complement strand
CGGTTTATTCATAAGGAGGGCAGCGTTTTTATGGCTGACAGGTCCTGGTCCGGAAACGAAACCAAAGAAGACAACTACCTTTTTATTCTGGATAAGATCAATGACGGTTATTTTGAAACAGACTTGTCAGGGCGATTTACTTTTGTAAACGATCCCCTTTGCGCAATCATTGGCTATTCCAGAAAAGAATTAATCGGCATGGAAAACCGCCAATATACAGACGAGGAAAATTCCAGAAAAGCCTTTACTGCCTTTAATAACATATATAAAGCCGGAAAAACCGGATCAGTATTTGACTATGAAATAATAACAAAAGCCGGGAGTAAAAAACAGATTGAAGCCTCGGCATCTTTAATTAAAGACGCTTCAGGCAAACCGATCGGTTTTCGGGGGATTATGCGCGACATTACTGACCGCAAAAAATTGGAAGAAAAGATTCGCCAGTCTGAAGAAAGGTACCGCTCCATAATAGAACAAATGGCAGACGGATATTTTGAAACCAACCTGAACGGGAAATTTACCTTTGTCAATGATGCAGAGTGCAAAAATACCGGTTATTCGCGTGAAGAATTAATCGGCCATGACTCGCGTTTGTTCTCAGAGAAAGAAACTTACAAAAGACTATACCGCCTTTTCCTGAAAGTCTATGAAACAGATAAACCCGTTACTGCATTTGATGTAGAATTGATAAAAAAAGGCGGATCCAGGGTCATTCATGAAATATCGGTTGCTCTGATAATGTTGCCTGGCAAAACCAGGGACTTGCTCCGGTGTGCATAGCTGTAAACTTATCCTACGGTCAGCTCGTTGATGAAAATCTGACTGAAGACATTAAAACCGCCCTGAAAGCAGACCGTTCCTTTGTCCGCAATCTTCCGGAATGTTCCGAAGACAAGGCGATTGCCGAAGCAATACTTTCCATGGGCAAAACGCTCAGCCTTAGAGTGGTGGCAGAAGGCATGGAAACAAAAGAACAAATGACCTATCTGAACGAACACTGCTGCGATGAAATGCAGGGATTTTATTTCAGCAAGCCTATTGCTCCGGAAAAATTTGCAGAATTATTAAACAAGCATATCGCCTTTGCCCGGGGTAAATAATTCTGTCATACAGCAAGTAAGCCAGGTTGTCATTGAATTCGGGGAAACCTATTACAGCAGGAGGCTATTGTGACAGCAGAAATGGACTGGTACAGAAAGTGCGGTGAGCGGATCGAAGCTCTGATCCGGCCGGCAACTTTTCCGCTGGCAGTAAAAATCATCGAATCAGAGGCGCAAATCCTGCCCGAGTTTAAAAGACCTTCCAGGGACATGGGGCTTCAGAATTTTGTATGCCAGAATTTTAAAATGGCCCGCGTTTACGGCTGGACCATTGCGGTCACCGAGGCGGATATAAACTGCAGGCTCGCCCGCACCGTTTATGGATGGGACAAACCCACGGCCGAAAAAATACAATGGGCCGAAGCATTTAACGCGGGGCTGTATGCAAGGGACCGGCAAACAGCCGGCTTGCTCGGGAAGCATCTGTATATGCTTGACACGGATTTTGCCGGGCTGGTTATTTCTCCCTTGACCCGCACAAAGATTGTGCCGGACTGTGTGTTGGTGTACTGTATGCCGGCTCAGGCTATGCGCTTTGTTCAGGGCTACCTGTTCATGGAAGGCGGGGTGCTGGAATTCAGCGCTGCCGGAAGAGTGGGATCATGTCACGAGGGGGTCACAAAAACGATCAAGACGAACAAGCCGCAGTATGTCACTCTGGGCAATGGAGACCGGATCTGGGGCGGCGCCCACGATCATGAAGTTGCGTTTTCCTGTCCGGCGCAGAAGCTTGATATCCTGATCGAGGGGCTTGAAAAGACCCACGCTGCAGGACTGCGATATCCGGTACCGCAATACATGAATTATGCCCCGGGGTTTCAGGCATCATTTGAAAAAGCCGCCATTGAACGGGCGGGCGGCACTATTGAGAAGAAGTGAAAGAAACCTCAAGTTCTTGACACATTTCAATAACAAGCAATATTTACAGTAAGAACCTTTAAAAACATGGTGAACTGAAACCACTGGCAGGCATCTTTGACTGCTGATACAGCAAAGGTCAATAACACTGCAACAGGCAGCCTGAATATGAACACAAGGGAGGAATCTGACAGTTTGGGAAGCATCCGGATTCCGGAGGCTGTTTACTACGGCGCACAAACCCAAAGGGCAATAGGGACCACTGTTACCAATCAGCTCAGGCTGCCGCCTGTTTTTTTCCATAACCTGGCATTGATCAAAAAATATGCCGCAAAGGTCAACCATGAACTCGGTTTAATTCCTGCCGGCTATGCACAAGCCATTGTCCGGGCCGCAGATGAAGCTGCAGCCGGGGCTTTGGATGACCATTTCATAGTGGGTGTTTTTCAAACAGGCTCGGGCACCTCTGCCAACATGAATGTAAACGAGGTTATTGCCACCCGGGCAAATGAAATCCTTACAGGCAAACGCAAAACCAAAGGCGATGTTCACCCCAATGACCATGTAAACCTTTGTCAGTCGAGCAACGATGTCATACCTTCAACGATTCACATGACAGCCTTAAGATCAATAAAAACCGACCTGCTCCCCGCGCTTGCCAATCTGCGGAAAAAGCTGGATGAAAAGTCAGAGGCTTTTGCAGATATTGAAAAAACAGGAAGGACGCACCTGCAGGATGCCGTGACAATGACGCTTGGAAACGAGTTTTCAGGCTATGCCGCCCAGATCACCCACTCCGTGCAAAGGCTGGAGGGTGCGCAACAAAGACTTTCGAAACTCGCCCTCGGAGGAACCGCGGTCGGTACAGGGCTGAATGCACATCCTGAATTTGCGGCGCGTGTAATAGACTTGATTTCTGATGAAACCAAAATAGCCTTCTTTGAAGCCTCCAACCACTTTGAGGCCCAGGGGGCATGTGATACAGCGGTTGAAACAAGCGGGATATTAAGAACCATTGCCATAAGCATTACAAAGATAGCAAACGATATTCGTTTGCTTGCTTCAGGGCCCAGATGCGGGATCGGAGAAATCAATCTGCCGGCAATGGTGCCGGGCTCATCAATAATGCCCGGAAAAGTCAACCCGGTTATCCCCGAGGCAGTGATACAGGCATGCGCCCAGGTAACAGGCAATGATACGGCCATAATGACAGGCGGTCAGGGCGGCTATTTTGAATTAAATACTATGCTGCCGCTTGTTGCTCACAACCTGCTGCAATCCATCACGCTTTTAACCGATGCTGCAAACTTAATGGCGGACAAATGCGTTGAAGGCATTACAGCAAACCGTGACAGGTGCACGCAAAATATTGAAAAAAACCTGGGGATAGTAACCGGCCTGGTTCCATACATCGGCTATGACCGGGCTGCCGCCCTTGCCTTTAAAGCGCTTAAAACCGGCCAGACCATAGAGGATGCAGCATTGAAGGAAAACATAATGGAGAAAAACAAGCTCAGGCAGATACTCTATGGTAAACAAAATTGACCCCCCCTTAAACAAGTTTAGCACAAACTAGGGACGTTCTTAACTTATTAACTTTTATCAATCAGCTCGGGGAAGCAGATTTCGGTCTGCTCCGACTCCGACGAGGAAAAATTGTCTGAACTTATACTGCAGGAGCTTACGTGCTTGGCCGATGAGAAATACAAGGCTTTTAACAGGAGAATTGTCCGCACGAAACAGGAAATGCTTGGGGTCCGGCTGCCCGCCTTAAAAAAAATCGCCAAAGGGGTTGCAGAAAAGCGTCCGGATGAATTTATCAACGCAGACAAGAAAAACATATACGAAATGATCATGCTTGAAGGCCTGGTTTTGTCTTATATGCACAGGTCCTTTATTGATCTGCTTCCCATGACTGAAAATTTTTTGTACAAGGTGGACAACTGGGCGCAGGTGGATTCCACGGTAAGTGCTTTCAGAAATATATCCCGGGAAAAAGACAAAGTTTTCTCTGTTGTTGAAAAATGGCTGAACTCAGACAATGAATTTTTTGTCCGCTCTGGTCTGGTCATACTTTTGACCCACTATGTTGAAAAGCAGAATCTGGATATGATATTTGACTTATCCCAGAGTGTTTCTCATACAGGATATTATGCATACATGGCAAACGCCTGGCTCATATCCGTTTGCATGGCAAGGTTCCCGAAACAAACCATCCGGTTTTTTAAAAACAACACCCTGGATGAGAAAACGCATAACAAGGCCATCCAGAAGTCCAGGGAAAGTTACCGGGTCTCAAAAGAGGATAAGGATATTATAAATAAACTTAAAAGAAAGCAAAGGGCGGAGTCCCGCAGCATAGCAGAACTAAGCGGGGAGGACGCATGAACCGTTACAGCGGCGCAGACAGCCGCCTGGTGTATTCCACTGAAAAAGGCCGCATGTGCCGGCAATGCGGCAAACCTTCTGACCAGTGCCGGTGCGGGCGGGAAAAGGCACCATGCCCGGACGACGGCATTGTGCGTATAAGCCGGGAAACCAAGGGCCGCAAGGGAAAAGGGGTGACCCTGATCACCGGAACCGGCCTTGAGCCAGCGGAATTAAAGCAGCTGGCCAAAAAGCTTAAAGCCAGGTGCGGCAGCGGCGGGACGGTAAAAAACCGAAACATTGAGATCCAGGGAGACCACAGGGATCTTATTGAAGAACAACTCAGAAAAGAAGGCTTTACTGTAAAACGCTCCGGAGGATGAACCCGAAGCGGTTTTCAGGGATTTCCCACAGCCGCAGGTCCAGGTTAAACCGTAAACAGATCGCTACTATTTTGTGTGCCAGGCATGGCGTGGAACTTATGAGGTGAGAGTCCTCTACGGGCCGTGGTGATCGGAACCGTTAGCCAATGGCAAGGGCGTCGTCGCGAGGCGGGGTCTGAAGGAA
>CAZVFQ010000150.1:0-4989 GCA_964626455.1 uncultured Desulfobacteraceae bacterium | reverse complement strand
ATCGAGCCCGATCGCTTACGTTCGATGGCACCCATTGAAGTCGAGGCCAATGGCGCGGTCGTCCTGGAAATCGGTCTCGCCGCCGACTGAGAAGCAGCGTCAGGGGACTTGTTCGAGCCAGGCCGAAGGGTAATAGGGGACAGCAGGTAATACCTTCGCCGGTCAGACGGAAAAGCATCTCAGCCACTGTTTCTTTTAATTCATTGTTGTTTGCCCGGTCTCTATAGGTGAATACGATATTTCCGTTATCGATGGATTTGATGCGATTGTTGGATATGGCAATTCGGTGGGTATAGCGGCCCAGATATTCCCGGCAAACGGCTTTTTTGCATATACGATCCAATGGCCGCAAAAATATTGACACACAAGGCCGCTCATGCTATAGATTATGCTATAAAAGCAAATACCTGTCTTTTATAGAGAGCTATGCTAATGGCTAGTCCACGTTTTTTGTACATCTCTTTTTTCATTACGGTGGTTTTGGCTGTACCTCTGTTTGATGTTGCGGCACTCGAGGGTGAAATCGTCAGCATCTCCGTAAGAAACGCCCAATTACGGGCAACCCCATCGCACCTTGCCCGGGTCAAAGCGGGTCTCGAATACACGGACCAGGTGGAGGTCCTTGAAGCGCAGGGGGGCTTCTATCGAGTTCGCAGCTCTGAGGGCGAAGGATGACATGGTCTAATTGAAACGTACACCGAGTAAAGCGTAACATGAACCTGGCCGGAAAAAAGGGAGCCTGCCGGCCCGCGAAAATTCATCCGGGGCCGGCAGGTAAAGTTTCCCGGCTGTTACTTTTCCATCTGTTTTTCAAAAATCTTGTCGGCCTTGTCTGCGGCTTTTTCAGCCCTGTCTGCGGCTTCTTCGGCGTCTGACGCAGCCTTCTTGGCAGCTTCAACGTCATCCTTTACATCTTCGCAGCAGTCTTCCGCGGTTGTCTGGACCTCGTCAGCACTGGATTCAGCCTCGCTGGCCTGCTGCTCAACTGCGTTAATGCGGCTTTCGAGATCTTCCACCTGGTCGGAGGTAGCACAGCCGGATATCATGAGTGCTGCTGCGCCCACGAGTGCTGCCATGATAATCCATAAAGATTTCTTTTTAATGCCTGCTGTCATTTTTCGCCTCCTTTTTCACGCTTGGTTTTGGTTAAGGATTTGGGAATAATTCCAACTGGCTGGGGTACGCCGTTTTGTTCTGAAACCGCTTGGTTGAGTTTTTCAAGATCAACCTCTGCCAACAGCGCCCTTTCGGCTAAAAGAAATTTTGCATGCCCGTACATTTCCGGAAATATACCATGGATGTCAGGATGAACTTCAACAAAAATCTTGTTGCCTTTTATACCAATTTTAACAGGTTCGTAAATTATTTCAACCATGGTTCCCACTGAAACCTCGTTAAAAAATTTTTCAACATGCTCGGGATACATCCTGATGCATCCCTGGCTGACTCTTCTGCCTATACCCCAGGCGAAGTTGGTGCCGTGGATTCCGAGCTGATCCTCGGCCAGCCCTATCCAGCGGTTGCCCAGCGGGTTTGAAGGACCGGGGGGGACTATGGCAAGTTCGGTCTTTTCACGCGACGCAGCAGGAACTGTCCAGTCAGGATCTTTAATAAGGGTGGCAACTTTTGTATCTGTAATCGGCGTGTCCATGCCCTGACGTCCTATCCCTATGGGATAGGTTTTTACAACGTTTTGCTCGGGGAAAAATCTGTAGAGCCTCATCTCCGGAATGTTTATCACAACTGCCTCGTGGCGTGCGGTCGGCAGTGCCCACATCATGGGTATTTCAATTGTTTCGCCCTCCGGGGGCAGCCACGGGTCAATGTCAGGGTAAAGCAGCTCTATTTCGTTGAACCCGAGACCATGATTCCTGGCAATGTCGAGAAGAGTGTCCTGCTTTGAGATCACATGGGTTGTCTTGAAACCCGCGATGTTCATTACGGGTGCTGCATTGTCTGCAATTTGGACTTTCTGATATCTGAAAGCACCGCCCGCCGCCCAGGCCGGGACAGCGCTTACGAGGCAGTAAAAAGCGGCGAGGCATATCAGCAGTTTCAGTATCCGCATAATCAGTAGCAGGTTCTATTCAAAAGTGATTCTGGATATAGCACGTGTTTCGGTATCCAGGATGCAGAAGCCGGCATCGCCTTCCTTGCCCATCACGCCTCCGGAATAAAAAATGACCTTGGGGCCACCCAGGCTGTTATTATCAGGCCCAGTTTTGTCCGCAAAAATGATGAGCTTGATGGAAGTGGTTTTTGCGAGCACTATTTGTACCTTTGGAGGAAAGCCGATCACAACCCCGGCTGCCTTAAGAAGTTCTCGCTGTCAGAGCCCGGACATTTCACGAGTCGATTGGGACGCGGCTGACAATCCCGCCCCGGTGGGAACAGAGGGCGGGATCTTCGGGTTAAATACAGCAATCTTTTTATGACTGAAAATTTTAGCAAGAAGTCTCTTAAGCGTCAATAATTATCCGGCCAAAGCCTGGTTGACGGCTTCGTAAAAAGTCCAAATTTACCTTATGGCGTCACCCCGGCGGAGGCCGGGATCCAGCAAGATCAAACAGTTCTGGATTGCGGCCTTCGCCGGAATGACGAGGCCGAGACTTTTTACGAAAAAGTCCTGGTTAGTAATTGCTCATTTGCAAGCTTTTTGATACCTTTCTTTTACCTTTTGCGGGCGATGAAGCTCTTCACGGGTCTCCTGGTCAGATTAAATAATTGAAGCTCTTACTATAAGCGGGATCATTGCCGGGGGCAGATCAGAATCACATGACTTTATGAGTAGCGCGGTAATGCCGAAAAAAACCTGGTCCGACTCCAAAAGGAATTTACCAATGGTTCTGGCAGCCCTGTCCGGAATACTTTACACCCTTGCCTTTTCGGTTAATCCCCTGTGGTGGATTTCATTTGTGGCCTTCGTGCCGCTGCTGTTGTCCCTGGACCGGGCAGAGACCTGGAAAGCCGCGGTTGTCCGGATAAGCCTGTTTTCGATCATCTTTTCCACCGGCATGGGCTACTGGTTGTTTAACGCCCTGGTTGGCCACTACCGGCTGCCCGCGGGCACGGCGATTGTGTTTTTCTGCCTGGCGTTGATTCTGCCGATCTGGCTGATTCACCTGACGATTGCTCTTTTTTACCGGTTTTTAAACGACCGTTCCCTTGATTTTTACGCCCTGGTGGTGCCCGGCCTGTGGGTGCTGGGTGACTACTGTAAAAGCATTATTCCGCTGCTGCTCCCCTGGGGCGACATCGGCTATGCCCTGGTGGACCGGGTCGCTTATTTTCAGGTAGCTGATCTGGGCGGGGTCTACCTGGTCTCTTTTTTGGTGGTGATGTTCAACTCCCTGCTGGTCGGCCTGATCAGATCGCGTTCAGAAACCGAATTGCCTTGTCGTGCGCGGCCAATAATGAAAAACCGGCCCGGAATACCGGTACTGCTGCTGGTTCTGATCATTTCAGGGCCTTTATGTTACGGCTCGGTCCGGCGCTGCCTGATGCCGGCTGCTTCTTCCGCCGGGCAAAAGACCCCTGCCGTTATTGTTCAGGGCAATTTCTCACCTGAAGACCGCTGGGGGGGGCTTAGGGTTTTACCAGCGGCTGAAAACCTATCTCGAACTCAGCGGCCTGCCCCCGGATTCGGGCCAGGGCGGCGTCATTGTCTGGCCGGAAACCGTGCTTAATCATCCCGAGGCCCTGGCCGGGCCGTTTTTCGCGGATATGACGCGAATGCTGGGGAAACAGAACCTGCTGATCGCCGGCGGGCTGAAGCGAAAACCACGGGGCGTCCACAATTCCATTTATGTGCTTGACGGCGGCCATCCCCGGCAACGCTATGACAAGCATATCCTGCTGCCGTACTCGGAAAGAGCGCCGGCCGTCGGCCCCCTTTTCCGTTTTTATGACGCCCCGGACCGGTTTATTCCGGGCACAACCCCGGCCTGTCTGGACACATCTTCCGGCAGGGTGGGAATGTCCGTCTGCTTTGAGATCCTCTATCCGGGCTATATCCGCCGGTCGGTAAGGCAGGGCGCCGAATTCCTGGTCAACGTCTCCAACGACTCCTGGTTCGGTGATTCGGTCATGCCCGGCGCTCATCTGCGGGCGGCCCGGGCCCGGGCCGTGGAGACCGGGCGCTGGCTGCTGCGGGCGTCAAACAGCGGCATTTCCGCCGTGATCGCGCCGGACGGAAGCGTCACTGCGGAAAGCGACCTGTTTCGCGCCCAGCGGATTTCAGGATCATTCGCGCCTTTGACAGGGACCACGGTTTACACGCAAGGGGGAGAGTGGCTCTTCTTTTTTACACTGACGGTACTGGCGGTCGGACTTTTACGGGCCGGAAGCCGGCCTTGATTCGGGCGGAGCGGCCAGAGTGAATATGATGCTGCCTTTAAGGTCCATTCTCTTTTCTCAAAAAAACAGGGGCCGCCCTGGAGCAGGAGGTCATCCGTATTGCCGGCCGCTGCGATCCGCCAGGCCAGATTCAATGCTTTTACAGATTCTTTTGCCCATTGCTTTGTTTTGCGGGGTAAAATCATGGTTCAGTCTTTTTTCAGAAGCATACGGCCTGCTCACATTTCCGCCCAGACTTCCAGCGATAGTATACTGATTTATCTCTTATCTGGTTTTTTTATGATCTTTGTTGGTTGAAATAATAAGGGGAAAAAAGAAAGCGGCCGCCGATTCGTTTATAATTGATTTTCTATTTCAACAGACAATCTCAAACCAACACTATGCAAAACAGAATTCAGACTTTTTAATTTTGGATTGCCCCGTGTTGAAAGAATACGATAAAAGGCTTTCCCGGTTTAGCTTTGTTTCGCGAGCTATTTCAGAAATACCCTTTGCATTTGCAATATCTTTCAATGCCATTAAAAAAACTTCCTGGGAACCGTCTTCCAGGGCTGCATTTAAATACTCTGCGGCCTCAGCAGGATCAAGAAGATCCTTTTTGAGATTATTTTCATATTTTTCTGTTATTTTTTT
>CAZVFQ010000149.1:0-5012 GCA_964626455.1 uncultured Desulfobacteraceae bacterium | reverse complement strand
GAAGGCGGTATTTTAGAGGTAACTGTGGAGGCTGTGAGTTTTGATGAAAATATCGAGCAAAAATATCCGGACTTGGTGACCGGAAATTATGTGCGAATCTCAGTAAGCGATACAGGATGTGGCATTTCGGAGCAATATATAGATAAAATTTTCGAACCCTATTTTACCACCAGCGAAACTGGCACAGGCACCGGGCTGGGGCTTTCTTTAGCCCACAGCATTGTAAAGGGTCACAGCGGTAATATTACGGTTTACAGTGTACCGGAAGAAGGAAGCACATTTTACGTGTTTCTTCCATTGGCTGGACAGGAAGTGAGCCAGACTGCATCTACTGTGCAGAAAGATGAAGCATTGGCGACAGGTAAGGAAAAAATCCTTTTAGTGGATGACGAGAAGCCGATAGTTGAAATGCTGCAGCAAACCCTTGAGGGCCTGGGATACAGGGTTACAATCCGAACCAGCAGCGTGGAAGCCCTGGAGGCCTTTCGGGCAAATCCGGATAAATTTGATATTGTCATCACGGATATGACGATGCCGGACATGACCGGAGACAGGCTCGCGCTGAAGATAAAAGAAATCCGATCTGATATGCCGGTGATTTTATGCACCGGGTTTAGCGAGAAGATTAATGAGCAAAAAAACGGGGGCCCAGGAGTTGATGGTTTAATGATGAAACCGGTAACCAAAACAGATTTGGCAAAAATGGTAAGGAACGTATTGGAGAAGAGTGGAAACGATTAATTGATATGAACGTGCAGTGATAATGTAGCTCGATGCCCTTTAAGGAGAATTTTTCATGGTACAGTCCCAATGCCCGGTTTGTGGCTGCGAAAAGTTTTATGTAAAAGACCCTGATGACGAATATGAGTTATACGAATTTGAATGTCGGGATGGACAGATATGTTTTGACAAAGGGGTGGGTGCCGATAATTGCCTGGAAGTCAGTGAAGATATGGAAGTGTACTGCAATGCTTGTGCGTGGCACGATAAGTTTTATAAGCTCAAATAGACCACTGATTAACGGTCCAGATAACTTGCCATGCCCGGCAATATTCCGAGGCCTTCCGAAATTTGCACCTTGAACCTGATAATCCTCTCTGGCCCGGGATTCACATTACTGGCGGGGAATAGCCGTATTCTCCACCCCCACCTTTGAAAATGCATTACAATAAAAAACTGATTCAGGAGTTTATAGCCATCGTATTGCAAACAAACGAGCCTGTCAGACCCGGGCGTAAACACCCGCGAGATCTAAGAATTGTGCAGAAAGCATCCTATCAAAACTATAAACCCATTTGTTAAATCTATGACATTGATATGCATGTGACATTTTGTCACTCTTCCCGTATTTTTTCAGGACTAAAAGGTTGACACTAAATCCAGTATAAAATCAAAATATTAAAAAATAAATCCCCCGATGCAAATTTTGGCATGTTGCATGCAACGATGAAGATAAAAATTGAATCAGTACAAAATTTACACCTGCAATCCCTAAAAATTAAAAGGAGGTATTTTATGACAGCAAAAACAATGCAAAACAAAAGCACATTCTGGAAATTTCTATCATTGGCAGTTGCTCTGTGTTTCTTTCTCGCAGCTCCTGCAGCGGCACAGGATCAGGAACAGCAGCAGAAAGAAAAGAAGGAATACGAGTACGAAGAGCCTGAAAAGAAGGCCGAAGACTTCAGCGAGGGTGAGCTTGAAAAGTTCGCAGAGGCGCAAAGCGAGGTTGAAGAGATAAGAAACGAATATTCCGATGAGGTCAGCGACGTGGAAGACACGGAAAAAGCCCGTGAACTTCAGGACAAATACGCCGAGAAGATGGTTGATTCCATAGAGGAGACAGGCCTGGATGTAGAGACCTATAATGAAATCAGCATGGCCATCCAGAACGATCCGGACCTAAAAGAAAAAATCGAAAATATGACCAACTAACCAAAACATCAACACTAAAACCGGAAAAGGGCGCAGGCGCTTTCCAGGCGCCCTTTTCCAAAAGCAGATGAACTTGCCAAACCTGAACAGCAGCCCGGGCAGCAGGGCGGCTGCGGCAGCTTCTAAACACGGATATCACCTTGTTTACGCAACTCGCACCCCAGATGAATGAATATGCCGAAGGTGTCCGGCAGGTCATGGACTATGCATGGGAAAACGAAGGTTATAAGAATTGGGCGTCCCGATGGATGTATCACTGTGGCCTGCCTCCGGAAAATATTGAACGGCGCCGCCATGAATTCGAGGAAAACTGGCGGGAGCAAACTCCGAAGCTGTCCCGGATAACCGTTGAGTCCGTTCAGGGATAACGGTTTGGGAGATCGGAAACAAACGAAAAGGACAAGAATGATGAGTCATGCCAATAAAGGACGCAAACGGATTGTTTTTCGACTGACTGCACCAGATGCTGCTGAAGTCTGCATTGGTGGGGATTTCAACGGTTGGAATCCGGAAAAGCACCTTTTAAAAAGAAAACCGGGCGGATTTTGGGAAAAAACAATTATGCTACACCCGAACCGGTATGAATACAAATTTAAGATTGACGGCAGCTGGTCGCTTGACCCCTCGAATCACAACTGCTGTGACAATGCTTACGGGACATTGAATAATGTTATTGTAGTAGGCACCTGATAAGGGGGTATCATGGATTTTGATAAAGACCAGGTTGCTGCAATCTATATTAATGACAGTGTTATTTGTACCAACTGCATGACGGATGAAGATTGGAACTCACTTGCCCAGGAGCGTGTTATTACACGCGAAGAAAAGGATGAAAAAGACGAGATTTTTTTCTGCGACAGATGTGGTGAGCCAATTTAACGCCGAGTTTTGGATGTTAGAAGCACTTAGGGTAAGGTATTCTTGATAGATTGTATGCCTTGAAAGGCTTATTATATGCGGGAAGGGTTAATTTGTCCGGCGTAGAAAAACCGATACAGCAGAAAGAGCCCGATTCTTGATTGAAAAACTGCCAGATTTACCGCCATCAAAGAAGCACTTACTAGAGATAGTGCAGAAGTGTTTGAAAGACGGAAGGGTGGTGGCAAACAAACCGGCCGAATATCCAATTTGCCCGGATTGCGGGAATCCATCTGAATACTTGCATCATCAGGTGGTTTACGACGAGGGAGGCCCGATCGTAATTACCTCGTGCCCAGCGTGCGGTTGGATTCAAGGGATGGAATTGCCCAGAAAGGACCAAACACCGGGCTGAGGAGCGATTTCGGGCCGAGAGAACCTTTCGCTTGAACACACGTGCCAAGGATATCGATATTCCAAGGTCGCTTGAAATATGCTCCTTGAACCTGATTGTGTTTTCCGTGGCTCTTTTCGGAAGGTTCATTTCCAATGCAGGAAAGTATTGGTGAAAAAAAATGAAGATATTATCCTGTAAAAAACTTTTTGCAACCGCGGCCTTTGGTCTGGCGATGCTTTTCGTGTCATTGCCCGCCGGCGTTCAGGCAGGTGAAAACAACCGGGAAACCCCACCTGCCGTGTCAGGGACGGATCAGCCCTTCCGTGACTGGCTGGAGGAGCTTCGCAGGGAAGCCCGCGAGGAGGGTATTTCTGATGAAACGCTGGATGCATCGCTTCGCGGAATAGAGCCTGTGGTACGGGTTATCGAACTGGATCTCAGCCAGCCTGAGTTCACTCAGACTTTCTGGAGCTACCTTGACAGGCGCGTCACTGAAAAGCTCGTGGAAAGGGGCCGTGAGCTTCTTGACCAGCACCGGGATCTGCTGGACGAAATATATCGCGAATACGGGGTTCCTCCCCGCTATATAATTGCGTTCTGGGGAATGGAGACCAACTTTGGCGGACACCTGGGAAGCTTTCAAGTGATCGAAGCCCTGGCAACGCTTGCCTACAACCAGCGGCGCTCCGAGTTTTTCAGAGCTGAGCTTTTAGATGCCCTTAAAATCATTGAGCAGGGCCACATAACCCCTGATGAGATGAAAGGCTCCTGGGCTGGGGCCATGGGGCAAATGCAGTTTCTTCCGTCCACTTTTAACGCCCATGCGGTAGATTACACGGGCAACGGCCGCAAGGACATCTGGGGCAGTCTTCCTGACGCCTTTGCCTCTGCAGCCAAATTTCTGTCGGATTTAGGCTGGCACAAGGGCGAACTCTGGGGGCGCGAGGTGGTTTTGCCGGACGATTTCGACCTGAGGCTTGCCGGTATGGAAACGAAAAAAACAGTTAACGAGTGGTCGGATTCAGGAGTAAGGCGTGCATATGGCGCTCCCCTGCCAGAGGCGGACATGGAGGGCTCAGTGATACTGCCCCAGGGCCATGATGGCCCCGCATTTCTGGTCTACAACAACTTCCGCGTCATCATGGGCTGGAACCGCTCAGTCAATTATGCAATAGCTGTGGGTCACCTTGCAGATCGAATTGTCGGCCTGCCTGAGATTGTAAACGGCCGGGACGCGAGTCATGAACCTCTTTCCCGGGAAAATATTAAAGAAATACAGGCGGTTTTGAACCAATTTGGATATGATGCGGGTTCTGCAGACGGCTATGCCGGTTCCCGCACGCGCACTGCAATTCGCAATTTCCAGCAGGAGCATTCACTGCCTCCTGACGGGTATGCCTCCTCTGGCCTGCTCAAGCGGCTGCGCAAAGAGGCGGGTGATTAAACTGAAATGTTTCGGCGGAGAATGTAACAGGTATTTTTATTTTTCAAAGGGATTGAAGAATGGGTGTGAGCAACAGAGCCAGCAGGATAGAACCTTCTTGCCAGCGGATGCTCCATTTCCTGGCCTACCAAATTTTGCACCTTGATTCTGACAATACGCACCAGTCCGGAATTCGCACTCCTGCCGGGGAATAGCCGAAGTGTTCGCATTAAATGATTGAAGCAGAAGTATCTCCCAAGCGGATTTCCGAACCAGATCTTGTCCCGTTGATGGGTTTTCAGCTTGACAGCCTGTAATCCCGTATTATAAAAATATTGACGTTAAGGTGAGAGTCCTCTACGGGCCGTGGTGATCGGAACCGTTAGCCAATGGCAAGGG
>CAZVFQ010000148.1:0-5045 GCA_964626455.1 uncultured Desulfobacteraceae bacterium | reverse complement strand
GGCCGTCAGTGCCTGGTGGAGGGAAAGCTCCAGACTCGCAAATGGCAGGATCAACAGGGCAATGACCGGTACACGACCGAGATCCGGGCGGACCGGGTGGTTTTCTTGGGCGGCGGCCAGGGCAGCCAGGCGCAACAGACCCAGCCTCAATCTCAACCCCAACAGTCAAACTTTAATCCATACAACGACAACATCAATGGGCCACCAAGCCAAAGGCCGGGCCCGGACCAGAGCTGGGAGCATGATTCGGCACCGTTCGCCTTGGCATTGATACCGATTGCAGGACTTTTGGCGGGAATATCTCAACTTGGTGGTATTTTGTAACTGGGGCAATCAATGTGGTTGAATGAAACTTACAATGGATTGGCAAATAGCCTGTACCATCATAGCTGGCCAATATGTCTCCGGGAATGGCTGGCGGGTGAGTTGGCTGCACAGGTGGTGGGGCTATATGGTGAGCGGGTTATCAGCTTGATGACCGAGATCGTAATTTTGGAAGCACTGGAGGATATATGAGCAAAATTACAGGCAAACAACTTCAGTGCCTCATGGCCCTATACGGTACGTCCACCCTGCATGGCATGACCGCCAGCGAGGTGGGTGTTGAGTGCGGACAACATAAGTGCAAAGCATCCGCATGGGCATGTCCGAAGTTGTTTGCGCTTGTGCGCGATGGGTATGCCAAGGAGGACGATTACGGCTATCACATCACAGGCAAGGGCGAAAGTACGGTGGACAGTGCTATGTCACAAGGCCGTGAACAGGTCTGAGGTTTCGATACAGAGCAATTTTGCCAAAACCCGAACCTGGGTAGGGGTAGAATCAAATTTCGCTCTATCGAAGCGTGAGAGGGGTGTATGAGCAAGTCATGTGTAAGCTGCAAATATGAGCCTGTGTGGAATGAAGTCGGAACCGATGGCGACGGATGGCCACAACTTGAGGGCATGTGCCGGGCGCTTAGGGCAGCCTGCGATACCAGGCACAAAATTGTGCTTGATACTGAGTATATGATCCCCGAATGCGGGATGCGGATTCTAGATTGCAAGCTATGGGAGCCAAAAAATGAAAGCTGACTGCTGGCACGCCTGCAAAACCATAAACGGCCCGGACCCCAAGAAGCAAAGCTCATGGTGTGCCGGACTGCACCAGGACAAAGACGGCAACTGTTGGTGTGGTAATCAATTCGCTAAACCTGTTTGCCCGTGGAGGAATCATGAAAAGGCAAATACTTAATATAGCGATTCACGTTGCTATATTTGCGGCTTTATATTTAACTTTCTTTTCTGATGGCAGCCACAAGTACGCTGAAAACATTCTAAAGTTTTATATTTGGGTAATATTTACCCTTAATGTGTTTTGCATTTTTGGCATAGACGATATTGCCAAAGATAGAAAGGTGAATAATTCAAAGTTAGGTAAGCTGTATGGTTTTTTGAATTGCGTTGTCATTGGTGTGCTGGCTGCATTTGGGTGGTTTGGCTATGCTGCAATGTATCTTTATTGTGTAATTATGCAATCAGTTCTTGATTATAGAGCAAAAGATTTAAAGGAGTAATCAATGGAGTGGCAAGACAAAGCACGGGAACTGTATGAGCAGCAAGGATTGAGCCTTAGGGCTATCGGTAAGCAGTTGGGAGTAAATTATCAGCGCGTAAGTGATGAGCTTAAGAAGATGGGCGTCAAGATTAAGGGCGCACGGGATGGCGCGAAGATCCAGTTACACATTGATTGGGATCACGTCCAGCGCATGTACAAGGACGGATTCACACTCAGCGAATGTGCCCATTACGCGGGATGCTGCTCTAGCTATGTAGGCAATAAGCTTCGGGCCATGGGGACCAGAATGCGGTCACACGGAGAGGCCAGGCCCGCCAGCAGCATCCAAGTATGGCTCCGGTCCCGGGGTATAACTCAGGCGGAAATTGCACGACGGGCCGAGGTGACTCAGGGCACGGTGTCCTATCACCTCCAGGGGCGGATCCGGTCACAAGTAGTTTACCAGGTGTTTGAGGAAATCGGTGTGCCCGAGCACTTGTTGCGTAAAAAGGTAAACAAGATTGAGGGCAAGCGGAGCAGCAAGAAAAGTGGAGGCTACTGGAATCCCTGGGCCGAAGGCGATATCAGGCCGCCGTTTGGAGTGGCTGCTAACAGCATTTTGATGAACCCATTGGGGTAAACGGGGTAAACATGGATATATACACCTGGGATCGTTGGTGGCTTTGGGACATTTGGCACAGCAATGAGCATATTGATTCAACTGTCCGATTGGGGACGTTGATATTTGTGCAGCAAATGCGCGATCTGTCTGACTGTTTGGCCGTGGAGGATATTTAATGCGCGTCACAGACGAAGAATACGCCGAAATTTTGAAACGTCCAGGCGTCCGGGGGCCAGAGTCCAAGGAAAGGGCTGGAAGCCAAATTTCGGGCGCACAGAGGCCAAAGAAGCGATCTCAGCCACAGCAGTGTGAGCACCAGGAGCAAGTGGCCCTGTTCCGGATGGCCGAGCAGGCCAGTGTAAAATATCCGGAGCTGGATTTGCTGAATGGAAGCCTCAATGGTGTGCGGTTGACTATCGGCCAGGCGACTAAGGCCAAAAAGGCCGGAATGAAGCGGGGCTACCCCGATATATTTCTGCCTGTCCAGCGCAAGGGATATGCTGGACTTTACATCGAAATGAAGGTCAAGGGCGGTTACCTGCGGTCAGAACAAAAGGCATGGCTAAAGCGACTCAAGGACGAGGGCTATTACTGCACGGTATGCTATTCAGCCCTGGAGGCATGGGATGAAATCATGGCGTATTTGGATGTTTAATAAAAGTAAACAAACCTGTTAATAAAAATAAACATTGAGATAAACAGAGGTGAACAATGAAAGTCTACAAATATGAATTGGAAGTTAAAGATGATCAGGCGGTTTTAATGCCTGAATATGCTAAAGTCTTAACCTTCGCCGTCCAGCGTGGGAAGCCCTGTATATGGGCTTTGGTTGATCCTGAAAGGTCTGTTGAAACGCGGACCTTTCGGATGGTTGGTACTGGACATCCGATTGAGGGTTATCCGTACAATCTTGACTATATCGGGACTGTCCAGCTTGCCGGTGGTGATCTCATTTTCCATCTATTTGAAGTTGTGGGGTGATTATGACCAAAACTTTACCAGAACCAGAATACAAGGTTAGTTTCTGGGGTGTACGGTGCTACATGTACGGTGAATATTTATGGGGAATAAATAAGTTCCATGATTTTCTCATTCCGTGGGCAACTTTTTTCCATAACTTTTTTGCAACCCTGACTTCTTTTTTCATCCCCGGTTGGAGAAACCCTGGATTCAAATTCAAAATCTTGGAGAAATATGACTTAGAACAGGAGGAAACATGGCAGACATAGACACGCCGATTTTTAGGCCGGAATCCTACACCCACACCACGGACCGGATGACAGCCGAGTTGTATCAGGTGGTGCTGGATCTCCGGCAGGAAGTGCACGAGTTGCGGTTGGCGGTTGTGGAGATGAACCGAAGGCAGAAGCTGATGGAGGGGGATGGGAAATGATAAGTATGGAAGATTTGGTCAAAAACGTAGAGCAGTGGGCAGAAGACAGAGGGATTTTGGAGGAATCAACACCGCTAGATCAGTTCGATAAAACGATGGAAGAGATTAGAGAACTTGAAGGCAACCTGGATTCTCAGTCTTTTGGTTATACAGATAAGATGGGCATCAAGGACGACATTGGAGACATAGCCGTGACATTGATCATCCAGGCCAAGATGCAGGGGCTGAGCTTTACTGATTGCCTTGCGCATGCCTGGAACGAGATCAAGGACCGGAGGGGAAAAATGGTGGATGGGCAATAGCCGAATGCCTTGGGGCAATCAACTACTTGGCGGCTGCGGTGATCGTGATGGGGGAAGATAGCGTTAACGAAACAGTCAATGACAAGCATCCATTTGATATTGAGGGTGGGCTGTTGCATGACAACGGAGACGGAACTGTCAACGTGTCAGCAATGACGATTAGATTCAAGGATTATTTCGATGATTGCTGCATGGATAGCAATAAATGTTTCGAGCCATTAAGCGATAATTTGCGACTTGGCGACCACTCTGAGCGCACGGCGGCTGAAGGGGTGGAGGAAACGCTGAGGTGGAGGCAGGGAGGACAGCAGCCGAGCCTTGCTGATTTGGTGGACTGGGGCGAAGCGCCTGATTGGGTTGAGTTTGCAATACAGCATAAGCATGGAGCAATTGACTGGGTTATGGGACCAGACAAGCCATACCTAAAGAATGAAAAGTGGCATGGTGGAGGCTTTGGGGCAATGACCTATAAGGCAGACGCTCCTCTCGCTCATGACTGGCGCACCCCGCTCAAGCGGACAGTTGACCACACCTACACCGACGAAGAGCCCGAGCACCGGCTGCGATACCGGGACAGTGGGGTACCCTCAGATATGCCGTATGCCGAAATCCCGATGACAGAGCAAGAGGATGAGGAATTTGAGTTGATGTGTGTGCGGAGAAGTCTTGATGGCAGCGAAACAGAAATGAGATGGCATGAGGTAGAGCCAAAAAAACCTAAAGATAATGGTGAACTGGTTGACTTTGTTCAGTTTGCGAAAAAGATAAGGGGTGCTTTTTATCATAAGAATGTAGAATTAAAGAGCAGAAATCGAAATGACGGGGGAAGTTGAAATGACGGGTAAAGTTGGGAGGGCACAATGAGCGGAAATGATAAAAAAGATGCTGCCGATTTATTATGGGAAAAACATAATCCAAATAAAACGGAATGGAGATGCATAGCTATGGAAAAAGAAAGCAATGTGAAAGAACTTCGGATTGCGTATGACGGTAACGGCGAACAGCTTGACCGAGTTGTGTTCAATGGAGAAACCTACGAGTTAAGAAGTAAACGTGCTTGCAAGGTTGAGTTGATATGCGAGCCAAACGAGCGGCCAGTGTTGCGGATAGAATATGTGGGAAGAGAAAAAGGATAGTGATTTTAAAAGGATGGGTCCTTAAGTAAAAAAATTAAGTAAACGGAACAACAAGC
>CAZVFQ010000147.1:0-5241 GCA_964626455.1 uncultured Desulfobacteraceae bacterium | reverse complement strand
TGTGCCATGGAACATTATTTTAAATATTTTATGCGGAACATGCATGAACATGGCGAAGATGAAAAACAGGCGGGGTTATTATTCAGGCAGCCCTGAATAATTGGTGCGGAATTCGTCCGGGGTTAAATCGTTCACCTTGCGGTGCCAGTAGCTGTGGCAGCCGATTTCATGACCGCGTGCGGCAATTGCCCGGTCAGGAGAAACATAGCATGCTATGATATTTTTGCACGCGGTTTCACGGAAAAAAATCGTTCTGCGGTTTCCCGCAGAACGATTTTTTGAATTAGAAAGTATAACTTATAAGCTTAGCTTCTGTTGAGTCTCCTGCGCCTGGCAAAGCCGGCAAAGCCTACAAGGCCTGCACCAAGCAAAAGCATGGTGGCCGGTTCGGGGACGGGATTTACAGATTCAACCATTGCGACGAAATCGGTGAAATCACCGTCGGCAATGTCCTCGTCGAATGTCAAATCTTCAAATGCCAGCAGAAACTCATTGTCCGTCCAAGTTCCTGCCGCATACGGGTCTATTTGGATCGTATCACTATCATTTCCCTGATAAGCAGCCATATGATCCATTCCGTCACCATTGAGCCCTGTATCGCTGTACCAGAACCCTCCTGTTCCATAATAACTGGAATCAAGATAATATCCGAAACGGTTGCCAGCGAAATCAATGTTACTGTCATCTCCATCAACCAGAACACTCCCATCAGCGTACATGCTTATACGCTTTTGCGCTCCATCCGAATCCTCACCAGCAAAAATTTGGACAGACTTCGAGGGATCAGCATAATCATAAATACCGAAGCGGTTGTTTGGGGCAAAGCCCGCTATCTCCACAACCAACGTTGTAACAGACCCCCCACCGCCGCCAATCGCCCAATACGAATCCAACTCATCTGAGAGATAATCAGTTTTCACATCAACACTGCTACCATCTTTAGTATCCGTTGTAATGCCGTCTAGGACTCCCTGCAGTGCTGACCCCCCGTCCCCGAAAGGAACTGCCAAAGCACTCCCCGAAACAAACAACAGCGCTGTAAAAACAGCCATTACTAATAATAATCGATTTTTCATTTCTGCTCCTCCTTGGATTAAATTGTTTAGGCTTTCCCTTAAGCCTTTTATCCGAACCCGTTAAGCGCTCGGCGCATGCACCCCCAATATCGGTGACAAAACATATACAGCAAGTTATATGCCATTACCCCCGGTTCCTTTACCTACAGCCAAAAGGGCCATATACCGGTAAAAAACAGTATCGCCTGGGGGAAGTTTGACAGAGATCGGACCGGCTTTTCCGGAAAACCGGAATAAGCCTTCAGGGGGGTTTTGACGGGCCGGGAAAACAATTGCAGCAACTGCGGGAAATATAAAATGGGGGCTTTACAGCTGAATCGTGCTCAAGGCCATTTCGTTTGAACCCGCAAAAGGAAAAAGCTGCCATGTCTTTGAATTGTCTGGATAAAATTTTGCGTCTGGACAGGCTTTCCGAAAACCCGGAATCGTTTTTCCGAAATTCCGGAAAACTTTACTGAGAAGAACAGGAGGACGGGTTACTCTTCCAGCTTCAGGGCAAGGGCCGATCTGCTGAAATTGTCCTTGAAGGTAAGTCCCGCCTCGAAGCAGCGAGCGTTATCAGGGTGCCGGCGGTGCCAGCGCAGCTCTGCAACGCCCTGCAGGCGGGGGATCGGGAAATCCTCGCCAAAATCAAAAAGTACGTAGCTGTCCCGGGGGATCTCTTTTTCGGTGACAATTCGCATGCCCCCGCGGCTGTAGTCCAGGGTGGTGGTCTCTTCCTCCAGTTCGCCCGTGACCACCCCGACTGAATCGCAGCTTCGGATCAGCACCCTGCGGTTTTTGGCAAAGCGCATAAAACGCCGCCTGCCTGCAGAATTATTATGTGGCGCGTCTTTATGGGGCTCTTCGAAAAAGCAATATTTTTCATACGTTTCGCAGTTTTTGTGATAAGGGGTCAGACAGTAGGTAAGAAGGTGAGGTCTTGACGGCAAATAAATCCCGTCAGAATGAAGACCGCAGGCCTGCATGTCTCTTAGAAAATACGGGCAGCTTTTTTGTGCCCGGTTCTCAGATCTGTTCATTATATTTTCCAGTCCGTAAGGATCTTGGTTCACCTGATTGTCAAGCAATCTTCACAAGGTTGTCACTTATATTGCAAATAACAGGCCATTAATCCTTCACGATCTGTTTCGGGGTGAGATTGTAGAGTTTAAGCTTGTCATAAAGGGTGGTCTTGGAAACCCCCAGATGCCGGGCCACTTCATCCATTTTTCCGTCGTGCTCCTTAATGGCGCCTGCAATGACTTCGGACTCAAACATTCTTACGCTTTCTTTAAGCGGCCTGCTGGTAGGGTTTTGTATAGCGGGCAGGATACTGCCTTTTCGGCTGCCATGGAGGCCGTTTAAACCGAGTCCCAGGTCCCCCGGGGCTATCATGCCGTTTTTCGACATGAGCACAGCACGCTGGATCACGTTTTCCAGCTCGCGCACGTTGCCGGGCCAGTCATATTCAACAAGAGTGTCCACCACGCTGCTGGGAAGGTAGGTTACTTCCTTTTTAAACCGTTCCCGGTACTTTACCAAAAAGTTGGTGGCAAGCAGGACGATGTCTTCCTTGCGGTTCCTGAGCGCGGGCGTGCGAAGGTTAATGACATTTAACCTGTAATAAAGGTCTTCCCTGAACCTGCCGGCTTCTACGTCCGCGGAAAGATCCGAGTTCGTGGCTGCTATGACGCGCACATCCACGGTGATGCTGCGGTTTGAGCCCACCCTTATAACTTCTCCGTCCTGAAGCACCCGCAGCAGGGCCGTCTGCATCCTGGGGCTGATGGCGCCGATTTCATCCAGAAAGATCGTGCCGCCGTGGGCATCCTCGAACTTGCCCTTGTGCGCTGAGGTAGCCCCGGTAAACGCGCCCTTTTCATAGCCGAAAAGGTCGCTTTCCAGGAGGGTTTCTGTGACAGCGGCGCAGTTGAACTTAATATAGGGCTTATCCGCCCGGTCCGAGTGCTGGAATATAAGGCCTGCCACCAGCTCCTTGCCGGTTCCTGACTCGCCTGTTATCAGCACTGTGGCGCTTGAGTCCGCGACCTGGTAGATTCTTTCCCTGAGCTTCCGGATGGACTTGCTTTCGCCGAGCATCTTGTTTTCCCGACCGGATAGGCGCTTGGTTTCATTTTTCAGATAATTTAGCTCCTGGGAAAGCTGATCGCGCTCCTTTTCGCTTTCGCGAAGGATGGCGATTTTTTCACGCAGAACCTGTTCTATATTTTTGCTGTATCTTTCCAGCTCCAGCTCATGTTTTTTCTTCTGGGTGATGTCGCGCAGGATAAGAAGAGACAGGTTGTCGTGGCGATAGCCTTTGAAAGGAATATAGGTGTATTCAACGTAGAAATCCTCGGCTATCTTTCTTTCAAAAACCCGGCCGTATTGTTTTTTTTGTTCCGGGCATTCAAAGGGACATTCATTTCTGTTACAGGGCTCATCAGAACCCATTATCACCTGGTGGCACCTTCTGCCGTTTTGTTTTCCGAACCTGGACTGGGCGGCGCGGTTCATGTGCTCTATCATAAAGTCGTCCTTTATGATAAGCAGCATGTCAGGCAGAAGATCAAACAAGGCCCGGTTGTTGTGGGCCAGGCGCGAAAGTTCTTTCTGCGTATCTGAAATGCTCTGCTGCATAGGGTCATGCTCCGTTTTTAAAGCCGCCATATTGCCGGACTACCTGGAACCCTTCTGAAACAAAACCACTTTAACCGTCTGGAATATGGTGGCCAGGTCCATGCCTATTGAAAGATTCTTGATATAATAAAGATCGTATTCAAGCTTTCGCAGGGCGTCTTCCTCTGATGCCCCGTACGGATAATAAATCTGCGCCCAGCCTGTAATGCCGGGCCTTACCACGTGCCTTATGGAATAAAACGGTATTTTTTCAGCAAGCTCGGAAACAAAAACCGGCCGTTCCGGCCGCGGCCCCACAAAACTCATGTCCCCGCGGATCACGTTTATAAGCTGGGGCAGTTCATCTATTCTGGTTTTGCGGATCAGCCCGCCCACCCTGGTAACCCGGCTGTCTCCGTCTGACGCCCATACAGGGCCGTCTTTTTCAGCATCAGAATACATGGACCGGAACTTTATCATGTTAAACACCCGGCCGTTTTCCCCCACCCGTTCCTGCCTGTAAAACACCCCCCCGCGCGACTCCGCGCCTATGGCAAGCGCGGTGAGCACAAATACGGGAAAAGACACAACAAGCATACCACAGGCAGCCGAGATATCAATCAGCCTTTTTAGCGTTCTTGTCATTCGGCCCACGTAGAAACCCTCTGAAAACAGCATCCAGGAGGGGTTCACCCTTTCCACCATTATCTTTCCGGTGAGCTTTTCGTAAAAACCCACCGCATCCAGGATCTCAATTCCCATGAACTTGTAGTCGATAAGCTCGCCCATGGGCATGCCCCCCCGCCTTTCATCAAGGGCCAGCACTATTTTTTCCACATCCCGGTTTTCGCAGAGATTGCGAAGTTCCCCCACATCTTTATAAACCGGCAGCCCGGTTCTAACCGAGGGGGAATCTTTGTCTCCCACGTATGCCACCACCCTGTGGCCAGAATCCTTTTTGTCCTCTATTGCAGAGGCTATCTGGCCGGCAAACCTGCCTGTTCCGACCAGGGCCACCGGCACATCAAAGATCCTGTGCTCAAGCAGCCTGAAGTAGGTAAACCTCCAGGACAAAATAACCGCACCCACTGCAAAAAGCCCGGACCAGAATACCCGTGATGAAATAGTAAGCCACGGGAACATGTAATATATAAACGCAAGCACGATGCACCCGAACCCGAAGGTCTGGAGCACCTTGAGCATATGGTCTGAAAACATCGGTATAATTGTATAATCATACAGGTCAAAATAGTAAAAACTCATCTGAAAAACAAAGGTGACCACAATTGAGCGGAAGAGGTAAAGAGAGAAAAGCTCCCTGTAGCCCTCGGCACCCGCCCATGAAAAAAACACCAGATTTATGATGGCAAATATAAGCGCACCTTCGCTTAAAATAAATAAAATGTTTCTCCAGGGGTAATATTTTTTTAAAATGTAGGGCATAACTATATACTGGAAACTGAATACCAGAGTTAAGGCTGTTGTTCTTTTTTTTTCAGTAATTTTGACGGCTTCGTAAAAAGTCCAATATCTGCGTTGCGCTGCATCCCTGCGGATTTTCACG
>CAZVFQ010000146.1:0-5323 GCA_964626455.1 uncultured Desulfobacteraceae bacterium | reverse complement strand
AGCCCGTCAATAAAGAGATTTGGAGTTTCTGAAGCGTTTATCTCTGAAACTCCTGTCAAAAACTCGGCCTATCGGCCTCAAACAATTTGAAATTCTTACGCTCCGGCATTTGCTGAATTTTTCCCGAAAACGTTCAATGTCGCTTCAAAAACTGACCCCGACCTTGGACTTCCTTGGAAGTGTTCCCCCCGGGCCGCGGCCCGGGACCGAGCTATAACAGTAACTTTTTTTGAAGTTACTTAGAAGCCTGATTTTGCTTAATCCTTAAGCACTATTACAAAACCGCAAGAAATATGCCCGCGGCCACTGCAGAGCCTATAACTCCGCCCACATTCGGGCCCATGGCAAACATGAGAAGGAAATTGGAAGGATTTTCTTTCTGTCCCACTGCCTGGCAGACCCTCGCAGACATGGGCACTGCAGAAACTCCTGCTGCGCCTATAAGCGGATTAACCTTGCCGCCGGTTGCCCTGCACATGACTTTACCCATTAACACGCCGGTTGCCGTGCCTATGCAAAAGGCCACAAGCCCGAACACGAGAATTAAAATGGTCTCGATTGTAAGAAAATGGTTTGCAGTACACTTGGCGCCAACTGTTAAACCAAGGAAAATAACCACGATATTGTTTAGCTCATTTTGCGCTGCCTTGCTTAAACGATCCACCACACCGCATTCACGAAACAGATTGCCCAGCATAAGCATTCCCAGAAGCGGAAGCGATTCAGGCAGAAAAAGCCCGGTAACCAGGATGACTACAACAGGAAAAAGAATTCTTTCCCGTTTGGTGGTTTCCCGCAGCTCTTCCATTACGATCATGCGCTCCTGCTTTGTGGTTAAAAGCCGCATGATCGGAGGCTGTATAATGGGCACAAGCGCCATGTATGAGTAAGCTGCCACAGAAACCGCCCCCAGCAGGTGCGGGGCCATCTGAGAGGAAAGATAAATCGCAGTCGGCCCGTCAGCCCCCCCTATAATACCTATGGATGCGGCCTCTAAATCCGTAAACCCCAGCATTAACATGGCCAGAAAAGTTCCGAATATTCCGATCTGGGCGGCAGCGCCAAGCAGCAAGGTCTTGGGATTTGAAATAAGCGGAGAAAAATCCGTAAGCGCGCCAACTCCCAAAAAAATCAGGGGCGGGTAAATGCCGAGTTCAATCCCGTAGTAAAGGTAATGTAAAAGCCCTCCCGGCTGGCCGTTTTCAGGCTGTACCATCAAAGGGGAAAGGGGGAAATTTACGAGCAGTATGCCGAAACTGATAGGTACCAGCAGCAAAGGCTCGTATTTTTTTGCAATGCCGAGATAGAGCAGAAAAAGCCCGATTACCATCATTGCAAGGCTTGAAATCTCTATATTGGCAAAACCGGTTTGCGAGATGAAGTGAAAGAATTTGTCCATTTTATCTGCAGATCCTTAGCTTTTCCGGTGTCCGCTCTTTGCTGCAAGCTTTTTGTAAGCCTCATGGTTTAACCTGAAATATCCCTTTTGATCCGGAACAATCAGGTTGGTCACGATAAGATGGCTAACCGTGGAATGGGCATGGGCAATGCCTATGGTTTCAGCCTTCTGTATTAATTGCGGCAGTGAAAAAGGCTCTCCCATGGTGTTTATAAGGAGCTTGAACTGCCTGGCAGATTCATTGATATCGTCAAAATACCGAATTTCCGGCAAAGGCTCTTCGGGTTCTTTCGGCGAAGAAAACAGACCAATAGCTTTATCAAAAAAACTCCGCCGGTTTTCCCAAAGGAAAAAAACATTGTGAAGCTGGGAAATAATCAATGCAAGCAGAATCAGGGCTGCAAAAACCGTCAGAATGCCCAGTGCGGCCATTGCAAACCCGTCATAATAAAATATGGCTTCAAGACCTTTCATCGCAGTAACCCTATCCTGGGCCTGGTATTAATAAATTCATTGATTTTTTTTATCAGTTTCGTGCCAAGTGCAGTGTTGCCCTGGATTAACTCCACAAACCGGTCACTCTGTATGCAGAGTACATCCCCGTCAGTGAGCGCGGTTACATTTGCGGTATACTGAAACGGACTGATAACAGAGGACCAGCCGATAATATCGCCCTTCTGATTAAGGGTAATGGCTCTTCCGTCTTTGTAATGAATCATGAAATGGCCGCGCAGGATAATAAAAAGACTTCTGGCCCTGTCTCCTTCCCGGATAAGCTGCTCGCCTTCAATCGCCCTGATACGATCAAGCAGGGGATAAACCTGTGACCATTCATCAGGCAGAAGATCCTTAAAAAACGGAAGCTGTTTTAGTTTTCCGGCATCCAGATGCTCCATATAGCAATTTTCCTTTAATATCCGCTGTCTGCGGAAACCTTTCCCCTGAAGATATAGTAACAATAGCCTGTATAACCCAGTATCAGCGGCAGCAATATCAGCGTTCCCACAAGCAGCAGCGACTGTGTCTCAGGTGCGGCCGCGGCCTGGCGAAAAGTTATTTCAAAAGGAACCAGGTATGGCCACATGCTGATTCCAATACCAAGGTAGCCTGTTAAAAACAAGGCAAAACTCAGAAAAAACGGCCTGGCCTCTCTGCCTGCCTTAAGATCCAGCCGGATCAAAACCATCAGGGCAAGGCTTGCTGCAGGCAGCGGCACCAGAAGAACCATGTTTGGCATTGAAAACCATAATTGGCGAATTTCGGCATTCATCACCGGCATGCTTATGCTTACAGCAACCAGGAAAAACGGAAGGCACAGCAAAACTCGGGATGCAATGCGAACCGCCCAGTCCCTTGTTCTGCCCTGTGTTTTCATAGCAAGCCATGTGGAGCCGAGAAGCGAATATCCAAAAATCAGGGCCACACCCGTAAAAATGCTGTAGAGGTTTAGCCAGTCAAATGCCCCGCCTGCATAGCTTCTGCCCGAAACTTCTACGCCCTGGACAAAGGCCCCCAGAATAACCCCCTGCATAAAGGCGGCCAGAACCGAGCCGCCGTGAAAGCAATAATCCCATATCCACCGGTTTTCAGGCAAAGCCTTAAACCGGAATTCAAAAGCCACTCCCCTGAATATCAGGCCAAGGAGCATAAAAATCACGGGCATGTAAAATGCGGGCATCAGCACCGCATATGCCAGGGGAAAGGCCGCCAGCAATCCCCCGCCTCCGAGCACCAGCCATGTTTCGTTGCCATCCCAGAAAGGCGCCACTGAATTCATCATTATATCACGGCTTTTATCCCCGGGGGCAAGCGGAAACAAAATCCCGAGTCCAAGGTCAAATCCGTCAAGAAGGATATAAAGAAAAATTGCAGTAACAATCAATATGAACCACAAAAGCGGCAGGTCTAAAAAACCTTCCAGACTAAACATGGCCGCCTCCTTTTCTGGCCGGGGCCTCTGTTATTATGGGCGGGCTTTCCATGCCGTGTCCTCCGTAGGCCTGCTCTTTGCCTGCCGGTCCTTTGCGTATAAGGTGTATAATATAGAAGCTTCCGGCACCGAAAACAAAAGCGTATACAAGAATAAAGGCCGCCAAAGATACCGCGATCTGGCCGGGGGCAACCGGAGATGCTGTCTGGCCGGTGCGCAGCACCCCCTGAACCATCCAGGGCTGACGGCCCACCTCGGTTACAAACCAGCCGGCAAGCACGGCTATGAAACCCGACGGTGCAAGCGCCATGCACCAGTACTGAAACCAGCGGGTATCAAAAAGCCGGCGCCGAAAATAAAGCACTATGGCCATCACCCCGGTGGCTATCATGAGCAGCCCGAGTCCCACCATTATACGAAAAGTCCAGAACACCATTGCAGCCGGGGGGCGGTCCTTTTCCGGCCATTCTTTAAGCCCTCTTACCTCGCCGTCAATACTACGGGTAAGAATCAGGCTGGAAAGCTTCGGGATTTCAATCTTATACCTGGTTTCTTCCGCCTGCTGATCCGGCCAGCCGAACAACAAAAGGGAGGCTCCCTGGGTGGTCTCCCACAGCCCCTCCATGGCAGCCACCTTGGCAGGCTGATGCTTAAATGTGTTAAGGCCGTGCATATCCCCGAATACCAGTTGCAATGGTGCCACAAACACAGCCATTATCATGGCCATGCCCAGCATGATCCTGGCATGTGCAACATGGCGCTGCCGCCACAAATAAAATGCACCTGCACCGGCAACTGTAAAGGCGGTGGTAAGGTATGCTGCAGTAACCATGTGGATAAACCTGTAGGGAAATGAGGGGTTGAAAATTATTTCCATCCAGTTGACGGGATAAAGCAATCCATGTTCCCCAACCCGGAATCCGGCAGGTGTATGCATCCATGAGTTTGCTGACAAAATCCAGAAAGCTGATATCAGTGTGCCCGCGGCAACAAGCACAGTGGAGGCGAAATGCAGCTTCGGGCCCACCCTGCCCCAGCCGAAAATCATGACCCCGAGAAAAGTGGCTTCCAGGAAAAAGGCGGTAAGCACTTCATAGCCCAGCAGCGGGCCTATAATGTTTCCTCCTGCATCAGAGAAAACCGACCAGTTTGTGCCGAACTGAAACGAAAGCACCACTCCGGAAACCACGCCCATGCCGAATGCAACCGCAAAAATCTTGACCCACATCTGATAAACATCCGCATAAACCTGATTTCCGGTTTTCAACCAGCGCCACTCCAGTACAGCAAGCCAGGAGGCAAGCCCGATTGTAAAGCTCGGGAAAATAATGTGAAATGATACTGTAAAGGCAAACTGCACGCGCGCAAGAAATACCGGGTCCAGACCCTCAAACATGATCAAATCTCCGGGTTTGCGGTTTTAAAAACAACAGCACAGGCTATGTCATATACCCTATAACACGGAAATATTTCAAGTAATGAAAAACCTCAAAGGTTCTGCAATATAAAGGCCGCCTCAGGTACTGCAATCGTTTGTCAGCTTTTTTTTAAAGTTATGACAGTTCCTGCAAAAAATCAAATCGACTGTTTCGGGCTTTTCCGCTGCAGGCCGTCGGGGAAGTTTTTTTTCCTGCTGACCGCTTGCGCGCTCAATGCAGGTCAACAAACCTCCCCGACGGCCCTGAGACAAAATCCCGGGAAGCTTCAGGTTTAGACACCGGGCTGTTTCAAGAACATGGGTTTAAAAGCGTTTCTTTTGGCAGAACCGCTTGTGCAAATTTTAATCCTGCAGGTCTTTACCATGCGGCTAAGCCGGGGCGGTCTTTGAGGGCGCATTGCATGAGGGCCGGCATGCAGCTGCAGGCGAGCGGAGCCAGGCGGCCGGCGCTTGTTTGAGCACACGATAGTGTGCGAGTTCGCCGGACGCCGCGTAGCGAGACGTGCAGATGCCCGGCCCGAATGCAGCGACCGAAAAGACTGTCCCCCGGCTTAGT
>CAZVFQ010000145.1:0-5696 GCA_964626455.1 uncultured Desulfobacteraceae bacterium | reverse complement strand
GCGGGGCGTGCGGGCCTACCCGCAGGGGGAGGGCACCGGCAGCCGGGGCATACTCATGCGGACCGAGCTGCGCCGGCCGTTCACCGAACTGCCCGCCGGACGCTGGACGCCCTTCACCTTCTTTGATGCTGGCGGAATCCAGGGCTGGAAAGACGAGAGCAGTCGCTCCATCGCCGGCGGCGGCCTGGGGCTGCGCTGGCTGCTTGATGGCTGGCAAGCCGAGGTAGCGACAGCCTGGAAGAGCAATGGGGGTGACCCGCGATCTGACAGCAAAAGTCGTAGCCCTCGGGCGTGGTTCGAGCTGGGGTATCGATTCTAACCAAGCATTCCTCTTCGGGATTGCAATGGCAATTGTGACTTGTCAAGGGCAACTTTATGTGGGGTCTTCAGTGCACCTTACGGCTATGCCTCGCCAGTATTCCGGATTTGGCTGCTCTGAAGAATAGCGAATTCAATGTGGATATTTAAGATCGGCCAGGAATACTTATATCGCTGGCAAAAGTGCTTTCAATTGAGGGCTGGCAGTTGTTAAACAGCTGCTCCGCCCTTGCAACCAATCTTTCCGATAAAGGCCAGATTGAAAACGATTATAAAAACAGCCAACGGCGTGCCTCCCTTTTTTTAAGATGCCTGCCTTATTGGGCAAGCTGCCCATTTTAAATTTAGAGAAGAACGCGGTGAAAATGCTCAGTTTTTTTCATTGATATTCCATTGATTAGAGTTTGATTTTGTTCGTAAATAAAGTTATGGTGCATTTGACTGAGCCTTTTACTCTTTCTTTGTGTTGTTTGGTGCAAACAACGTATCAGAAAAAGCAAATTCGCCCCATAATAATGATTTAAATAAGGAATCGCTTTTCTGGACACTTCCGAAAAATCAGTTGGATACATAATTTTTGTAAACATGACTCACCTCCTATATCTCAGATGAACACAAGGGTTTGACCAAGAGGTCAAGCCACGCAATTGCCTATATATTTCAGCCTTACAGCGGCAGCCCCAGCCAGGCAAACACACCGCACATCTTCAATCCCATGTAGAACATGACAAGGATAAAAAGATACCTGAGCTGCTTTGCGGGCAGAAGGTGAGCGGCCCTGGCCCCGACGAAAGCCATGGGGATGCTGCACCCGGCCAGGAAAATCCATTGCAGCCAGTTCACATAGCCGGTGGAATACGGAGGCAGCCCTGCAATGCCAAGTCCATTAAGAATATAGGCAGCCACACCGCCTATGGCGGCAAACATCATCAGGGCCGTTGAGGTGCCCACGGCCTGATGCATTCTGAATTTCAGGAACACCACCATCACGGGAATCATTAAAACGCCGCCGCCGATTCCGATAAGCCCGGAGACAATACCCAGGATGATCCCCCAGAGCACATAGGCAAGGATATTTTCAGAGGGGTTTTCATCCGCCTTGGGCGGCCTGGCTGTCAGCATCCGGATGGCGCCCAGGATGATGGCCGCGCCAAACAGCTTTGTCAGAATTGCCCCGGAAATATGCGAGGCAAAGTAGCCGCCCAAAAAAGCACCGAAAGCAGCAATCACCCCGAGTATCACGCCCTGCTTCCAGAGCACGGCTCCCTTGAAATGATGCGTCAGGGCCCCGCTCAGAGCAGTGGGCAGCACCACCAGCAGATTGGTGCCGAATGCGATCCGAATAGCCAGGGTCGGATCCACGCCAATGGCCTTTAATACCCAGAACTGAACCGGGACCATGATAAAACAACCTCCAACACCTAGAAGGCCTGAAGCAAATCCCACCCCCAGGCCGGTGATGAGCAATACAATGATATGAACAGCTTGCATTTCCATTGGTAAAAACCTCCTTTCTTTTACGCCGGACCGGCATTATGCCGAAAACCATTCCGATTTCATCAGTTTCTCCATTACCTGTTCAGCCTCTCCTTTTTGATTTTCCACAACAGCAACGCCCTGCAGTTGCAGCCACTGCTTGCAGTATTTCTGAATGCCTCCGCAGACCAGGACATCTGTTTTAAACCCGGCGATTTTACGGGCCGTTTCCATGGGGTCATCAGTATCCGGTTCCATGACCCATTTTTCTCGGATGTTTCCCTGATGCAATTCATAAAACACGATGGCAGGGGAACTTCCGAAATACGGAGCCACCCGCCTGCCGAATAAGGGAACCCCTACAATCATTTCTGCTCCCAATAATATGTTCCTGGTTCAAACGGGTTTTACCCATGTGACCTGAAGCCATAAAACCCCTTCAGGTCCAGGGGCATGCCTTTACCTTCTCATGAGCATAATTGATGCCAACATGAAGATACGTCGGCGCAATACTAAAAATTGGTAAAATTTCAGGAAGTTGACAGGAAATCAGGAAAAACGGCGGCGATATGGGATGGACGGAAATGTTGCAAAAGATGAAACCGTTTCAGGCTATGTTTCACTTTCAGGCGGGGTGATGCCCAGTTTTTTCATTTTGCGCCAGAGGGTGCTCCGGCTGATGCCAAGTGCTTTTGCGGTCTTTTCCCGGCTGTTTGCGTATTGCTTCAGAAAAGTGTGGATCTTTTCGGCTTCAACCTGCTGCTCTTCAGAGAGCCGGAGGGCTGCCAAGCCCTTTTTCTGCGCAATTTCCGGGGGGAGATGGTTTTTTCTGACAACTGTATCCTTGCAGGTAATAAAAGCGAATTCAATGGCGTTTTCCAGTTCCCGGACATTGCCGGGAAACTCATATTCCATAAGTGCCTGCAGGGCATCCGGCGCGATTTCCCGAATGTTTTTCCCCTTGTTCAGATTTAGCTTTTCAATAAACCGGTCCGCCAGAAGGGGGATATCTTCTCTTCTTTCCCGCAGGGGCGGCAGTTCCAGTGTGACCACATTCAGGCGGTAAAAAAGGTCTTCGCGGAAGTCACCGTTTGCCACCCGCTGTTTTAGCGGAAGATTGGCCGCTGCAATGATCCGGAAATCCGATTTCACGGTGCGGGTGCCACCAACCGGGGTAAATACCCGGCTCTCCAGGACCCGGAGCAGATCGGATTGAAAGGTAAAAGGCGTGGTCCCGATTTCATCGAAAAACAGGGTCCCCTGGTCGGCTGCAAGAAAATATCCGGATTTATCCCGGACTGCTCCGGTAAATGCCCCTTTGACATGGCCGAACAGCTCGGATTCGATCAGCCCTTCGGGCAGTGCGGCACAATTGACTGCAACAAACGGACCATTGTTTCGCCGGCTCAGGTTGTGAATGGCCCGTGCAACCAATTCTTTTCCGGTGCCGGTGGGGCCCTGAATTAAAACGGAACTGTCGCTTTCGGCGATATCGGGGAGGAAAGATAGGATTTTCTGCATTTGCGGACTCTTGCCGACAATGTCCTCCCTGACATACTGCCTGTCAAGCCGGCGCTGCAGTTCCTTTAAGTCCGAAAGGTCTCTGAAGGTCTCCACACCGCCGATGACCTCGCCTTTGGCATTGCGGAGAATATTGGTGCTCAGGCTGATGGGCTTCTGCTCGCCCTGCTGTGTAATGATCTGGGCGGAAATATTGATTTGCGGGGCTTCATTTAGAAGCGTTTTTTCCAGTGCACAGTTTTTTGCACAAATATCGGCCCGGAACACGTCAAAACAGAATTGGCCCACGGCTTCCTGCTGGCTAAAGCCGGTAATGCTTTCAGCCGCCCGGTTAAAAGAAGTGATCCGTTTTTCTTTGTCTATGGTAAATACGCCGTCACTGATGCTTTCCAAAATGGTGCAGCAGGGCGACTGGATAAGAGAGGTAATGTCGCAGAACGTAGCCAGGCTTTTTTCCTGAGAGCTGCCGTCGTTCTTATTCCGGGAGTTTTTCATATAATGCGCCCTTAAACCGATAGGTTATTATTATGGAATGCCTTCCAAAGATAGACCTACTAAGCAGAAATTATTAAGATATTGAAAAAAAATCAGTATGTCAAAGCGGTTGTGGGCAAAATTAGCGTGATCCCAAATAACCGGTCATTCCGACACCGACTCCGGAATTTATAGAACCCCCGGGGGAGAAGCATCTTTATGGGAACCATTATTTGAGGTTAAATGCTTTGGAAGGCTTAAAAAAAGATCTGGGGTCAAAAATGCACATTCCGGCTATGCCTCGACAACAATGCGAATCCCGGGCCAGAGAGGACTATCATATTCAAGGTACAAGTTCCGGAAGGCCTTGGAATAATGCCGGGCATGGGTCATTTCATTATTCATCTCGACTCATAAAATCTCAAAATGCGATATAAAGTTGTGAGGGGGTAGTCACCATGCTTTTGGTTTTCTGATTGTCGTCCCAGGAATCGGATCCGGCAATTGGGAGGCTGCCAGCACGCCTTTTCTGATCCGTTTGTTGAAATCGGCGTATTGCATCAGTTCCCTTGATGGATGGGTGGTGTTTGGAGTGACAAGACCAATGATTTTTTTGTGCTGGGTCTTTATAAGCCTAAGCGACTCAGCCAGATCGCTATCATTGGACACGACCACGGCGCAGTCATATAAGTCAAGCCATGCGTCGTTCAGCAAATGCAGCGCCAGATTGACGTCGGAGCCTTTTTCCTCGGTTTTTATGATATTTGCAAACTTGACGGGCTTTCCGAAACAGTTTTTGTCAATCGGAAATGCCAATGGTTTCATCACATTATGGCTTAAAAACTCTCCGTAATAAACAGAAATTTCCGGAATATGTTTTTCCAGAGCTCTGAGAAAAGTTTCCTGCCGGATCGGCTGATCAGGGTCGAGCTTACCGGTTACCCGGGCAGTGAAATATTTTATTGAGAGGATTTCATTCTCTGGTTTGAGCAGGTAGGAAAACAGTTGCTTGAAATCAAGCCACTTATATGGAGTGTTCTTGACAGCACGATAATAGAAATTGAATCCGTCAATATATATGTATGTTCTCATGATCCTTTATAAATAAGCAGGGGCCACCTGGGTGGCCCCGCGCCCTGGGTCGAAACCGCAGGGGTAGTTAACTTGTTAACTTTAAATTAAAAACCACGGTGCCAGATGTCAAGAAAAATATTCGCAGTGAGACAGGAAAAAGCTGCCTCTAGTTGCTGCGATTATGTAACAAGTTAAAAACATCTTCGGCTATGATCTGACAAAAGTATGGATCTTTCTGGCATTTTTCACGGGTTTCTGCTCCAGCCTGGTCGCAGATGCGATTGAACCGGTAAAAAACCAGAAAAATACCGGCAGGTACTGGCCAACCAGGAGTTAAAACATAACATAAGCCTGATATCTCCGGTAAATCTTTATACAGATGCCACTTCAACGCTTTTGAACCCTTACCGGAAAACAAACAAAAGCTTTGTGCTTGTCGGGCGCCATGGAAAGAATTTCCATGAACCGGTTTCAGAACCCCCCTCTCCCTTGGTCAGTCGCTGCTCGTGGTAGTAACCCTATCTTACCACTTTGCTGAGCCTCACGGTCATCTGCTTTGGAGCAGCCTATATTTGTTTCCTGCGCCAGGAAATCCGCTCCACTTAACAATGTTAAAACGGGCGCGGACAAAAGGATTGAGTCAAAACTATCAGATTATTTAGAGGTTCTGGGGGTGTCGAAAAATTTTCACGCTTGATTTATTTTATCTGACTGCTAAGGTTTTTGTTCCCTACAAAGTCAGATTGCACCTTACGGCTATGCTCCAGCAATAGTCCAAATTCTGGCCCCCTGCGGAATGCCAGATTCAAGGTGCAGATTAGGCAGGAGGCCGC
>CAZVFQ010000144.1:0-5710 GCA_964626455.1 uncultured Desulfobacteraceae bacterium | reverse complement strand
TCTGAGAAATTGCGCGTAACGCAGATATTGGACTTTTTACGGTGCCATCAATTTTTCACGAGTCCATTAAATGCACTCACTTTTCGCAATAGGGAGGCGATAATGACACAGGTTCTTATTAATTTTGATTTTCCGGAGCAATACATGGATGTGCTTTCGGAAAAATACCCGGGGCTGCGGTTTGTGAAGAGCACGGAGAAAAACGAGGTTTTTTCATATCTTTCCCAGACAGAAGTTCTTTTGACCTTTTTCCAGTGCTCCCGGCAGATCCTGGATGCAGCCCCGCGCCTTAAATGGATCCAGGCAATAACCGCGGGCGTGGATTACATGCCCTTAGATGTTATTTTTTCGCGCGGCATAATTCTTACAAACGGCCGCGGCATTGCCAGAATACACATGGCTGAATACGCAATTGCCGCCATGGTCTGCCTTGCCAGAAGCTTTCATTTGATGTTTCGTAACCAGGCAAAGCACAAATGGGACCGCACTCCGCCGCAGGGCGAGATTTACGGAACCACAGTCGGCATTGTGGGCCTTGGCGAGATTGGAGAAGAGATTGCAAAAAAGGCATCAGTGTTCGGCATGCGGGTGCTTGGCGTAAAGCGCAGCCCTGAGCCTGTTGAGTATGTGGATGAAATATACGGCCCTCAGGACATGGGGGCTGTATTTGAAAAAAGCGACTATGTTATCAACCTGCTTCCTTACACGGACGAAACACACAGGCTGATTGACGCGAAATATTTTAACCTCATGGGCAAAGATGCCTGTTTTATAAACATCGGCAGAGGAAAAACAGTAAACGAGGATGATTTGATCCAGGCCTTGGGCGAAAAAAAGATCCGGGCTGCTGTAAGCGATGTTTTCTACGACGAGCCCCTGCCGGAAGACAGCCCATTGTGGGACATGGAAAATCTGATTTTAACACCGCATATCTGCGGCCAGTCTCCCAGCTACATGAAAAGGGCATTTGAAATCATAGACCACAACCTGGGCGTGTATACAACCGGCAGGGGCGAGATGATAAACGTGGTCGGTCCTGATAAAGGATACTAAACCGGGGGATCCGCCCGGGATTATAAGGATATTTCCTTTCGCAGTTTCTTTTTATCAAGCTTGCCCACGCTTGTCTTTGCGATTTCATCCACGAACTTGATGCGCTTCGGGATTCCGTATTTGGGGATTACGCCATTTTCCACGTATTGGGCAAAATGACTTTTAAGCTCGTCTTCTGTGACCGTGTCCTTGTATGTATCCTTTAGCACAACAAGGGCCATGGGAGTCTCGCCCCATTTTTCATCAGGCATGCCTATAACTGCGGCTTCGTTTACTGCAGGGTGGCGGCTTGCAATGTCTTCGAGTTCAAGCGAAGAGATCCATTCACCTCCGGATTTTATCACATCTTTTAACCTGTCTGTGATCTGAAGATAGCCTTCAGTCTCTATATATCCGATATCCCCGGTATGAAGCCAGCCGTTTTCCCAGAGCTGCTCGCTTTTTTCCTCGTCCTTGATATAGCCTTTTGTAAGCCACGGAGAGCGCACCACCACCTCGCCGGTGGTTTTGCCGTCATGGGGAAGGGGGTTGCCGCTGGTGTCAAAGATTTCAACATATGTGTTGGGCAGGGGAAGACCGGTCCTGCAGCGCACGTCAAGCTGTTTTTCCATGTCCCGGTCAAGCATGTGCGGCTTTAAATTGGCAACCGTTAACACCGGGCATGTCTCTGACATGCCGTATCCGGCAAAAATGTTAATTCCGCGCTGCATGGCCGCCTTTGCAAGTCCGCGGGGCAGGGCCGCACCGCCTATGTTTACCTTCCAGCCGGTTAAGTCCATTTTCTCGGATGCAGGCTCGGTTAGCAGCATGTGCAGAATTGTTGGCACGCAGTGGGAAAACGTGACTTTTTCTTTTTCCGCCAGCTCCAAAAGTTTTTGAGGTTCATATCTGCCAGGATAGACCTGCTTTGCCCCCAGCAGGGTCATGAGATACGGAATTCCCCATGCGTGTACGTGGAACATCGGGGTTATAGGCATGTATACGTCTGCCGAGCTAAGGTTTGACTGGGAATAGATTCCGCTGTGCACCGCAAGGTTTCCGTAGGTGTGTAACACAAGCTGCCTGTGGGTGAAAAATACCCCCTTGGGAAGTCCGGTGGTGCCGGTTGTATAAAATGTGGTTGCAACGCTGTTTTCGTCAAAATCCGGAAAATCGTATTCAGCTGAGCTGTCTGCAAGAAGCGCCTCGTATTCGCCGTCAAGGACAAGATTCGTTTCAGGCGCGCCTGGCTCATCAGAGATGAGCAAGATTTTTTTCACAGTCTCAAACCGGTCGCGAACGGCTTCAAGCATTGGCAGAAACTCGCTGTTTACCAGTATCACATCGTCTTCTGCATGGTTTATGGTATAAATAAGCTGCTCTGATGTAAGCCTGATGTTTATGGTATGAAGCACTGCGCCCATCATGGGAATTGCAAAAAAGCATTCAAGATACCTGTGGCTGTCCCAATCCATCACGGCAACAGTCTGGCCGGGCTTTACTCCGAGACTTGTCAGGGCGTTTGCAAGTTTTGCCACGCGTTTTGCAAAATCCCTGTAGGTGTATCTGTGTACATCCCTGTAAACTATTTCCTGGTCTGGTGCATAGATTAGCGGAGTCGGCAGAATATGCTTGATCAGTAGTTGGTAGTTGTAAGCCGACGGCGTTGGTTTGATTTTTTTTGTTTCAATGGTCATGCTGCCTCCTTGCTAACCAATATTTTTTTCTCTGCCATCAGAAGAATACCCAGTAAAACTATCCCAGCACCAGTTACCCAGTAGCTGGGCCAGAATACCATGATGGATGCCGCCAGAAAAAGCAGCCTTTTGATCCATCCGATGCGCAATACAAAAAAGCCCTGCGCAGCGATTGCAAGTGCATACACTCCTATGCCCGCGATAATAAATACATATACGATCCTGGGCAGGCTTCCAAACATGAGAAGGGCGGGGTTATAGACGAAAAGGTACGGCAGGGTATAGAGCACGATACCAAACCGCACGGCCTCCAGTCCGGTTTTCATGGGAGGCGAGTTTGCAATCGCGGCTGCCGTAAAAGCAGTCGTGCATATGGGCGGTGTAATAAGCGAAAGTGCGCAGAAATAAAAAATAAACATGTGGGCGGCTATTGGATTGACCCCCATTCCGACCAGTACCGGCACTTCCAGGGCGGCCAGCACAATGTAGGAAACCACCGGAGGAAGGCCCATGCCGAGAATGATTGAAATAACCATGATCCAGAAAAGGGTCAGCAAAAGACTGCCGCCCGCCAGGAATAAAATAATATCATTTAACTTCATCCCCACACCTGTGAGCGTAAGGATTCCAAGGATGATTCCTGCAGCAGCACACGGTATGGTAATCCAGATTATCCGCACGGATCCGTCGCGAAGAGCCGATATTATTCCGGAAAAACTAAGAGACCTGTTAATGATTGCAATTACCCATAAGGCCAGAAGTGAATATGCGCAGGCATAGCTTGCGGAATATCGCATTGCCAGTAAAACTACCAGGATTACCACCGGTATGATAAAGATGACCCCTTTTTTCAATACAGGCAGAAGTTTCGGCAGCTTGTCCTTGTCAATTCCCTTAAAACCCATATATCCCGCATAAAGATCCACCATCAGAAACAGTCCGAAATAGTGGAAAAAGGCCGGAAGAGCGGCTGCGGCGCAGATGCTCCAGTAGCTCACGCCTGCCATCTGCGCCATTATAAAGGCCACAGCCCCCATGATCGGCGGGGTTTTATACCCCCCTGAGGAAGCCACCGATTCAATGGCTGCTGCTGCATAGGGTTCCATCCCCGCTTTTTTCATCATGGGGATTGTTACCGATCCTGTTGTGGCAACATTTGCAGCAGAACTGCCCGAGAGCATCCCCATTAAACCGGAGGAAAATATTGCCGCCTTGGCCGGGCCGCCCCGTTTGCCGCCGGCCAGGGCTGATGCAATATCTAAAAATACGTCAGAGGCACCGGCTTTTTCAATAAAAGCCCCGAAGATAATAAATATTATAACTATGGTGGCGCAAACGCCGATCGGTATCCCGTAAATGCCTTCGGTTCCGGCAAATACCTGGACCACTATCCTTTCCACTCCGTAACCTCTGTGGGAAAGAAACCCGGGAATATAGTTGCCGAAATAGGCATAGGCGACAAACACAAGCACTATGAAGCAAAGGGTCAGCCCCACAGTGCGCCTGGTCAGCTCCAGTATCACCGCAATGGCGATTACCCCCATTATAATGCCCGTATTTGTCAGAAAAGGAGAAACGTATAATTGCTCCCAGTTTAAGGCCAGGTACACGTTTGCTGCTATGAAAAGCCCTGCGATAACAATATTAATAGACAGCTCTGCTTTCGGAAACCGGTCCTTTAGCTTGTATCGGTGCAGGAAAATGGCGAGAATAAACACCATGGTAAGGTGAAAAGTCCTCTGGATCATTGTGGGAAATGTCCCGAAAAATGCGGTGTAAAGAGAGACCACAGAAAGAGCTATCGCGCAGCCGGTTATAAAATAATCAAGCAGCTTGTTTTCCTGTTCAGGCATTTGCGCCCCCATGTTTGACGGTTATTTATGTTATGTTCCGGTTACGGAGTCACGCCTTTTTCCTTGAAGTATTTCTTGGCACCCGGATGCACAGGCACGGGCATGCCGTCGTATACGCCTTCCACGCTGGTTTCCTTGAACACCGCGGATGCGTCGGTGATAAATTTCAGATTTTCAAATACCGCCTTTGTTGCTTCATACATAAAGTCATCATCCAGGTAGGCGCCGCAGCACAAGGTATAAGCCAGACACACGTATTCCACCGCCTCTTTCTGTCTTCTGTAGGTTTCTGCCGGAAGTTCGCAGAAATAAAATGAGGGTTCCTTTTCCTGGATTTCTGCTTTTGCTGATTCCTCTATGGGAATGAAGTTTAGTTTTGTGGAGTCTGCCATTCTGTTATATCCGGGCACTCCGGCTCCCATGAAATAGGAGCAGGCATCAATATGCCCGTCGATCATTTTCTGGACCGCGTCGTCGAACTGGATTTTTTCGGACTTATAGTCTTTGCCGGGGGTCAGGCCGTGGGCCGGGAAAATTACTTCGTCGTTTCCGAGCTGTGTCATTGACCCGGGTGTGCTGGTTCCGATTTTAAGCCCTTTTAGATCCGACATTGTTTTTGCGCCGGTATCTGCGCGCGCCACAATGGTGAATATGCCTGTATAGGCTGAAAACCATCCCAGGACATCCTGCTTTGAATCAAACGGATCAAGCCCTTCATATCCCTTGTAAAGGAAGTTGGCTGTTGACCAGGCAAGCTCCATCTCGCGCCTGTCTATGCGCATGATGTTCTCCTTGGAGGCACCGGCCGTAGTGGTTCCTGTCACATGATAGCCGTCCACATTGTCGCTGATAACCTTCGACATTGCCACTGCAAGCGGATACCATGCGCCTGAGGAACTGGCCGAACCAAAGGTGTATTCCTTGGCTCTTGCCCCGAAAGCAAGGCCGGGAAAAGAGCCGAGAAGCCCTGCTGCTGCAAGACTTGTGGTTGCGGTTTTAATAAAATCCCGCCTGGTGAAACCTCTGTCGTCTGGAGTGATGATCCGGTTTTTTCTTCTGTTTTTCTTCATTGTAAATCCTCCCCTTTTGTTGCTTGTTTTTTAAAAAGCCCGAAAGCTAAGCAATTGC
>CAZVFQ010000143.1:0-6030 GCA_964626455.1 uncultured Desulfobacteraceae bacterium | reverse complement strand
TGCGACATCCATTGGCATCCTGCATGTCAACAGTGCTCTGATACCGGCAGAAGGTTCCCTGCCCGACGGAAATGGTCCTGGCTTCCAGAAAATACGGAGGGAGCTCATCAAGCAAAAGCAGGGTGGAATCATCGCCGATCATGTTTTTCCAGTCATCCTTGCTGGGCGAGCGTGGGCCGTGCTTCCAGAAAGGCGCCATGACCTCCCAGCATCCGAGTTGATCGGCAATGTCCCCCCACAGGTAATGATCAGGGCTGTTGCGGCCGTCAAACACTGCAACCCGGGCTGATTTGTCATCGATCCGGCCCAGCACATCCTGCGGCAGCACCTCGGCCCGCCGGGATGGGTGCCGGGCTAAAAGCCCGAGGGCTGCCATCAGATGAGTCTTGCCGCCGCCCATGGCCTGCGCTAATTCAAACAATGCTTGATCCGACTGTCCCGACAAGCGGAGCAGACCTTGCGCCAGAAGATCCTACATGCCTGCGGTCATGTAGCTTTTCTCGAAAAAGTCTCGCCCTCCGTCCGCTGCGCCAATGACCTGGGCTAAGTTTTCGACACCGCCGGCGACTTGGTATTCATGCGTGGATTCATGGAGTCTGCAGGCGTCCTTGACGGTTTTTAACATTGGGGTTTTCCCTCCTCGGCGAAAGTATGTGGCTTTTTCTGGGATCTGTTCCCGGGATAATGACTCTCAGTTATATGCCGGGTAATTCCTTTATGAACCGTTGGTGGGCTTGGGGCTCGTGCAAATACGGCATAATTTGAAATACCGGAAGAAGGCTTCGGTTTTTGGTTAAAATATCCTTTTATTAACTTATTACCTATAGTCCAAATTCGTTTTTGTGTAAAGGGCAATTGTTGCAACCTCGGGCACGATCATCATCTGAGATTTGAAATCCATAGCAAGCCTTAGCTGATTAAAAAATCAGCCTGCCTATCCAATCCTTTGTCCTGGTGGGCCCCCCGATCAAGGAAATTATTCCCATGTAACACTCTTATTTCAATGAAAAACTAACTTTTTTTAACAAAATCAAAATTAATGCTCTTCAGGCCATTAATGGATTAAAAAAATGTTCCATAATGGAGTATGGGACAAGTAAATCAATATTAAGACGTCAACTGGCAAAGGTCCCCGATTTTTAACAAAGAGCTCGGATGCAGGCTTTCAACGAAAGAGGTGGCTGAATACATGGGCCTTTAAGGAATTCTTTGCGGCAAAAGACAGGCAGGGCAGAGCATTTGTAAGGCCCGAGGCGGATGTGACAACGCTTACTGCAGGGATGGTGCTGGGTGTTTTGCAGGTTCGCTATCGAAAAGTCAGTGGTTACGCGGCCAACAAGGATCGCAAAAATCTCGTGGCCGCTTGGAACTGGGGGATAAAATACATAGGGCTGCCGCAGCCAAATCCCTGCCAGATCGACAGGTTCCCGGAGGTTCGAAGTGAGCGGTATGTCCCGCCCGAGGAAGATTTTTGGAAGGTCTACGACCTTGTTTCCGGCCAGGACAAGGTGATGCTTTCAGCGTTCTTGTATCTGGGGGCAAGGCGAGGGGAGATCTTTCGGCTTCTGTGGTCAGATGTCGATCTCGTCAATAACAAGCTTCGCCTGGGAACCCGGAAAAGGCGGGACGGCACTCTTTAATACGACTTGCTACCTATGAACAGTGAACTTAAAAAGCAGCTTGGGTGGTGGTATGAAAACCGTACCTTCAAGGATAGCCCGTCCGTTTTTGTCTGCGAGGATGATTACAAATTCTGCCAGGAGTATTACGGTCACCCTAGTTGAGAAGGGGAAGCCGGCTGAGGTCATCAACCTAAAAGACCACCTGGAAATGCGCTCCCGGGCGGTTTGAGAAAGTTGATTGGCAAAGCCGTTCCCAACCCCATTGTATAGTGATTCCGGGGTGGGGGTGTGGGCAGTTAACTTCCTGAAATAATTGGAAAATGACCCCAAGGGGAATCGAACCCCTGTTTCCGGCGTGAGAGGCCGGCGTCCTGGACCGCTAGACGATGGGGCCACAAGCGGTTAGCGGGTATACAATATGCACGGGCCGGGTTTGTTTGTCAATAAATTTTCAGGCTGCATCCAGCCTTTTTCCCCTGCGAAGGCCGAATATGAGATAGATAAGCCATCCGATAAAGGGAACCAGGGAAATCAGCCACCATATAACCTTTTCGCGGATTCCGCCGGGGAATGTCTTTACAGCTACATTTACCAGCGCCCACATGGTCAGCAGAAAAAACGGGGTGATCACGGCGATAAATAAAGCAATGGCCTGTAGGGGCATATTTTTTCTTTCGGTTAAACGTATGCATTATTGGATTTTAGATCGCAGCCGGGCAGCGGGTTTTTTTGTTAAAGCCGGTGACCTGGCTGTAGCCTGCTTTTTTGAGCATGTCTGTTGCTTTTCCAAGGCCCCGGCCTACCTGTTCGGGCAGATGTGCGTCAGTGCCTGTGCAAAGAGCAATGTCTCTTTTGCGGCATCCTTTCAGAAGAAAGGGGCTGGGATAGATTTCTCCCACTGGATGATGACTGCCGCTGGTGTTGATTTCAAGGACTTTATCTGTTTTTGCGATCTTGTCCAAAAGGGCCTCAAATCTGGTGTAAAACCAGTCAGGCGGAATCACGCCGAATTTTTTTATAATATCCAGATGACAGACCATGTCAATATAGTCGCAGTCGAGCATACTGTCCACGAGATTCAGATAGTCCTCATAGAAGGCTGTATCATGTTTACGGCTCTTGGCGTTTTCGCCGTTTGTGCTTACAAGGTTTTGCTTTCCGATAAAATGCACTGAGCCGCCGATTACGTCAAAGTCGAACTGCCCGGCAGTCCGGCGGGCGGAATCTGAAAGCCCGGGTGTAAAATCAACCTCAAGTCCGACCTTTATTTTTATTCTGCTTTTATATGCAGCCTGCAGCCGTCTGGCCGCGTAATAATAGAGCGGAACCTCCTCAGGGGTCATGGACAGATCCAGGCCGTTTTCATTAAGGGTAAGATGGTCGAGAAAACAGATTTCTTTTAAGCCTGCTCTGACTGCACAGTCCACATATTGTTCCATTGTGCCCCTGGCATGGTTGCAAAGCATGGTATGAACGTGATAATCAATCATTTCGCCTCGTTTTTCCGGCAAGGAAAAGGTTTGATTTCGGGTTTTTCCCGTATTATATTCTTCGGGACGGCAGTCTCCGGTCAGTTATTTCTATTTGCCATCTTGTGCTGCCTGATGTCAATCTTGAAAGCCCATTGAGCGCCAAAGAAAAAGCCATGAAAAAAAATGCACGTACTATATATGTGTGCCAGGCCTGCGGACATCAGACGCCCAGGTGGATGGGCAGGTGTCCGGAGTGCGGGCAGTGGGACAGCCTGGCAGCCGAGGCAGTCCCGGGGACGGGTGCGGGTGCTAAAAGAACAGCACTTCAAAAGGCCGAAGCCGTTGCAATGGATGAGGTGGAGCTTGATGATGAGTATCGGCTTCAGACAGGAGTGGCTGAATTTGACAGGGTGCTTGGCGGCGGAATAATTGCGGGCAGCCTGGTGTTAATCGGCGGTGATCCGGGCATAGGCAAATCTACGCTTCTTTTGCAGGTGCTGCAGCAAATGGCTGCGGAAGACCGCAGGGTTTTGTATGTTTCAGGCGAGGAATCGGCCAGGCAGTTAAAAATGCGAAGCCGAAGGCTGGCAGATTCGGCACCGGGTATGTATGCGGTCTCGGAAATAGACATAGACGCAATCATCCAGATGGTTCGCGAACAGGTGCCTGATGCCCTGGTAATTGATTCAATACAGACAATGTTTTCTCATGATGCGGGCTCAGCCCCGGGCAGTGTAAGCCAGGTGCGCGAATCGACCATGAAGCTGATGGTCATGGCCAAACAGACCGGCATACCGGTATTTTTAATCGGCCATGTAACCAAGGAAGGCGCTATCGCAGGTCCAAGATTAATGGAGCACATGGTAGATACTGTATTGTATTTCGAGGGTGATCAGAATCACGTGTTTCGGATTCTGCGGGCCGTAAAAAACCGGTTCGGCTCCACAAACGAGATCGGCGTTTTTGAGATGAAGGAAAACGGGCTGGAACAGGTGCCCAATCCCTCGGAGGTGTTTCTGGCCGAACGCGAGTCAAGTGCTGCCGGCTCAGTGGTAACCGCGTGTATGGAAGGCACCCGGCCCATTCTGGTGGAACTCCAGGCGCTTATAAGCGGCACCGGGTATGCCACACCGCGCCGCACCGTGCTGGGGCTGGATTATAACCGGGTCTCACTGCTGGTGGCTGTAATGGAGAAAAAGCTGGGATTAAACGTGGCTGGCCAGGACATTTTCATGAATGTGGCAGGCGGGGTAAAGGTGTCTGAGCCTGCGGTGGATCTTGGAATTATTGCGGCAGTGGCATCGAGTTTTCTTGACAGACCTGTTCCTGAAGGCATGCTGCTTTTGGGAGAAGTGGGACTTACAGGCGAGGTAAGGGGTATTTCCCATCTTCTGCCAAGGATCACAGAGGTTCAAAAAATGGGCTTTACCAGATGTGTTGTGCCGAAAAACAGCTTAAAACAGGCAGGCGGCACGGACGGTATTGAACTCATAGGCATCAGGCGGCTTGCCGAGGTCATGGAAATCCTGTTTTAAAAAAATATGCTCCCGGGAGCCGAATTCCATATGAAACAAAAAAAAGCAAAATCAGGCCAAAGAGATCGTGCAAGGCCGGATTATTATGCAAAAAAGGCAAAAAAAGAGCATTTTCCTGCCAGATCCGTATACAAGCTCTCTGAGATCCAGAAAAAATACAAGGTGATAAAGCCGGGATATACGGTCCTGGACCTGGGATGCGCCCCGGGCTCGTGGCTGAGATACACTGCTGACGTGGTTGGCAAATCCGGAAGAGTTATAGGCGTTGATCTTAAGTCAGCCGATGTTGAGCCTTCAGATAACATGTTTATTTTCCGGGAGGATATAAACGAGCTGTCTTCTGATGCATGGGATGTTATTGACCAGGGGGTGGATGCGGTGTTAAGCGATATGGCACCGTCTACCACTGGCAGAAAGGATGTGGATGCAGCAAGATCCGAGCAGCTCTGCGAAATGGCCCTTTACGTGGCAGACAGGGCGCTTTGCCCGGGAGGATCGTTTGTGTGCAAGATATTTCAGGGACCGGGTTTCAAGGAGTTTTCCGAAGCGGCCAAGGCGCGTTTTAAAACAATGAAAATATTCAAACCCTCAAGCTGCCGCAAGGACAGCAGGGAGATCTATATAATCGGAACAGGAAAGAAACAGGAGGAATAAATGGCAGGACACAGCAAATGGGCAAACATCAAGCACAAAAAGGGCGCAGAAGATGCAAGACGCGGCAAGATATTTACCAAGATCGTAAAGGAGATAATTGTTGCCGCCCGCCTGGGCGGCGGCGATCCTGATGCCAACCCAAGGCTGCGAACAGTGCTTGAAAAAGCCAAGCAGAACAACCTGCCCAAGGACAATATTGAACGGGCCATAAAGAAGGGCACCGGAGACCTGGAAGGGGTCAATTACGAGGAAACCGTATACGAAGGCTACGGGCCAGGAGGGGCTGCGGTATACGTGGAGTCGCTTTCTGATAACAAGAACCGGACCGTGGCTGATGTGAGGCATATTTTTTCCAAGCACGGAGGAAGTCTCGGGGAAAACGGGTGCGTGTCCTGGATGTTTGATAAAAAGGGTTGGATCCCGGTAAACAAAAATGACGCAGACGAAGAAACCCTCATGGAAGTGGCTCTTGAGGCCGGTGCCGAGGATATCCGTGACGAGGAGGAGGTCTTTGAGATCATAACACCGCCTGAGGCCTTCGAGGATGTAAAGGCTGCCTTGGGCGAGGCTGAAATCCCGTTTGATGATGCAGAGGTCACCATGCTGCCCCAGACCACCGTCAGCCTTGCGGGTACGGATGCGGAAAAAATGTTAAAGCTTATGAATGCCCTTGATGACAACGATGACGTGCAGAGGGTGCACACAAACGCCGATATTCCGGAAGAAATCATCGAGGCTGCGGGCTGA
>CAZVFQ010000142.1:0-6062 GCA_964626455.1 uncultured Desulfobacteraceae bacterium | reverse complement strand
TTTTTCTATATGATACCCAGCATGTCGGCCTCACGGCCACTGGTGAACAGGATGTGTGTGAATTGTATCCCAGCGAAATGTTGGGGCTGCCGGAAGACTTTAAGATAGAAGACACTGCCTTGATGCAATATCGTGGCTTCCTGAATAACCCTGAATTGTTTATTCTGAACTTATCCAATAAATCCGCCGGGATGGGCGAATGACTAAAGCACTCCGAAAATGCTTTGCCGTCAGGTTCAAGGAGTTGAATCGTTGGAGCGTGGGCAGTTTTAGGGAAATTGGCTGGCGTTGGCCTGCAGAATATATTCGACCGCTTTCAGATGCGCTGATCCGAAAGTTATTTGACGTTGAAAAGAAGTCCGTTGATCCGAAATCATTAAAGTTGATGACTCTGCATTTCGATGGTGAAATGGAATTGCGTCATCAGGACCGTAATAAACCGATAAAAGGAAGGCTCTGGTGGGCTAATCCTGGAGATGTAATTTACTCCAAGATTGATGTGCGGCATGGCGCAATCGGTATCGTGCCACCTGAATTAGGCCGGGTTTGCGTCACCAGCGAATTCCCAGTATATAAGGTAGATTCCGCATTTTTCGATGCGCAATACATTAAACTATTATTCCGCACAACATCTTTTCAAAATAAAGTTAATAGCATGATAAGCGGCGCTAGCGGCAGAAAGCGGGTTCAGCCAGCGGATCTGGAGAGCATCCAAGTTCCTCTACCCCCGTTGATAGTGCAAAAAACAATCGTATCGGCGTGGGAACAAGCCAAAGTAGAAGTTGCTGACATTCAACGACGCATATCCGAATTGGGAGTACAAATTGAAATTGATTTCCTGGCTTCACTCGGCCTAAGCAAACCAGAGCAGATCGATTTACCAAATGTATTCAGCCTTAAGTGGTCAGATCTCAATCGATGGAGCATTGAATACATAAAACGCAACCTTTCAGAAGCAAAAGCGGAGCGACATAAATACCCTCTTCATTTACTTTGCGATTTGTGCAACGGGCAGAGCGGCAGTACTCCTTCGAAAAGAAACAAAAATTTTTGGAATGGAAAGATTCCGTGGGTCTCCCCAAAGGATATGAAAGCTGATTGGATAACCGGTACAATCAATCATATTTCAGATGATGCCTTAGATTCTGTTGGTATCTCGATAATACCTCAAGGCTCGGTGCTTGTTGTTGTGCGCAGTGGAATTTTACAACATAAAGTGCCGATCGCAGTTAACATGGTTGAAGTGACTATAAATCAGGATATTCGAGCCTTTACACCTAAACCGGATGCTCCAATTAGTGCGGATTTTCTGGCGATTTATCTAAGATGCATGCAGCATAAACTTTTATCACAAGTAAAATGGAGTACAACGGTACAAAGCATTAACAAAGAGAGCATCGAAACTATAGAAATACCCTTGCCGCCACTGGATATGCAAAAACGTCTTGTTGAAAAAGTTTACTCTCAGCGTAAAATAATCGCCCAGCTCAAAGCCGAAGCCGATCAAAAAAAACAACATGCCAAGGCGGACGTGGAAGCCATGATTCTGGGCATCAAACCGGTTCCCGATGCAAACTGAGGCAAAGCGCATCAAGGAGGCATCCCGATGTCCGCAACAAATTCAGCTGACCAATTTTTCCTCCATGGCAGCCGGTGGCTGCGCGCGGATTTTCATCTGCACACTCGGGCGGACAAGGAATTTTCATACACCGGAGATGATAATTATTATGTTTCGGCTTATGTGGATGCGCTTCAGGCCGCGGGCATTGAAGTTGGGGTCATCACAAACCATAACAAGTTCGATTTTGAAGAGTTCAAGATGCTGCGGAAAACCGCCCGAAAAAAAGGCATTTTCCTGCTGCCCGGAGTGGAGCTTTCCGTCGGCGACGGTGCCAACGGGATTCATACTTTAATCGTTTTTCATGAGCAATGGATTGCCGATGGAAAGGATTATATCAACTCGTTTTTGAATGTCGCCTTCGCGGGTAAAACCCCGGAACAGTATGTAAACGAAAATGGCCGCAGTTCAATGGGCCTTATCGATACCATAAAAACCCTCGAAGGCTATCACAAAGCGTTTTTTCTGGTATTCGCCCATGTGGAGGACCGATGTGGATTTTGGCATGAGCTCGACGGCGGCCGCCTCCGGGAATTAGGAAATGACGAAATATTTCGTCGAAGCGCTCTGGCATTCCAGAAAGTCAGGACCCATGATGTGTCGGATCGCAAATGCCGTGTAAAGTTGCAACAATGGATTAACAAAGCTTATCCCGCAGAAGTCGAAGGCTCCGATCCCAAGGCGATCGAACAGATCGGGCAAGGCCAAGCCGGCTACCTGAAAATCGGCGACTTTACCTTTGAAGCGGTCCAATACGCCCTTCTGGACCATAAGAATCGTGTTGGTCTAAACCCCAAAGCATCCAAACACTCCCATATCCTGAGCGTTTCATTTGATGGCGGGGTGCTGAACAAAAAGACGGTTCACTTGTCAGCGGAGCTTAACACCCTGATCGGAATTCGAGGTAGCGGCAAGTCATCTATCCTGGAGGCGGTACGGTACGCTTTGGATATTTCGTTTGGTGACAATGCGGAAGACACCAAGTACAAAACCAGTCTTGTGGATCACGTTCTGGGCAGCGGCGGCATGGTGACGGTCAATGCTGTGGATCAGCGTGGGCAAGCATATGAGATTCGCCGTATCAATGGCGAAATGGCCGATGTTTATGTGGACGGCACACTCCAGCCCGGGATTTCCATTCGTGAAACCATTCTTCATAAGCCGATTTATTTCGGCCAGAAGGATCTTGCGGCAACAGGCAAAGGGTTTGAAAAAGATCTGGTGGAAAAGCTGGTGGGGGATAAGCTGAGAACAATTCGATCCCGCATCGAGGCCCAGCGACAAAAGGTAGTGGAATACGTTGATCATCTGAAAAAGCTTGCCAACACGGAAGAGCAAAAAAAAGTGTATGAAGACAAAAAGCAAGACGCGGAATTTAAGCTCAAATTTTACAAAGACCACGGGGTGGAAGAAAAACTGCAGAAGCAGGTGGACTTTGATGCGGATTCCCGAAAAATCGCAGCAACCGTTTCCAGTGTCAAATCTTATCTTGATGAGCTGGAAACGTTTATCGGCCAGTATGAGGATGATTTAAAAAACCAAAAAGTTTATACATCAAGGCAGAACAAAGCGTTTTTTGATGACTTTTTTGCAACTTATGAAAAGCTGATAATTTCTTTCGAATGGATTAAATCAGCATTAAAAGAAGGTAGGCAGGTATTGGCTGAACTGAGGAGCAAATCCCAGGCGTTTGAAACGCGTAAGGCCGGCCTCAAGGAAGAGTTCGCTGAGATTGAAAGAAAATTGGCCGAGCAACTGAAAGCATCCGGTGCCCAGGCAATCCGGCCAGATGAGTTCCGCAGGCTTCGGCAGACAGTGGACCAGGCAGCACAAATGATCAAGGCACTGGGTCAGCAGGAAAAAACACGCACGAAATGGCAGCAGGAGCTGCTGAAGGAACTGGCCTCGCTGAATGAACTCTGGCGTGAGGAGCACAGGGCAATCCAGGGCCAACTGAACAAGGTCAACCAAAGCCATTCTTCCCTTGAGATCAAAACAGAATTCAAAGGCGACAAAGAGGCTTTCAAGTCCTTTATGAAGGACATTTTCAAAGGTAGTCGAATCCGGGAAACCATTTTTACAACCCTTGCCGACACATTTTCAGACTTTGGTGCAATATATAAGGATTTTGATAATGCAAAACGCATGGTCGGCACCTCAGCTGCCGTTTTTGAACAGTATTTTAATGAAAACCTAGCTGCCCTTTTGACATGGCAGGTGCCCAACCGTTTTATCATCGAGTATCGCGGCAAGGAGCTGCGGCATCATTCATTGGGCCAGCGTGCATCCGCATTGATTTTGTTTGTTTTAAGCCAGGGGGAGAATGATGTATTCATTATTGATCAGCCGGAAGACGATCTGGACAACCAGACCATTTACGAGGATGTCATCAAGCTCATCCGCAGCTTAAAACCCCAGACCCAGTTCATTTTCGCCACCCACAACGCCAATTTCCCGGTGCTCGGTGACGCAGAGCAGATTGTCTCCTGCGCTTATGCCGACGATACCATTCATGTGAAAAGTGGCAGCATCGATTGTCCGGACCTGCAAAAGGAAATCGTGAACATCATGGAAGGGGGGAGAGAAGCGTTTGAGCAGCGCAGAAGGAGATATGAGATATGGAAACCACTGACCTCCTAGCCATCATCGGCAGAAATGAGGACGGCCAGTATCAGTTCAAGGCCAATGCCACCAATGAAACCTCACTGGCCCAGGAGATGGTAGCCTTCAGCAATTCAGGCGGCGGTACTATATTTATCGGCGTAAGCAACGATGGTACGTTTTCCGGTTTGACAAGAAAGGATATGGGGAGGTTGAACCAACTCACGTCCAATGCGGCCTCACAGCATGTTCGGCCGCCCATTAACCCCCAGACTGAAAATATCGATACGCCGGATGGGTTGGTGATGCGAATTACCGTGCCTGATGGCATTGCCAAGCCTTACATGGATAAGAATGGTGTTATATGGGTGAAAAGCGGATCGGATAAGCGCAAGGCCACTTCCCGGGAGGAAATTCAGCGGCTCTACCAGCGAGCCGGCCTGATCCACGGGGATGAGATCCCAGTTCCCGGTATGACGATTGCGGATCTGGATGAGGCCTATTTTCGGACGTTTTTTGAACGCAACTTTGGGGAAACCCTTGAAGATCAGGAAGTACCACTTTCTGCCCTTCTGGAAAATATGAACTTGATGAAGGATAAGGTTTTCAATGTGAGCGGAGCGCTGTTATTCTCCAGGAATCCGAGCTACAAGCTGCCGGCTTTTATCGTCAAGGCGATTGCCTTTCCAGGCAATGAAATTCATGAAACGCAATATCGGGACAGCCAGGATATTATTGGAAAGATCGGAGACATTTTTCAAAAAAGCATAAGCTTTATTCTTGGTAATATCCGGCATGTCCAAGGGGGACAGAATGTCAATGCGCCTGGTAAGCCCGAAATCCCAAAGATTGCACTTGAAGAGTTAATCGCCAATGCCCTTATTCACCGGGATTATTTTATTTCAGCGCCTGTTCGGTTGTTTGTCTTTGATGACCGGGCGGAGATTATCAGTCCCGGACATCTCCCGAACAATTTAACTGTTGAAAACATCAAAAGGGGAAATTCAAACATCCGAAATCCGATTCTGGCCTCCTTTGCCACCAAAATCCTGCCCTATCGCGGTCTTGGCAGCGGCATTATCCGGGCATTAAAAGCGTATCCTGACATTGATTTTGAAAACGACCAGGACGGAAACTTATTTAAGGTTACTATTTACCGTAAAAGCAAAAATATATCCATGCCGTGAAGGTTTATTGGCAAAGGTATCATGAGCGAATACCGATCTTGAAGCAATTGCTGGAGGGCAAGGGGCAGCAGGCCGAAATGTCCATCAGGAACCGGTTCGCATCATGGCGACGCCGCTTACAGACGTGCGATACCGAAGCACCTCGGCGTACGGTGGGAGAATTGCCGATTTTCCCAAGGCCTGGGCGTCGGTTAATGAACCTGTCGAGCGTGGATCAGGGCGCGGCTATGATGGATGAGGCCTGCCGCATACTCGCTGACATCGCTGAAGCTTATGACCTGTTTGCGACCAAAAAGAAATTTCAACAAGAATTGAAAAAATTCATGGCCGGCCACCTGCGGCGCAAGGCGCTGATTCAACGTCTGGTGGCACATATTTGAGAAGATGCTCTGGCTGAACCCGTCCGACAACCAGGGCGTGCGGTTTCTCATCGATGAGGTGAAGGCAAAAACAGCCTGGGAGGATCGAGAAAACGAGTAATCGAATGACAAAAACCTTCAAACCGAAATTCACAATAACCAATCAGATCACTTCCGGACTGACCCGACTATAGCGCTACGATAAATTGATACACTTCTGCTATGCTAAATTGATATGTTGGTCATAAATCCCGAAGGCAGGACGTGCTGGATAAACCTGCGGACGAACTCCAAAAC
>CAZVFQ010000141.1:0-6169 GCA_964626455.1 uncultured Desulfobacteraceae bacterium | reverse complement strand
GTTCAATGTTCGGGGAAAACTGGGAAAAGGAAGACGGGATTCTAAAGGATCTGGCAAAGTATAAAACCACAATGGTCTGGTACATGTCACTTCGCTCAATAGATCAGTTCGCTGAGCGCATGAAAGAGCATTACCCGCCGAATTTTCCCGTCGCCATCGTCTACTATGCGGGCTATACAGACCGGGAGAAGGTATTAAGAAGCACATTGGAAAACATTGTAGACGATGTAAAACAAATGGAAGAAGAGTGGTTGGGGCTTTTTATCGCAGGTGAAGTCGCGGCCAAGCCTTAAAACAGGTGTTTCCGGATTTTTCAAAAAAAGCTGCAACGGCAGCGGAAATAGCGGTAAACATCAAAAGAATATCTAATGGCAGAGATTTCTGAGTGCGCAATGCCTGTTCACGATAGTGTAGCATTTTTTAAAACGCACCGGCTGGCTACAAAAAATATCCTGCGGAAGGTGGAAATAAGAAAAAGCATGGGTGTTGATCATACTGGCAAAACATCGAAGGAGACCATGTAGAGTATAAGACGGAAATAAGGGACAAAGGCCCCAAAGCCACTGTGGTTAGGAAGAAATAAAGAATTTCAGCTACAGCCGGAAAGGAGCTGCAAGTTCGTGAGCGAATAATGGAAAAACAAGCTCTTCAGTCTTCAAAAACTGAAGAGGGAGGTGCTATGGATTTAGATAAAGAGCAAGTTGTAGCAATTTATATTAATGACCTGGTTAGTTGTACCAACTGCATGAAGGATGAAGATTGGAACTCACTGACCCAGGAACGTGTCATTACACGCGAAGAAAAGGATGAAAAAGACAAAATCTTTTTCTGCGATAGATGCGGTGAGCCGATTTAACGCCGAGTTTTGAATGTTAGAAGCACTTAAGGCAAGGTAATTCTTGATAGGTTGTATGCTTTGAAAGGCGTATTATATGCGGGAAGGGTTAAGTTGCCCGGCGCAGCAAAACCGATACAGCAGAAAAGGCCTGATTCTTGATTGAAAAACCGCCAGATTTGCCGTTGTCAAAGAAGCACTTACTGAGGATAGCGCAGAAGTGTTTGAAAGACGGGAGTGCGGAAGTAAATAAACCGGCCGAATACCCAATTTGCCCGGATTGCGGAAATCCAGCTAAATATTTTCACCAACAGGTGGTTGAAGATGAGGGGAACCCAATTGTAATTACCTCAACTGATTAATTTTGCTTTTGATTTCTTCCTGATTTATATTTATGCCAAATTATATTAGAGATCAAGACAGAAGGGCGACCTATGGAAGATCGGATTAAACTCGGCATTAGTACCTGCCTGCTGGGACAAAACGTGCGCTACAACGGCGGACACAAACTGGATCCCTTTCTTCGCGACACCCTCGGCCAATACGTGGACTATGTCCCGGTGTGTCCTGAGATGGAGGCAGGGTTCGGTGTTCCAAGAGAAGCCATGCGGCTGGTGGGAGATGTTGATAACCCGCGGCTGATAAAGATCAGATCGCAAACGGATCATACGCAGCAGATGATCCAATGGGCGAAAAAACGGGTAAAAGAGTTGGAAAAAGAGGATTTGTGCGGATATATTTTCAAAAAGGATTCCCCGAGCAGCGGTTTGATGCGGGTTAAAGTTTACAATGAAAAAGGGGTGCCGCAGAAAAAAGGAGTCGGCCTTTTTGCCAGGGAGTTTGTAAACCATTTTCCGTTAATTCCGGTAGAAGAAGAGGGGCGGCTGCATGATCCCAGACTCCGGGAAAATTTTATCGAACAGATTTTTGCTTTTAAAAGGTGGCGTGATACTGTTTCAAAAATTCCCGGTATCGGCGCTATAGTGGATTATCATTCCAAAAACAAGCTTCTGCTGATGGCTCACAGCCCTGAACATGCACGCAGGATGGGAAAGCTGGTAGCCGGAGCCGCCCAAATGGACCGGGATGCGTTTTACCGCGAGTATGAAGCGCGGTTGATCTCCACTCTGCGCCTGAATCCCACAACCAAAAAGCACATCAACGTGCTCCAGCATATAATGGGATATTTTAAAAATCAGCTCTCTTCCGACGAAAAACAGGAATTACTTGAAACCTTTGATCATTTCAAAGCGGGCCATGTTCCCCTTCTGGTCCCGGTAACCCTTCTCAACCACTATATCCGCAAGTACGATCAGCAGTATCTCAAGCAGCAGACCTATTTGAATCCGCACCCCATTGAGCTTAAGCTGCGTACCTATACCTGAGCCGAGGGCTTGTCCGCAGCCGGAAAAGGAATCATACGAAGAAAGCCTTGTTCCACGAAGCACGAAATTTTTCAATGATTGCTTTTTATCAGAGAGGAAAACGAAATATGTACATCGGCAAATATAAAGTTCTGGGGCTTTTAGGCAGGGGGGGCATGGGGCGTGTATACAAGGTTAAATTGCCCCTGATAGACAAAATAGTAGCATTAAAGCTGCTCCGCCCCCATGAACACATGACAGGACTGCTTGGCCGGGACAGGATTGAGGAAATGTTTATGAGCGAAGCCCGAATTCTGGGGCGACTTCGCCACCCCAATGTTGCGTCTATCCTGGATTTTGACCGGGACCTGGAAAACCGACCGTTTTTTTCCATGGAATATCACTGCAAAAATCTTGGGGACATGATCGGAGAACATTACCTGATGGAGGCACCCACCCGGTTAATTGACCCGGCCCGTGCTTTTCGGTATGCCGGCCAGGTTCTTGCAGGCCTGGACAGACTGCACCATGACGGAATTCTTCATCGGGACATCAAACCTTATAACATTCTTATTACGGATAGAGACGAAGTTAAAATTATTGATTTCGGTCTTTCCCTGTTAAGGGGAGAAACGCACCGGGTTCCGGGGGGCTTTAAGATAGGCACGCCTTATTTCGCAGCACCGGAACAGGAAAGCGATCCCAACCGGGTAGATGAGAGGTCGGATCTTTACAGTGTTGGGGTCATGGTATGGCGCATGCTAACCGGTTATTTGCCCCCGGAAACCGCGGAAAAAACCAGGCCCGGCGAAATAAACGAGCTGCTGGGCGAGTATTGGGACGATTTTTTACTCAAGGCAACTCATCCTGAAAAGGCAAAACGTTTTTCAGACTGTCGGGATATGCAGGAATCGATGAAAATCGCATATAAGAAATGGTATGATAACCTGGAACAGGCCTGTCGTATGCAGACACCGGAAGAAGAAGCAGGCATGGAAGTTGAGGGTAAAAAGAGGGTTTTGCGCAAAAAACCTTTGAAGGTACAGGTTTGGAATGCAGAGCGGGTGTTTGGGCTTGATTCTCAATGGCGGCCCCGGATAAGAAGAAAAATCACGTTTACACCTGAAGAACCAGGAATTGTAAAGGATTTGTCACACGGGCTTATTTGGCAGCAGGGCGGGACACGTTACCCGGCAGAATGGACGAAGGCCGGCGAGTATATTAATTTTTTAAATAAAATTGAATTTGCCGGGATATGTACATGGCGCCTGCCCACCATAGACGAATTGGAAACACAGATCCGCCGGGCTTCGATTCTCGGAGAATACTGTGCTCCTTCGGTTTTTGATGCAGGCCGGCGACGACTCTGGAGTGCGGATAGCAAATCCTTTACAGCAGCTTGGTTTGTGGATACATCGCTTGGTTATGTCGGTGCTGCGGATTTTACGTGCCCGTGCCATATCAGGGCGGTAAGTGATGAAGGGTTTTAATTCGTCTGCAGCTTTTTTTCAAGCAGTTCCCGCACTATTTTCGGGTTGGCTCTGCCGCCTGAGGCCTGCATTATCTGTCCAACCAGAAAGCCCATGGGCTTTTTCCGTCCGGAGCGCACTTTGGCGGTCGCATCTTGCTGGTCCTTTATCACTTTGTCGATCATGGACTCAAGTTCCGCGGAATCAGATACCTGTGCAAATCCCCGGGCAGAAACGATTTCTTCCGGTTATTCGCTGCTGTCAAACAGGTACAGCAGCACTTCGCGCGCAGCCTTGGCGTTTATCTCTTCATTTGAAAGCATCTTAAGCAGTCCGGCAAGCCGGGCCGCGGTCACAGGGCTTGTGCTTAATTCCTATCCCCTTTCCCGGACAGCCGGCATCAGCTGGGTGGTAAGCCAGTGCATGGCCGTGCGCGGGATGACGCCTTCTTCAATAAGCGATTCAAAATAGGCGGCCACTTCCGGATCAGAGCTTAAAAACGCCGCTTCCTCGCTGGTCAGGCCGTAACGGTCCACAAAGCGCCCGGCCCGGGTCGCGGGCGTTTCCGGAAGGCGTGAGCGCAACGTCTCGATATATGCTTGTGTCAGCTCTATGGCCGGGACTTTAGGATCAGGCACGCAGGGGCCTTCAAACTTGGCGCGCATGGCAACCGTGGCTTTTTTGTCCGGGTCCCATAGCCGGGTATGGAGAACCTCGGTCTCTTTGGCCTTCACGGCCGCAGTCTGCCGTTCGATTTCAAACACGATGGCATCCCCGACGTGGCGGATGGAGTTCATGTTTTTGACTTCCACTTTGGTGTTCATCTGCTCTGATCCCTTAGGGCGGATGGAAATATTGGCATCAGCCCGCATGGTGCCGTTTTCCATGCTGCACTCAGATGAGCCCACATACCTTACCTGTGTGCGAAGCGCCTTTAAAAATTCCATGGCATCGCGGGGAGAACGCAAATCCGGCTCAGTGACGATTTCTACCAGCGGTGCGCCGGCCCGGTTAAAGTCCACCAGGCTGATGGGCATGCGTCCTTCCATTTCATGCACCAGCCTGGCCACGTCTTCTTCCATGTGGATATGATGAATACGCAGGCGTCTGGGTTTGTCGTTTTCATCAGTGATGTCAATTCCTCCGCCGCGCGCCAGGGGGAGATGGGCCTGGGAGAGTTGATAACCCTTGGGCAGATCCGGGTAGTAGTAGACCTTCTGGTCAAAGGCGCTTGCCGGCTGAAGCTCCGCGCCAAGTCCCAGGCAGCGCAGTCATGCCTTTTCAAGAGCCTCCCGGCTTAACCGGGCAACAGCGCCCGGAAACCAGAGGCAGGTCGGGCAGATGTTTACGTTCGGTTCTTCGCCGGGCTGGTTGGGGCAGTCGCAGAACATCTTTGTCGGGCAGTTGAGTTCAACATGAATTTCCAATCCAATGACCGCTTCAAATTCCATTACACGCCTCCTCCCCGCCGCAGTTTCAGAAGGTGTTCGCCAAGCGCCAGCAATCGCGGATCGCTTAATCTCGGTCCTGCCAGCTGGAATCCCGCAGTTTTTGTCCCGTCTGCCGCCGGCAGGTAGAGGGCGGGCTGGCCGGTGACATTGGCAAAGAGAGTGGCTGCGAACTGTTCATATGTTTCTGCAAGGCCTGTTTTCTGCTCCTCAAGGTCAGGGGCATATGCCGGGATTATGAGAAAATCTGCATGTTCGAAAAGCTTCTGCATATTTTCGGCCAGGCGCGCACGGATGCGGCAGGCGTCTTCATAGGCCGCGTATCTTTCGAACTTGAAATATACGCCCCCTGAAACAGGTAACTTTTTACAAGCGTGCCGAATGCGGCATCCCGTGAACGTAAATACATCTCGTTCCAGTTTTTAGCGCCCGGCACCCGATGGCCGTAGCGGACCGAATCATAGCGCCCGGCACATGAGGATGCCTCCACTGAACCGACAATGTTGTGCACCAGCGGGAAAAGCTTCATGTCAGGCATACTGAGTTCTTTAACAATAAAGCCGTCCTGCTTTAATTGGTCTGCTGCTGTCTTAAACGCATTTTTGCGATCAGATGCAAGCCTGCCTGCTGCCTCTGAAATTAAGCCAATACGCGTGTTTTCCGGCACGATTTTCTGTTCGGAAAAATCCGGGGCCGGCTCATCCGGAAGCGAAAGATCCAGGGGTTCCGGGCCGGCAATGGTTTCCAGGATTTTCCGGATAAGGCCGGGGTTGCGGGAAAGCAGTCCCCAGCTTTCCATGGACGGGATCAGGCCCACTAAGCCAAGGCTCGACACCAGGGCGCAGCTAGGCTTAAACCCGCAGACACCGGCTTGCGCGGCTGCCAGCCGGCTTTCGCCCATCAGATCCAGGACCAGTTCCACATCTGCTCTATTTTCTTTTACCGCAGCTCCTGCACAGCTTCGGCCAAGTCCGAAACCGAATTCGTTCATGCGGATCGAACCACAAAGAAAAGCCCCGGCTTTGCGAAGCCGGCGGATAATGGCGGCATCCT
>CAZVFQ010000140.1:0-6200 GCA_964626455.1 uncultured Desulfobacteraceae bacterium | reverse complement strand
TTTTCGGCGTTTTTCGAAAGATCCGTGGGCCAGAGGATTTTTTTTATTTCCATGGGAAGACCTCCCTGCGTTACTTTTTTTGTGTTTCGTTAAGTTGATTATCTCATCATACGCAAGGCGCGGCCGTTTTAAATGGGTACCTTCCCGTATTTTGACAATAGGCAGCGCCTATTACCTGACCGCGTTAATCCATAGCTTTCATGGGTTCCTCGCAGCAAACCAGTTCACCGCCGCCGGCTTCTTTAACCTCGACGACATTGCCACAGGCTTCGCATTTAAAGGTTTGCCCCACTTTGTTGGCTGCGACCATTTTCAGCCTCCTTTCCTGGTATTCCGGTTAATAAGCGCATCATCGGACCTGTTTTATGAAAACAGCCGGGTCGGCACAGTATAGGCACTAAAGATCATAAATAAACAATACCCGGAATGTAATGGGTCAAATCCGGTATTTTCATTTTAAAATATGGGTAGAAGTGGTTTCATCCCTCCGGAAGGGGACCCGGGCCGTAGTCCACTGCTTTATCCTTCAGATCATTTTTTCTCGTCTGTGAAGTATAATTATCGCCTCTTTGCGAATACAAGAAAATGAGGTAATAAATACAAGTATGCCTGCATTTATCCCTTCGGCCGGATAATCCACAATAAATACAAAAATCAAATCAGTAGGATTTAAAGACGTTAACGCAACAAAGGCGATAACCGAAATGAGCGAATCAACCATTCTCGAAGTCAAGATTGTATGCGGAGTCGGCCCCATCCAAAGCCCGTTCCGGCCATTTCATCTCCTGAATCTTTACCGGTCTGTCTGTTTTTGCATCAAAGAAAAAATAATATGACGAAGATCCAGGGGACGGACAAACGATTTTTTTTCATCTATCATCCGGGGCAATAATACAAATCCCCTTGTCTCCTCCTTACCCGGTCCACCATGAGCACCGTTTTCAATTGAAAAAGAGAGCGGTATCTGATCCGTCGACCATCCGGATATAATCAGATCGCCGGCATTCCGGTGAAAACAGACGCGTTTTAAATCCGCGGCCGTTTCCTCTAAAAAATAATGATCGTTCCCCAGCACCGCAGCCTTGTCCCTGGTAAGATCAAAAGCCCCCTGCCGGTTCACAGCAGTGACCTTGCCGGTGTGTTCATTTTTAAAGAGCACCAAAGGAATGCCCGAGGCGGTGACCAGATGGCGGGCGATCCTTTCCTGATCGGCCGGATCCAGCGACACCGGCAGATAGATATGACCAAACGGTCCCATCGTTGTCACCTTTACATCGTCAATGAAGATTCCGGGTGCCGGGCCTGGTTCTGCCGGACACCGTGAAGTATTCTTTCCCACAGATTTCCGGCAGGCGCGTAAAGATATTCCCAGCCGTTTCGGTTACCGCTTCCGGAAGACTGCTTTTCGGCCGGGACCACGGTGAAATAAGCATCGGCCAGGGCCTGTTTCAGTGTCTTTTCGCTCCCGTAGCCCCAGGTACGGACGGTTTCCTGCCCGTGATCGGAAAAAAGAATAAAGCGGTAGACAGGCTGGTCCGACCGAAGGGCCGCCCGGTAAATGTCCTGGATGACCCCGTCGATCCCTTTCAACGTCCAGTGGGCAAAAGCCGACTCCGGTCCCCGACGGTGGGCCTGCTCGTCATACCCGGTAAAATTGGCGTGAATGATCGGCACCCCCCGCGCCAAATCCATTTTAACCCTGAATCGTATCAGTTCACGCAGCACAATGCAGATAAAAACCCGGGAAGGAATAAACTTGAGCTCTTTTAAAAAATTTTTACCGTCTTTCAGCCCTTTGAAAAAATCAAAAAAAGCGATCAACAATTCAACCATGCTGACGCCCAGGACGCGAAGCCCCTTGACAAAATGGAGAAGCGCCAGCACCAGGAATCTAAAAGGTTTCAGGGTCTGCAGCAGATTCTCAAGGTTCATGGTCTCGGCGCAATAACGGGCCTCTGACGCTCCACCGGAATATATATTTGAGTAGGAACTGCCTTTCTCAAGCAGTGCTGGTCCCCCCGTTCTGGCCATCTCTTCAGCTACATGCCCGGCTGAAGCGGCGTAATACATGACCAGGCGTTTCTGCCGTTCTCTGTCCATAAACTCAAAAGCCGGAACCGCTGTTTTAACGCCGAAAAAAAGTTCCCCCTGAACCGCCGGGGTGGTAGAAGGAACACCGGCATAAAAAGGTTTCAGATTGAAATTATGCTTTTTGATCAGGGAACGGATAAAAGGCAGCCTCCCCCGGGAAAGGCCGTTCTGCAATTGCGAAAAAGAGAGGCCGTCCACCTGAAGCATGATCACCCCCGGCCCCGCGCCCGCTTCCCGGTGTTCAGGCGGGCCCATCAGCCGTAAAGCCAGTTCACTTCTTGAGATCTTCTTTCTGAGCAACCTGAACCGGCTGTATATTTGTTCCATCACAAGAACGCCTCAAGAGGATCGCCGCGCCGTAACACAGGTAAGTCCGGCAATGGCGTAACCCAACAACGGCCCGGAGCCCCCGGCCGGGCCCAGGCGACTTTCCGGACAGGCCAGCTTGAACAAATACGGCAGATACATACCGGATACGGCCTTTTCAAAACGGCGGCGGCCGGGGTTTCTCGACGAAGCGTCCAGGGCCTCATCGTAAGCATTTATGCCCCGCTCTGGCAAGGTGCGCCGAAAATAGACATAAAAACATCCCCTTTTTTATCCATGGGGAACCAGCCGGTTCCGGTCACATGTTGCCTATTGCTTCGCCAACCGTCGCCGACCGGCTCCGCTTTGGAAGGTTTACCGGAGCGCCGCCCACAGTCCCGGTTGATCGGCTGGGGCTTCCATTTCCGTCATGAATTCAGCGGCGAGTTGACCCGTAAAAACAAGATTGTCGATACCGGGCATAAGGCGTTTATGAAATGCGGCTTTACCAGTGGGAAGAACCTGTTTCAACGCCTCCGTATGAACAAATATTTTATTTACATTACCGGCATACCGATCAATCAGACCGTTCAGCTCCAGGGCCGACAAATCATCAAACACACCAAACAATTTCAGATGTACGCTATCCGAATTATGATGAACGAAAACATGGAATCCCCTTTCCATCAGCAGCCCTTCGTCTGATGCTCTTTCCGACTGAAGCCTCCCCTCATTTTGAGTAATACTGTCTACTTGCATTTTTCATCCTCCTTTTCCCCAATAATGAAAATGATTTTCAGCCATCCCCACACACTTTTTTAAAAATTTTGATCTATTCATAAAACAAGGCTATGCAACCGGATTGCCTTTTTAAATACCGCCAAAACTATATATTGACCGATTTTTGAATGTATACATAGTTTCATCAGCCACCCATAAATCCCCTTGCTTTATGACAATCAAATACAGGATCAACCCCATGGTAATTCTCCCTCTCTGGCAGATAATGAGTAACTGAAAGGAGAAAAGCGTATATGGACACACAAACAAAAAGAGAAAAAATGGTTACAGAACAGATCATGGCCAGGGGCATAAGGGATGCGCAGGTTTTAAGGGCCATGCGAAAAGTTCCCCGCCACCTGTTTGTAGATCCGCCTCTTCAGAAAGCGGCCTATGAGGATCGGCCACTGCCCATCAGCAGCAACCAGACCATATCCCAGCCCTATATTGTTGCCCTGATGACCGCGGCACTGGATCTGAACGGCAATGAAAAGGTCCTGGAGATAGGCAGCGGCAGCGGCTATCAGTGTGCCATCCTGGCCGAAATCTGCAGACAGGTCTACACGGTGGAAAGGCATGCCGAACTGCTTCAACGTGCCCGAAAGATACTTGACCGACTGGAATATACCAACATTTTTTATCATCTTTCCAACGGCAGCCTGGGCTGGGCCGAGAATGCGCCTTATGATGCCGTCATCGTTACCGCCGGGGCGCCGGAGGTTCCGGCAACACTGGTTGAACAGCTGGCCGACGGCGGCAGGCTGGTCGTCCCTGTCGGGAACCGGATCAGTCAGGAATTGACCAAAATCATCAAACACAATGGTCATCTTGAACAAAAATCCCTGGGCGGATGTCAATTCGTTCGCCTGGTGGGCAGCCAGGGATGGCAAGCATGAGATTTTTAAACCCGCAATTCAAAAAATGGAGGTAATAAAACCATGAATGAAAACATACCTACAGCGGAAAAAAACGCCAACCTCTTGATTGCTTTATTCTTTCTGGGGCTGGGAGTCCTGTTTATCCTGTTTCACTTTGCTCTTCTCCCCATTTTGGGATTATTCCTGGGAATAGGCTGTCTGATTATCGGCGGCGTTTTTCTGCTTAAACACAATAAACATCTTCCCAGGCGCAAGGACCAATCGGCATCATAAGTATTGCTCTCCTGTCGGCCGGCAACGGGGACGCATAAGCGCGCTGAAGTCGAAAATAACGGTAAAATCCGTAACGATAGGGATTGACCGGTTTTCATCCGGTTGATCGCAGACACGTAACCGAAAACATCCCAGGAGGTAAATCCTATGGCAAAAGTCGTTATCAACACAGCCTACCCTGTATGCAGCAAAAAAGACCCGGCCGAACTCCCCTGGAATGAGCTGGCCGTGGATACGGACTTTTTCCGAAGCCATCAAACCATGATTCGGTTCATCATGACGCCCAGCGCAATCAGTGTGATTCCGGAAAAAATCAGATCAAGCCCCAGGATTAAACCGATCACCCATGCGGCCGTAGCAGGCAAGCCCATGACCACCAGCAATCCCAGCAGGATAGACAGAAAACCGGTGGCCATTATCCAGCCCCATCCGGGCCGCCAGCGCCAGGACAGGGCCAGCAAAATTTTGAATGTGCCGATAATCAGAAAAAAAAGACCCAGCAGTAGGGTTAATGCCAACGCCCCACTCCAGGGATAAGCGGCAAAAAGTATGCCGGAAAAAATAAAAATAATACCCAGCAGGGTTTCCCAGGTCATTGTCCGCCATTTGCGCATGGTAAAAACGTGTATCAGATGAATGGCCCCGGTAAACAATAGAATAGATGCGACCAACAGATTCACCGTCAGCGTGCCGATATGCGGCAGCAGGACAGACAGCATCCCCAATACCAGGATGACAAAGCCAATACCCTTGAACCATTTTGCCATACTGCTCAGGCCATTGACCTCCTGTTCGGAAAAATATTCAATCACGTTCTGATTATCCATAGTCTTGACAGCTCCTTTCAAATGTTTTTAATTAAATATTCAAATTTTATGGTCATTACCCGCATGTGCCAATACTTGGTAAACTCTATTTTCCGGCTGCATGATATGTAATTCCGCATTAAAAAAATGGATACGGGTTGGGGGGAAATAAACGATCTCCATGCAAAACACAACGATATCAGACATGACAAATAACGATCAAACACCATCGGCTTTGAACGGCAAACAGCCCTGGATGCTTGAGGCGACCGAGGCGGTTGAATACCTCGGGTCAAACCCTGACCAGGGGCTGGGCCAAAAAGAGTCCCGCCATCGTTTGCAAAAATATGGCCCCAACCGGATTGAATCCGGCCAGCAGCGTTCGGTATGGAAGATATTTATCGCCCAGATCAAGAATCTGATCGTGTTGCTTCTGGCCGTGGCGGCCGGGGTATCCTTCGTCCTCGGGCAGTTGCTGGAGGGTATCTCCATCCTGGTGGCTTTGTTTGTTAATGTGCTGATCGGATTTGGCATGGAGCTGCGGGCGGTTCGCTCCATGGAGGCCCTGCAGCAGATGACCCTGGTGCAGGCCAAGGTACTGCGCCAGGGAAGAATTCGTGAAATTCCCGCTTCCGAACTTGTCCCCGGAGACATGGTCGTCCTGGAAGGGGGCGATATTATTCCGGCCGATCTCAGGCTGATCGAGTCCAACCGGATCGAGGCCGACGAATCCGCTTTGGCCGGGGAGTCTGTTCCCGTGGGCAAAAAGGTCGATATCCTTCCGGAAAAAACGTCGCTGGCGGAACGGAGCAACATGCTCTTCAAGGGTACCGCCCTGACCCAGGGATCAGGCAGGGGACTGGTGGTAGCCACGGGAATGTCCACGGAGTTGGGCCATATTTCGCAGTTGGCCCAAAGGGCCGAAGAGGACACCCAGACCCCTCTGGAACAACGCTTGAGCATGCTGGGGCAGAAACTGATCTGGATCACGCTGGGCATCGCCGGCTTGATCGGCGTGACCGGTATGTTTGCCGGCAAAGACCTGGTATTGATATTCAAAACCTCC